>NZ_CP169638.1:850000-1158750 GCF_042134605.1 Flagellimonas alginilytica | reverse complement strand
CACATGGTCATAGCTTGGAGGGAAAGATTTACGAATGGCGATTAGATTTCCGTCGGCATTGAACAAAGCTTCGTATTCTTGAAAACCATTCTTTTCTTTTGCCGAGAATATAAGCTCATAATTTACATCTGGCAAAATTAAATTTTGGAACGCATTGTATAGGGTTTTCTCCACGGACTGTCCTTTGCGGGCCGGATATTGTTGCTGTATTTTCTTTACCCTGTGATTACTGTGGTTTTTTGCCAAATAGTGTTGTATCGCATCCCACGTGGCATTGGGGAGGTCCCGCTCTTTTACTTTAAATTCCACATCTTCCAGAGAACCTTGCTCGTTAAATTCCACGCTGTAATGCAGACGGCCTTTTTTAAATTTGACTTCGTAGCTTTTTTTTGTGCTGTCCGTTTCCTGATAAAAACGAACACGTTTGGCGTTTTGTAGGTATTCTTGGATCAATCCATAGGATTTGGAAGGGAATTGTTCTTGCTCTATTCTGGACTCTCTTTCGTACTTGTTTTGCGCAAACACGGTCTGTGCCATAGCAAGTATTGCCAGTATGATGACTTTATACTTCATGGTATCTAAAACAATTTACTTCGTGGTCGTTTACCATACCAGTGGCCTGCATATGGGCGTAAATAACCGTACTGCCAACAAACTTGAACCCTCGTTTTTTTAGATCCTTGCTAATAATGTCGGATAGTTCGGTAGTGGCAGGAGCATCCCTATAATTTTCCCATTCGTTTTTTATGGGATTGCCGTTCACAAAATCCCAAATATACTTGCTAAAACTACCAAACTCTTTTTGCGTGGCCATAAATGCCCGTGCATTGGATACCGTGGCATTTACTTTAAATTTATTTCTGATGATGCCCGGGTTTTGTAACAGGCTATCGATTTTGGTTTGATTGTATTGAGCAATCTTATTGTAGTCGAAATTATCAAAGGCCTCCCTAAAATTTTCGCGTTTGCGTAAAACAGTGATCCAGCTCAAACCAGCTTGAAACGTTTCAAGTATCAAAAACTCGAAGAGCGTGGAGTCATCCTTAACTGGAACTCCCCATTCCGTGTCGTGGTAAGCTTCGTAGAGTGGGTCGCCCAAGCACCATCCACACCTATGTTTCTTCATCGCAGTTCACTTTTTATCAAAAGTAATGGAAAAAGTCTAGAGTTAATTGAAAGTTAAAGTATTATATAATAATAGTATTACTTTTATATTTGCGAGAGAAAATTTTAAAAGTGTGAGTAATGGATTTACTTATGAAATCCTTAAAAATTGGAGTTAACGAGAAACTTTATATAAAAGACCCGGAGTCTTCCACTTTAGGAAAGAATATTGTGCAGCACAGTATACTGTTGATCGATGAAATCGGGTTTGATCATTTTACCTTCAAAAAACTGGGAGAAAAAATAAACTCCAACGAAAGTTCCATTTATCGGTATTTCGAGAACAAGCATAAACTTCTACTCTATTTGGCCACGTGGTATTGGGGATGGATGGAGTATAGAATGGTTTTTGCCACCAATGGGATATCCGACCCGGTAAAAAAACTGGAAAAGGCGGTGGAGATCTTGACCAAGAGCATTGAGGAGGATACTTCCGTGACCCATGTGAACGAAGTGGTATTGAGCAGATTGATCATAAACGAATACTCCAAATCCTATTTGGTAAAAGAAATCAACCAAGAAAACAAGGACGGTTACTTTGTTGTTTACAAAAGACTGATCAACCGTCTTAGTGATATGATCAAAGCAGTGGACGATCACTATCCTTATCCGATCAGTTTGGCCAGCAACGTTTTGGAAGGATCGCTCCATCAATATTTTTTGCAGGAACATTTCCCTACCATAACCAATTGTAACCATAAGATAACACCAACAACTTTTTTTACAGATTTAATTTTTCGCACCTTAAACAAAAAAGTAAATGGCTAAACATATACTCACGGCTTGGCAACGGTTAACGGGACTTCTGACCTTGGACAAGAAAGACATTTTTCAGATATTTTACTATGCAATTTTTGCCGGATTGGTCAACCTTTCCCTGCCATTGGGGATACAGGCCATAATTAATCTTATACAGGGGGCCAGAGTAAGCACATCGTGGATCGTGCTGGTAGTTTTGGTGACCTTGGGGGTTGCATTTGTAGGTGTTTTGCAATTGATGCAGATACGAATCATTGAAAATTTACAACAGAAAATTTTTACCAGGGCATCTTTTGAGTTTGCTTACCGATTTCCAAAAATTAAGATGAGCGAGTTGAGGTATTACTATCCACCAGAACTTGCCAATCGTTTTTTTGATACGCTGACCGTCCAAAAATCACTGTCCAAAATATTGATAGATTTTCCAGCAGCTTTGTTGCAGATCGTATTTGGTCTGTTGCTGCTATCCTTTTATCATCCGTTCTTTATCATATACGGACTCTTGTTGCTCTTATTGATTTACATCGTATTCAAATTTACGGCACAAAGAGGGTTGGATACCAGTTTGGAAGAATCAAAAATAAAGTACAAAGTGGCGCATTGGGTACAAGAGATCGCCCGATCCATTATTAGTTTTAAACTTTCTGGAAAAACATCCCATGCCTTGGACAAGAACGATGCTCTTGTAAGTGATTATTTAGAGGCCAGGGAAAACCACTTTAAAGTATTGGTCCTACAATTTATTCAAATGATCGGTTTTAAGGTCTTGGTTACGGCTGGATTGTTGTTGATCGGAGGATTATTGGTTCTGGACCAGCAAATGAACATAGGACAGTTCGTAGCTGCGGAAATCATCATTCTTTTGGTGATCAGTTCTGTTGAAAAACTGATTTTGGGATTGGAAACATTTTATGACCTTTTAACCTCTTTAGAAAAAATGGGGCAGGTCGTGGACAAGAAATTGGAGCCCAAAGACGGGGAAACCCCATTCAATGATCAAGATGGGTTAACTATCGAACTACAAGACGTAGTGTACAAGGTTCCCGGACTGGAAAAGAAGATTATAGATAACCTGTCCTTGACCGTTGGTCCCGATTCCAAATTGTTGATATTGGGAAAAAGTGGTTCCGGCCGGTCCACGCTCTTAAGAATGATGGCTGGGATCCTAGAACCCGATTCCGGTAAAATATATGTGAACAATGTATCGCTCCAAGGTGTAAAACTAAGCCAGTACCGTGCATATTTAGGGCATTCCCTTAAAGAAGAATATCCATTCGAAGGAACGCTGTTGGACAATATTACCTTTGGAAACAAAGATATACCGATGGAAGATGTGTACTGGGCCTTGGAGAAAGTGGGGCTTACTGAGTTCGTTAAAGAACAGCCACAGGGACTTAAAACCATCTTGTACCCCGAGGGTAAAAAAATACCGGACTTTATCTCCAGAAAAATTGTTTTGGCACGCAGTGTTGTTACCAGACCAAAGCTAATGATCTTAAAGGACCCTTTGGAGCAATACGATGAAGAAGCAACAGAACGGATGATGGACTTCCTTACGGATCCGGCCAATGGATGGGCACTTGTAGTGGTTAGCGAGAACCCAAAATGGGAGAGTCGCTGTAATCAGATCATTCGAATGGATAACGGTAGATTGACAAACATAAAATAAAGCTCATGCTCAATATTTCTTCCAATAACAAGTTGAACGAGAAAGTGGACCTTACAGGTTATAAGGCGGGCCAAAAAGTCTTTCATAAAAGACATTACAAACATTTTAATCGCTTTTTGGCATATTTTTCCATAACAGTGTTCTTTATGATGTTTTTGCCCTGGACACAGAATATCACGGGTAGAGGGTTCCTTACAACGCTGACACCGGATCAAAGACCGCAGACCATACAGTCCCCGATACCTGGCCGAATAGAAAAATGGTATGTAAGAGAAGGGGACTATGTGCAAAAAGGGGACACCATCCTATATATTTCCGAAGTAAAAAGTGAGTATTTCGACCCCAATTTGGTAGAGCGCACCGGTCAGCAGATCAAAGCAAAGGAAATGGCCGTAACGTCGTATCAGGAAAAGGTCAAAGCGCTGAACCAACAAATAAATGCACTCAAAAGTGAGTTGGGACTAAAATTGGAGCAAGCCCGAAATAAATTGGTGCAGTCCAAATTAAAGGTGAAAAGCGACAGTATTGATCTGGAAGCGGCAAACACCAACATTACCATTGCCCAACGGCAGTACGATCGTACTCAAAAATTACAAGAAGAAGGCCTAAAAGCTGTGACAGATGTTGAGGAGAAACGCCTTAAGTTGCAAGAGACCCAGGCCAAATTGATAAGTCAGGAAAACAAATTGTTGACCAGTAAAAACGATGTGATCAATGCGCAAGTGGAAATCAATAGGGTAAAGGCGGAGTATACGGATAAGATTTCCAAGGCACAGAGCGATCTTTACACGGCGCAATCCAATCAGTTCGATTCCGAGGCACAGGTAACAAAATTGGAGAATCAATATACCAACTACGAGATGAGGAACAATATGCTGTACATACGTGCTCCTCAAAATGGGTATATTACAAAGGCGATCCAATCCGGAATCGGGGAAACTTTTAAAGAAGGTGCCCAATTGGTAGGTATAATGCCCGCTAATTATGATGTGGCCGTAGAAACATTTGTGGAGCCCATAGATTTGCCTTTGATCCATTTGGATGAAAAAGTGCGGATTCAGTTTGATGGGTGGCCGGCTATCGTATTTAGCGGCTGGCCCAATGCATCCTACGGTACTTTTGGCGGTAAGGTCGTGGCCATCGAAAACTTCATCAGCCCCAATGGGAAATACCGGGTACTATTGGCGCCGGACGAAGAAGAAGCCCCATGGCCAAAAGATATTCGTGTAGGATCCGGAGCAAGTACCATCGCACTTTTGGAAGACGTTCCGGTTTGGTTTGAATTGTGGAGACAGCTCAACGGCTTCCCTCCAAATTATTATCAACCCCAAAATACTAGCGCAAATGCCACAAAGAAATAGAAGCCAACTTTTATTTTTTGCCCTACTGATCTTTGCTACCTGTACATTTTATGCACAACAAGATGTATCGGTGCTCGGCTTTAAGGAATATTTGGGGTATGTAAAAAAATATCACCCCATTGCCAAGCAGGCACAACTGAATATTGCCATAGGGCAGGCCAACCTTATGAAAGCAAGGGGTGGTTTTGACCCTAAAGTTGAGGTAGATTACGATACCAAAGAGTTTAAAGGGACCGAGTATTGGGATCGATTGAATACGACTTTTAAGATACCTACATGGTTTGGTATTGAGCTAAAAGGGAATTATCAACAGCGTGAGGGTACCTATCTCAATCCCGACGAGACTTTGCCAGATGATGGTCTGTACAGTGCAGGGGTCTCCATGTCCGTATTGCAAGGATTTTGGATCAATGAGCGAATGGCAACCTTAAAAAGGGCAAAGTTTTTTAGGGAACAGACCAAAGCCGAACAAGATCTACAGGTAAACCAAGTCTTATACAATGCCTCATTGGCCTATTTTGATTGGTTAAGGGCCTTTAAGGATGCCGAAGTGTACCGGGATTTTTTACAAAATGCCGAAACTCGTTTTCAGGGGGTCAAGGAAAGTGCCATGGCCGGCGAAGTTGCCATGATCGATACAGTAGAGGCAAAAATTGCTGTTCGAAACCGGGATTTAGGTTATCAACAAGCCAAGGTGAAACTGATGAAAAAATCACTCGAACTCAGTAATTACCTATGGATCGAGGATGTGCCCGTTGAGCTTCAACCTGGGGTAAGACCTAATTTGGAGCCCGAGATGGATATCAATTCAACATTGGAGATCGAGGGTATGCCATTGGATAGCTTCAGTTTGGCATCACATCCGAAACTTTTGTCATTGAACTATAAAATAGAAGGGTTGACGGTTGACAAAAGATTGAAAGCCAATAAACTATTGCCAAAATTAAAGGCGGAATACAATTTTATAACCGAAACACCAGAATTCATAAACTCATTTGTTACCGAGAACTACAAAGCGGGCTTAAGTTTTCAAATGCCCATATTCCTGCGCAAGGAACGTGGAGACCTAAAATTGGCAAAATTTAAACTCAGGGATGCCGAATATGAGCGCGACAATGCCGAAGTGGAAATTCAGAACAAAGTAATTGCCATTTATAACGAGTTGGACTCTTTTACCCAACAAAATCAACTCATCCGGGATATAGTAAATGACTATTCCACGATGTTGACCGCCGAAGAACGTAAATTCAGTTTTGGGGAAAGTTCCCTGTTTTTGATCAATTCCAGGGAAAGCAAGCTTATCGATGCTTACATAAAGCAGAACGAAATGCAGAACAAATTTTTCCATGCCAAAGCGATGTTGTTCAAGAGTTTGGCCATTAACCCCAAAGCATTGTAAGGAATAGCCTCTAATAACTACCAATGACAAAAGTCAGAAAATGGGTGGATGGCCCAATGTACTTTTGAAAAAATCAATTTTATGGAAGTATTGGAAAAGAATCGATTGGAAATAGTCCGGGAATATCTTCAGAAAGGGATGGATTACAGAACTTATAGCGAATTGGTGAGCGAACTCGCAAAATCCGGTAAAACTACTGGTCCTGTTCAATCCGATGCCCTAATTAATTATACCAAACTTGGCGACCGTAGAATGGCTCGTTGGGACAAAACATTTAAAATTTCTGAAGATGACCAACAAAAGCTATCCCAATTAAAAGGGAATCTGGTGTTTTTGGCCCTGACCGAGAGCTGGTGTGGCGATGCGGCAGCTAGCCTACCAATTATCAATAAAATAGCGGAAGCAAACCCCAATATTGACTTTAAGGCTGTTTTGAGAGATGAAAGTCTCGATTTAATGGATGCATTTTTGACCAATGGAGCAAGGTCAATTCCCAAAGTGATAGTTTTTGATGCCGACCATAACGAAATTGTGGGAGAGTGGGGTCCCAGGCCAAGCATAGCTACTCAAATGGTGGAGGATTGCAAAAGAGAACATGGTAAGCTCACCGATGAGTTTAAACAAGAACTTCAGGTCTGGTACAATAAAAACAAAGGTGAAAATATTCTAGAGGATATCTTGGAATTACTTGCTTTGGAATAGATAAGTGATCGTTCCAATTTGTGACGCCTTGGAATCTGGGCTAAAACGTGCTTTCAGGGCATAGGCAATCGCGTTGTCCACCAAACAACCGTTGTCGGTTCCAGAACTTTTATCGTTAAAGCTGGCTTCCGTTACATAACCATTGTCATCCACGGAAATATTCACAACAACTTTTCCTCCTTCAATACAGGTATAAATCGGTGGGGGTAGGTAGTATGCGTTTCTGTCCACCAAAGAATAGGAAATGGAAGTTCGCCTATCTTTTAGGTAATCGGTAAACTCTTCTTTTTGGGCATCACGTTCCCCTAATTTTTCCTTTTTCTCATCACGTTGGGCTCGCAATTGTTTCAATTGCTCTTCAAAACCTGAGTTATCTGCATATTCTCCCGTCTCGCTGCTCAAAGCTCTTTCTTCCATGAGCTCTTCCAGTGTTTTTAAGGGTTCGGGGTTTCCCACACTTGGTTTTGCTGTTTGGTTTACGGCCATGTGGCTTTTAATGGGGTCATTGGCTGCCTGCATTTCTTCCAAGCGTTCTTCCTCCTCCTCAATAAGTTTTTCTATGTCCTCATCGGCCAGGCTCATTTCAATAACATACTCATCCTCTTTTATGCCTCCTAAGTGAATATTGAAAAGCAATAAAATCACTATGGACATAGAGAAGAAAGTAATCAAAAGTGATAACTGGCTCTTGTTAAGGTTCATGGCTTTACTATAACCGCTTTTTTATTAAAATATTTTATTTGGACCTATTTAGGTCGGTGTATTTACCTCAAGTTTTTCCTTGAAAACATTGGGGCTTGTAGCATTATCTACGTTGAAATCCCCTATTTTGGTTCTTCTTAGTTTGCTAAGATGGGCCCCGGACGCCAAAGCCTTGCCAAAATCGTGCGCAAGCGAACGTATATAGGTCCCTTTGCTACAGACTACCCTAAAGTCCACTTCGGGGAGATTAATTCGGGTAATCTCAAATTCAAGAATTTCTATTTTTCTTGATTTTATCTCCACTTGTTTGCCTTCCCTGGCGAGTTCATATAATCGCTTCCCATCTTTTTTTAAGGCTGAAAAAATAGGGGGTACTTGGTCAATCTCTCCTAAAAATTGTGTCGTGGCTTCTTGGATTGATTCATTGGTAAGATGTTCTGTGGGAAAGGTCTCGTTCACTTCGGTCTCCAGGTCGTATGAAGGCGTAGTAGCTCCCAAAGTAAAAGTTCCTGTGTACTCTTTTATCTGTCCTTGAAGCTCTGGAATTTTTTTGGTGAATTTTCCCGTGCAGATGATCAATAGTCCTGTGGCCAAAGGGTCCAATGTTCCAGCGTGGCCAATTTTAATTTTTTTTAGATTGAATTTTTTCCGGATGGCCCATTTTAGGGCATTCACTGCTTGGAACGAAGTCCATTCCAAAGGCTTATCGATCAAGAGTATCCGACCGTTCAAAAAATCTTCTTGGGTATTCAAAAAATTGGGATTTTGGCATCAAATATACTGATCTATCCCCAAATGCTCCAAGCAAGGGCAATTAACCCAACTATTAAACAGTAAATGGCAAAATAACTAAGCTTGCTCTGGCGTACCAGCTTGATCATCCAGGTACAGGCTGCCAATCCGGCAAAAAAAGCGGCTGCAAACCCTGCCCCCATGGCTATGGCCTGATCACCATGAAAATTGATTTCGCCTCCCATAAGATCTTTGGCCACTTTTCCCAAGATCAACGGGACTACCATTAAAAAGGAAAAACGTGCCGATTTTGTCTTGTCAACTCCTAAAAGTACGGCAGCCGAAATAGTTGCCCCACTTCGGGAAATACCGGGCAGAATGGCAACGGCCTGTGCCATTCCAATAATAAAGGAACTACGAAAAGAAACACCTTTTTCCGTAGTTTTGGCCAAATCTGCCAAATACAGTAAAAATGCCGTAATTATGAGCATTATCCCTACGATTACAATGGCCCCATCAAAAAATACTTCGATAAAATCGTTTAAAAACAATCCTACCAAGGCGGCGGGAATCATCGAAATAACGATCTTTAAGGAAAATTGGGTCTCTTCGTTCCATTTAAATTGAAAGAGGCCTTTTAAAATATCGAAAACATCTTTCCGAAATACCACCAAGGTGCTCAGTGCCGTGGCAAAGTGCAAGATTACGGTAAATAAAAGGCTTTCCTCTGGAACGGCCTGTGCTCCCAATATGGCTTTTCCCAATTCCAAGTGTCCGCTGGACGAAACGGGTAAAAATTCGGTCAATCCCTGAATGATTCCAAGGATAATAGCATCGATTATCTCCAAATTACTCCTTGTTTTTCTTGTTAGGATTCAACAAAATGGCGTACACTTGAATGCCCAGACCAATAAGAATTAAAGTTGGTGCAAGACGGATTCTTCTAAAGTTGTATATCTCGGGGTTGAATACTTCGGGGTCGTCGCTTCCGCCACCGCTCATCAAAATAAACCCAAGGGCAATAAAGGCAATACCTATAAATAGGAAGAGATAGTTTTTCTTCTGGAAAACAAATTCTTTTGTAGGCTTTGAACCGTTGTTGTTTTTCTTGCTCATGCTGCAAATTTAGTAATAAAGATCGTCCGTTCTCAGGTTTAAAAAGCGTTGGGTCGCAAAATGGGTGCTGGCCCACGAAATGATAACGCCCAAACCAAATACACTAACGAACAAAATAATGAGAACGATATAATCTTGCAAAAGATTCAGTTCGGGGAAGTTTTTGTCGATATAGAACACCAATACACCCAACCCGATCAAAGCGACAACTGCCCCGACCATGCCCAGTTTAATGTTGGTCCAGATAAAAGGCCTTCGGATAAAGGTTTTGGTGGCGCCTACCATTTGCATGGTTTTAATAATGAATCTTTTGGAATAAATGGAAAGTCGGATGGAACTATTAATCAATAAAACGGCAATTACGGTGAAAACAGCACTGGCCACCAATATCCATAAACTGATTTTCCGTGCGTTGTTGTTGAGCAAGGAGATCAAGGGTTTGTCATAGCTAACTTCGTCCACGTAGGCCTTGGCCGCCAAGTCTTCTGCAATCTCATCAATTTGTTGTGGAGAGACAAAATCGGCCTTTAAATGCACATCGATGGAATTTTTCAAGGGATTGTAGCCCAAAAACTCTTCAAAGTTTTCGCCAATATCTTCGCTGTATTGTTCCGCCGCATCTTCTTTGGAAATGTATTCGGCGGATTTTGTGTGCTCCGCAAGGGCCAAACTTTTTTGTAACTGGTCAATCTCGACCGGCTTGGCATTATCTTTCAAAAACACCGAAATAGTGATCTGCTCTTTAAAATGGTCTGCCAATTTTTTGGTGTTGAGCACCAAAAGGCCCAAAACACCCAAAAGAAACAGGACCAAGGCAATGCTCAAAGCCACGGAAAAGTAGGAGGAAATCAGTTTTCGTCTCTGATATCGTTCAATATATTGGCTCATAGAATATGAATCAGTACGTAAAAATAGAAAAGTAAATTGTATTTAGGGGATTAAACCTATTTTTGCACACGAAATTGAACAAGATTAACAATGAATTACGATTTCCGCGAGATTGAAGCCAAATGGCAGAAGTATTGGGCAGAAAATGAAACTTTTAAGGCATCCAACGATTCCGATAAACCTAAATTTTATGCATTGTCGATGTTCCCTTACCCCTCGGGGGCAGGCCTGCACGTAGGGCACCCGCTAGGATACATTGCCACGGACATCTATTCGCGTTACAAAAGACACAAAGGATTCAATGTGTTGCACCCAATGGGCTACGATTCCTTCGGGTTGCCAGCGGAGCAATATGCGATTCAAACGGGTCAGCATCCTGCGATTACGACGGAAAACAACATTAACCGGTACCGCGAGCAGTTGGACCAACTAGGTTTTTCTTTTGATTGGAGCCGCGAAGTGCGAACCTCCAACCCACAATATTACAAGTGGACACAATGGATTTTTATCCAATTGTTCAACGCTTGGTACAACAAGAAATCCGACAAAGCAGAAAACATCTCCGGTCTGATTTCCATTTTTGAAAAAGAAGGAAATGCCAATGTTGATGCTGCTTGTGATGATGATGTCCCAAGTTTTGATGCTGCCACTTGGAATGCGTATTCCGACAAGGAAAAGCAAGAAATCCTTTTAAAATACAGATTGACTTATTTGGCGGATACCGAAGTGAACTGGTGTCCTGCCCTTGGAACCGTTTTGGCCAATGATGAAATCGTAAATGGGGTTTCCGAGCGTGGAGGTCACCCCGTGGTTCGTAAAAAAATGACGCAATGGAGCATGCGCATCACAGCTTATGCCCAGCGTTTGTTGGACGGATTGGATAAAATTGATTGGCCTCAGCCATTAAAAGATTCCCAGACGAACTGGATTGGGCGTTCCGTGGGTGCTTCGGTTACTTTTAATGTGTTGGACGCTGAGCGTAGTCGAAGCGACCGGGACGTCACTTCGAGCACAGTCGAGAAGCCTTACGAGATAGAAGTCTTCACCACCCGCCCCGATACCATTTTCGGTGTAAGTTTTATGACGTTGGCTCCTGAGCATGAATTGGTGGCCAAAATTACGACCCCGGAGCAAAAAGCTGAGGTTGATGCTTATGTGGAAGCTACGGCAAAACGTTCCGAGCGCGACCGTATGGCCGATGTAAAAACCATTTCAGGGGTATTTACGGGAGCTTATGCAGAGCATCCGTTTACCAAAGAACCTATCCCGATTTGGATTGGCGACTACGTGTTGGCCAGTTATGGAACGGGAGCGGTTATGGCCGTACCCTGCGGCGACCAACGCGATTATGATTTTGCAAAACATTATAATATAGATATCCCCAATATTTTTGAAGGGGTGGATATTTCCGAAGAGGCATTTGCCGATAAGGAAACTACTATTATTGCCAATTCTGACTTTTTGAATGGATTATCTTATAAGGATGCCATGAAGAAAGCCATTGCCGAGTTGGAGAAGATCGGACATGGCGAAGGAAAAGTGAACTACCGTTTGCGCGATGCCGTATTTAGCCGTCAGCGCTACTGGGGCGAACCTTTTCCTGTTTATTATAAGGATGGTATGCCGCAAATGATCGATTTGGAGCATTTGCCCTTGCAATTGCCCGAAGTGGAAAAATATCTTCCCACCGAAACGGGTGAGCCGCCATTGGGCAACGCCACCGAATGGGCGTGGGACGTAAAACAATGTACAGTGGTCAATAATCAATTAATTGATCATGAAACTGTATTCCCTCTAGAATTAAATACCATGCCGGGTTGGGCAGGAAGTTCCCAATACTTTAATAGGTATATGGATCCGCGTAATGATGACGCTATTTTCTCTCCAGAAGCCATCAACTATTGGCAAGATGTGGATTTATATATTGGAGGTAGCGAGCACGCTACGGGCCACTTGTTGTATTCCCGCTTTTGGCAGAAGTTTATGTTTGATATGGGTTATGTGCCCAAGGACGAATATGCCCAAAAGTTGATCAACCAAGGGATGATCACGGGGACGAGTGCTTTTGTGTATGGTTATTTATTTTCTTTTAGCACTTATAACTCAATAAATGATTTAGAAAGAGATAAAAAAGGAATTGCTAAGGATGTGCAAAGGCCAATTTTGCTATTGATTGGTGAAAAAGAATATGAAGAAACAAGGAATCACAATAATTATGATAGGGCAAAAGGTTGGATTTTAGAAAAATTCCCTGACATCAAATATATTTCTGAATTGAGTGAAGATTCGCCAACTCAAGTTGTCTTTGACATAGCATTAATGAAAACACACGCTGATGTTTCATTGGTGAATGCATCCGATGAATTGGATTTGGATGGTTATTTGAAAAATAAGGGAATGGGATATGAAATAGTTTTTGAAGGTGACGGAAAATATATCGTTGGGCGCGAGGTCGAAAAAATGTCCAAATCCAAATACAATGTGGTGAACCCCGATGCCATTTGTGAGGAGTATGGGGCGGATTCCCTTCGTTTGTACGAAATGTTTTTAGGGCCATTGGAGCAGTCCAAACCTTGGAATACGGCAGGTATTTCCGGAGTGCACTCTTTCCTTAAAAAACTTTGGAAGTTATATACAAATGGGTCGCTGAGCGGAGCCGAAACGGAACCCACCGCCGATAATCTCAAAACGCTGCACAAGACCATCAAAAAAGTGGAAGAGGATATCGAAAACTTCTCGTTCAATACATCCGTATCTACCTTTATGATCTGTGTAAACGAGTTAACATCTCAAAAATGTACCAGCAAGGCGATTCTCGGTCCATTGGCAGTTTTGGTTTCACCTTACGCGCCGCACATTGCCGAAGAGCTCTGGGAGCGGTTGGGCAATACCGGGTCCATTGCCGAAGTGCCTTTCCCGAAGTTTGAGGAAAAATATTTGGTGGAGAGCAGTAAGGAATACCCGATATCCTTTAATGGAAAAATGCGCTTTAAATTGGAGTTGCCGTTGGATATGAGCAAGGAGGATATTGAAGCCACGGTGCTGGCCCACGAAAAAACGAAGGAACAATTGCAGGGCAGAGAGCCTAAAAAGGTAATTGTGGTTCCAGGTAAAATTGTAAATATTGTTGGGTAATCCGATAAATTGTTGCTGTCATTCCGAACTCGATTCGGAATCTCATACGATTAAATCAGTTTTATGGGAACCTGAATCAAGTTCAGGATGACGAAAACATCACCTTACGATAAAATCAATACGAATTTTATAAGAATACCCTCAAAAAAGCATGCCGACCGGCATGCTTTTTTGTTTAAAACACAATAACCCCTAAAAAATTAGGGGTGCAAAGTCAAAAAAATATAAAAAAGTTAATTAAACCTATATAAATAGAGGGTATAAATGTTAAAAAATACATTATTTAACCTGATACCCCTACTTTTTATCGATTATTTCTGTTGTGATTCATTTTTTTTGTACAACTTTGGTCCCAGAAACCATTAAAAACAACAAAATGACTGTTGGGATACCGAAAGAAATCAAAAACAATGAGAGCCGGGTGGGCATGACGCCCGCTGGAGTATTTGAATTGGTAAAGAACAATCACACGGTTTACGTGCAATCAGGTGCAGGTGAAGGCAGTGGTTTTTTCAATCAGGATTATCAGCAGGCCGGGGCCACAATTTTGGATACCATTGGTCAAGTGTATGCCATGAGCGATATGATCGTTAAGGTAAAGGAGCCCATAGCAGAAGAATATAGTTTAATTCAGGAAGGACAGATTGTGTTTACGTACTTCCATTTTGCTTCGAGTGAAGCCTTGACCAAGGCCATGATCAGGAGTAAGGCCATTTGTATTGCTTACGAAACGGTGGAAGATGAAGATGGAACCTTGCCCTTGTTAACCCCAATGTCCGAGGTCGCCGGCAGAATGGCAATACAACAAGGAGCAAAGTATCTGGAAAAGCCTGTTAAGGGAAAAGGAGTGCTTTTGGGTGGAGTTCCCGGAGTTTCACCAGGTAGGGTTTTGGTTCTGGGAGCGGGTACTGTTGGTATTCAGGCTGCTAAAATGGCAGCAGGTCTGGGTGCGCAGGTCACTATTTTGGATGTGAACATGAAGCGCCTCCGGTACGTGAACGACATTATGCCAAGTCATGTTGTAACCGGTTTTTCTAACGAGTTCAACATCAGAAAACATATAAAAACGCACGACCTTATTATTGGGGGAGTGCTTTTAAAAGGGGCCAAGGCACCCAACTTGATCACCAGGGATATGCTAAAGGATATGCATCCGGGCACCGTAATTGTCGATGTTGCCGTAGATCAGGGAGGATGCGTGGAGACCACCAAGCCTACAACCCATGAGGACCCGGTGTTTATTATAGATGATGTAGTTCACTATTGTGTAGCCAATATGCCAGGGGCAGTGCCTTATACTTCTACAGTTGCCTTGACGAATGTTACACTGCCCTATGTGCTACAATTGGCCAATCTAGGATGGAGAAGTGCATGCAAATTGGATCCGTCCTTAAAAAAAGGATTGAATGTTGTTGAAGGAGAGATTATTTACAAAGAAATCGCCGAAACTTTTCATTTAGATCCGGTATTGGTCTAACTGGACTAACATTTTGACAGTATTTTAACCCTGCCACGATTTGGCGGGGTTTTTGCATTTATGTGGTATATTTATATAAACGATTAAATTATGATGACATATTATATATTGATCGGGGGAATTGCCCTGATCAGCTGGCTGGTGAGCAACCGATTAAAGAGTAAGTTCAAGAAGTATTCCAAGGTGCATTTGCGCAATGGGATGAGTGGTGCGGAGATTGCCCAAAAAATGCTGGATGATCATGGAATAAGGGATGTAAAGGTTATTTCCACACCCGGAATGTTGACGGACCACTACAACCCTAAGAATAAAACCGTAAACCTTAGTGAAGGTGTGTACAACCAACGAAATGCTTCTGCTGCCGCGGTGGCGGCACACGAATGTGGACATGCGGTACAACATGCGCAGGCATATGAATGGTTGACCATGCGTTCCAAATTGGTTCCTGTGGTGAGCGTTACCTCTGGAATGTCCACTTGGGTGGTTTTTGGTGGAATTATGCTGATGGCCGCTACGGGTGTAGCGGGCGGTATTGGCTTTTATATAGCTGTTGCTGGTTTGATTATGATGGGATTTGCCACTTTGTTCAGCTTTATTACCCTGCCCGTTGAGTACGATGCCAGTAAAAGGGCTTTGGTGTGGTTAAAGCAAAAGAACATGGTTACCCAAGAGGAGTATTCCGGAGCAGAGGATGCACTAAAATGGGCGGCAAGAACCTATTTGGTCGCAGCTTTGGGCGCCTTGGCCTCCCTATTGTACTGGGCGGTGCAGGTTTTTGGAGGAAGAGATTAAGAATTGATTATAACTCAAATAAAAAGGGGCCAATCGGCCCCTTTTTTTATTGTAAGTGTTGAAGTCGTCATTCTGAATTCATTTCAGAATCTCGTCAAACTGATAAAAAAATCACTATGAGAACCTGAAACAAGTTCAGGTTGACGAAAATCTGCCTCTTTTTGGTTGTTGTGATTGGATTTTTTTAGTCAATCCAGTTCGCTACTTGATTGTCGATCATTTGGAGTCCAACACCTTCGGTGCCCGTTACCTCGATCATATCCAAGATGTCCCTTACGGTATTTTCTTCTTCCACCTGCTCCATTACAAACCAATCCAAGAAACGCTCGGTTGCAATATCGCCGGATTCACGGGCTTTTTTAACAATATTGTGGATCGATTTGGTCACTTTTACCTCATGCTCCAGAGTAGATTCAAATACATCAACAATGGAAGAGTAATCGTGATTGATATTGGTTACTTCCGGTGAAATTGGGTTCCCTCCGGTATCAACCAAAAAATTGAAGATTTTCATCATATGTTCACGTTCTTCCTCTGCTTGTTTAAAGAAAAATTTGGCGCTGGTAAAAAAACCATTTTGCTCGCACCATGAGGCCATGGCCAAATAGGTCGCAGAGGCATGGGCTTCCATTTTTATTTGTCCGTTGAGCAAATCCATGGATTCCACTTTTATGCTCATACTTTGTCTTGCGATATCTTTCATAATACTAAGTTTCTAATGTGATTGTGATATAAAGTTACAGATTTAAATCTGTACAGCGTACTGGTCCCTTTAATTTAGAAACCAATTAAGACTGGATAAAAGTAAGCAGGTCTTTTACGTAAGGGCTTCGGCTTTGGCAGAAAGTCCTATGGCCACAAAACCATTATGGATAAGATTTTTAAGATCTAGTACCTCCAAGGTATTAAGGATGAACAAATGCTCTTTATTGCAAAGCATCAAAACTTCGAAACCGTGGGAATTCAAATCACTATCAAAATGATTTTCTATGGAGATGGATAGTATTTTGTGCCTAAGGGATAACAGCTCGCAAAGAGACATGCGAATTAGTTTTTGTCCAAAATCGATATAATATCGGCGTTCGGCCGTGGATTGATAAAGTGTATAATATTTGGATTTGAATACTACATTCATGGGGTCAAATGTAATATTTATTTAGATTCAATACAAATATCAAATCCGTATTTGTCTATCAATTTGCTGATCCAGGGAGATAAAGGTTTCTGTTCGTGATACTCCTTCGATCTGTTGGATTTTTTTATTGAGGACCTGCATGAGGTGTTCGTTGTCCCGGCACAATACTTTAATGAGTATGGACCAGTTTCCTGTGGTGTAATGGCATTCCAGTACTTCCGGAATTTCTTCCAATTGTTTTACCGCTCGCGGGTTGGTCATGGCCTTGTCCAAATAAATGCCGATGTAGGCCATGGTAGAATAGCCCAATACTTTTGGGTTGATTACAAATTTGGATCCTGCCAATAGCCCTGAGCTTTCCAGTTTGCGGAGTCTTTGGTGTATTGCGGCTCCCGAAATGCCTATGTTTCTTGCTATTTCGAGAATGGGTCGTCTTGCATCCTCCATGAGATACCTTAGAATCTTTTTGTCAATACCGTCTATTTTTACGGAACTGTTATTGTTTTTCACTTCTTGAATTTTAAAGTATAGCTAAAGGTATCCAAAATCTAACAAATTTTAACTCGCTACCGAATCGGGATTGTAACCTAAATAGGGAACTTGATATTCTTTGAACTCGATGCCCTGGGTACGCAATTCGGATAAGATAGGTTCGTATACCTCTTTGCTTATAGGAATTTGTACACCTGGTGTCGTAATTTCTCCGTTCAGGATTTTTAAGGTGGCGATAGCTACGGGAAGACCTACAGTTTTGGACATTGCCGTATAACGTCGGTTTTCACCGATGACCACCATATTGGCATCAATCTGTTTTTTTTCGCCATTTAATTCGTATCCAAACTTGTGGTACATTACGATCATATCCTTTTCGTCTTCTTTCAGGGTCCAGCTATCCTCAAGTATGTATTGGAGCATTTGTGCAGGCGATGCATTTTTGAGCGGAATTTTTTTAGAGTCGTCAAAAATGTTCAAGTCCAAAAGCTTGCCCCACATAATATCGTCTTGGTCGATTTTTAGGTAATGTCTCATTTTTAACTCTACCGAATCTGTAGGCGAATAGGGAAGAAATAAATTCACAAATTCGCGATAGGACATTCCTTCGGAATTTTCAATGGAGTAACTATCATCCGTCATGCCCAGGACCACAAACATTTGCCATGCTTTGGAAAAACCTACCCTTCGCATGGTTCCTCTAAAAAGTGTTAACGCGTCTTGCAGGCCGTAGGCTTCGCGGTACTTTAAGGAATCGCGATTGGCATAGGCTTCAAAAGTGCCGTAGCCCTCGACGTCCATAAATTCTGTCCTTCTGAACAATTTTTGATAGGGTATGTATTTGTACGTGCCCTCTTGGATAAATTTTGCTGCGCCTCCTTGGCCGGCCAGTACCACGTTTCTGGGATTCCAGGTAAATTTATAGTGCCATAGATTGGTGTCGCTTTCCGGGGCTACCAATCCGCCGGTAAAGGATTCGAACAGCAACATTTTTCCACCTGCGTCCCGGATGCGATCTATTACCTCCATGGCGCTCATATGGTCGATTCCAGGGTCAAGACCAATTTCGTTCATAAATACAAGGCCCTTTTCTTTTACTTTATCATCCAGAGCCTTTAGTTCGTTACTTATGTACGATGCTGTAATAAGATGTTTATTGAATTCGATACAATCGTGTGCAACGTTGATGTGCAGACTTGCTGGTAACATGGAAACTACAATGGAGGCTTCCGATACAGCTTTTTTCCTATCGGCCTCATTAAAAATATCCAACGTAAATACCGTGCAATTGGAATGTCTGGAAAATTCATCGGGGATATTTTCGGGACGAAGATCCCCGATTTTTAAATGAATATTTTCTTCATTCGCCTTTTTTAAAAAATAATCTAGTAAGTATGAGGTTGATTTACCTGCGCCTAAAACCAATATAGTGCGGACCATGCGTTTTGTTTACTTTTGTTTAATCGTTACTAAGGTATTAAATTGTTATATTTTTAAAAAAATAGCAAATAAAAGTTATGAACAGAACAATTTTACTCACTGGGACCTTTTTGGGAATGTTGGCGATAGTGTTGGGGGCTTTTGGCGCCCATGGGCTTGAGAAGCTGGTGGATTCCGAAGCTGTTGATACTTTTGAAACAGGGGTTCGGTACCAGATGTATCATGCCTTGTTCCTTCTTTTCCTGGGTATGTATAATGGTGTTAAGATTAAAGCAAAGAAGCCGGTTTTTATCCTTTTGCTATTGGGTGTTGTATTGTTCTCTTTTTCAATTTACCTATTGGCATTGAACAGTTTAACTTCATTTGACTTTAAGATTATCGGCTTTTTAACACCAATCGGGGGAGTTTTCTTGATCATGGCTTGGATTTATTTGGGATATCACATTTTAACCCAAAAAGAACTCAATTAACCCGTATTTAAAAGGTCGAAAAGCGAATATTTTCTAGTTTTGTACCAACAAATAAACTAAACTATGAAGGATTCTGCTTCAGCCACGAAATCGATTTCGTTAAAAACGTATGGGATAACCCACGATAATATCAATTATCAACTATCACCAGACGAGCTGCACGACATTACCATTGAGTTGGGTATGGGCAAAGAGGCCTCCTCTGGAGCTTTGGCCGTTAATACTGGGGAGTTTACGGGAAGATCGCCCATGGACCGTTTTATTGTTAAGGACGATATTACATCCGATAAAATATGGTGGGGCAACATTAATATTCCCTTTGAGAGCGAAAAGTTTGATAAGCTTTATGATAAAGTAATCGCATATCTCAACAATAAAGAGCTGTATGTTAGGGACTCTTATGCTTGTGCCGATCCAGAATATAAGTTGAACATACGGTTGATCAATGAATATCCTTGGTCCAATATGTTTGCCTACAACATGTTTCTTCGCCCTACCGAAGAAGAATTGCAAGGTTTTGACCCGGAATGGACTGTTGTAAATGCACCAGGTTTCAAGGCCGATCCAAAGGAAGATGGAACCCGCCAGCATAATTTTGCCATACTTAATTTCAGTAAAAAAATTGCCCTGATCGGGGGTACCGGGTATACGGGGGAGATTAAAAAAGGGATTTTCTCTGCTTTGAACTTTATTCTACCTGTATATAAAAACACCTTGCCCATGCATTGCTCCGCAAATATGGGGCAAGATGGGGATACCGCAATATTCTTTGGGTTATCGGGAACGGGAAAAACTACCTTGTCCACTGATCCCGACAGAAAGCTAATCGGTGATGATGAGCATGGATGGACCTCCAAGAATACGGTTTTTAATTTTGAAGGTGGTTGTTATGCAAAAGTTATAGACCTTGCCGAAGAGAAAGAGCCAGAGATCTACGGTGCCATAAAAAAGGGGGCAATTTTGGAGAATGTAATCATGGACGATAATGGGGTGGTCGATTTCGCCGATACCTCCATTACACAAAATACAAGAGTAAGTTACCCGATCCATCATATCGAAAATATTCAAGAGCCGTCCATTGGTGAAAATGTAAAGAACATCTTCTTCCTTACTGCCGATGCTTTTGGTGTGTTGCCTCCAATTTCTAAGCTGACACCATCCCAAGCGGCATACCATTTTATTTCCGGATACACGGCCAAGGTTGCAGGGACCGAAGCGGGTGTTGTGGAACCGCTGCCCTCTTTTTCGGCATGCTTTGGAGCTCCGTTTATGCCGCTTCACCCTACTAAATATGCTGAAATGTTGAGTAAGAAAATGAAGGAGTCCGGTGTTGATGTTTGGTTGGTGAACACAGGTTGGACCGGCGGACCATATGGAGTTGGTACCCGTATGAAGTTAAAATACACCAGAGCAATGATAAGTGCGGCATTAACAGGTAAACTTGGGCTGTACAATTACGAAAACTATCATATACACTCCGTATTCGGGGTGGCACAGCCAAGGGAATGTCCTGGAGTACCTAAAGAAGTGCTCAGTCCACGAACTACTTGGAACAATGATGAGGCTTACTACAAAACAGCCTTTAAATTGAGCAATGCCTTTAGGGAAAACTTTAAAAAGTTTGAATCTTATGCCAGTGAGGAAATCCGAAGGGGAGGCCCGCAACGGTATGCATTCTAAAAAAATAAAGCCCCGATTTTCGGGGCTTTTTTATTGATCAAAATTTCGACTTTATTTGTTTACACTGGTAATGTATTTCTGCAGTGCCATGGTCATCGATGGAGTCTCCGGCGTTGGCGCCTGAATATCGATTCTAAGTCCTGCATTGGTCGCGGCCTTTACCGTACTATTGCCGAAAACGGCAATTCTCGTGTTGTTCTGTTCAAAATCCGGAAAATTCTTCATCAAGGACTCAATGCCAGAAGGGCTAAAGAATACCAAGATGTCGTAATAAACGTTTCTTAGGTCGGAAAGATCACTGATCACGGTTTTGTAAAAAATTCCACGTGTCCAATTCACTCCCAATTCGTCCAATAATTCGGGGACAATAGGTTTTAGGGAATCAGATGAGGGTAATAGGAATTTTTCGTCCTTATACTTTTTGATCAGAGGAATCAATTCGTTGAAAGTCCTTTTTCCAACATAGATTTTTCTCTTACGGTACACAACATATTTTTGTAAGTAATAGGCAACTGCCTCCGACTGACAAAAATATTTCATTGAATCCGGAACCTTGAAGCGCATTTCGTCAGCAATTCTAAAAAAATGGTCAACAGAGTTTCTACTGGTCAAGATAATTGCAGAGAAGTTGTTCAAGTCGATTTTTTGTTGCCTAACATTCTTGGCCTCTACGCCTTCTACATGAATGAATGGTCTGAAATCTACTTTAATTTTCTCTTTTTCAATTAATCTTGAGTAAGGTGAGTTTTCGACTTTGGGTTCTGGTTGGGAAACCAAAATTGTTTTTACTTTCATAAGTTATCAACCTTTTAAATAGCTTCCAATTAACACCAAGGGCGCAATTTCGAGTGCGCAAAGGTACAAAATAAAATAGACAAAATAAGGGAACAGTGCTTTTTGATAGTTCTTCAACAGCTTGGCCACACCAATGCCATTAATTAGGGCAACACATAGAATTGCAGTATATATTGCTGTTTTTGAGTTGGTTGTAATGTAAATCAATAATATGTTAGTGAGTAAAATTACAATACTGCTGTAGTTGAGGTAAGAAATTTTACTAAAAATCAGGCCGCTTATAACAACTGTATTGTTAAAAACATATCCCGTGAACATTTGAACTAAAAATTTAACCAGTTCGAACAGGGCCAAAAAACCCAATAATATAAAATAAATGGTAAGAGGTTCGCCATCCGGCAACAAGGAAAAAGTTCTTAAGACCAAGTAAAGAAACAGTGAAAGGTTGATTAATTGGAAAAGGGTTAAAAGTAGATGGAACCAATGGGAAAATTGCCCTTTTTTATTATGGAGAAGAATGTATTTATCATTAAATGGAAGGATAATAAAATTCAAGAATTTTTTGTGGTACAAATACTTGCCCAAAGCCAAAACAACCAAACTGATGAACAGTATAACCGTCATCCAATCTATAGAAATGATCGTTTTTTCAACCGGTTCCATCATTCAATTTTAATAGGTTGTCCGTTTAGTCCGGGAGGCAATCCATTTTCTGCAATTCCAATCCTAAAGTAAGATGGGTTTTCCATTTTGGACAGGGGTAGGTCAAAAGAATAGAACAAAGTGTCCTTGGACCGCAAGGTTGATGCTTTCGGCGTTAGCTTATTAACTTTTAAAGAGCGCATTTGTTTTACTTGTTTGTGTTTGTTGGAATAGGAAATGGTGAATTTTAATTGCTCCAACGGGATGTCAAAAGGATAAGGATTGTATACTTTTAAAGAATAACCCGTATTGTTTTCCTTTTTGTCCACTATGCACTTTAGATTTCGGTACGATTGAAAGTTTTCAATATAGTTTCCAAAAAATATGGTGCTGTCCAAATGCATATAGGTCACATCCCCACTCTTTTTATATTTGGATACGTACAATACTTTTTTGCCACGAACCCTTTCTTCGGAACCATCTATGGAATATTGGTTTTTTCGGTACATATAATTGTTCAAGGAAATGGCTGGAACCCCCGAGTAAAATTCATATTTGGGAGCCCTGCGATAGGAGTTTTCGAAAACCACCGGAACACCCCCGGACTTTTCTTTAAGTTCTTTGGCCCAAACCTTGTTGCCATGGGTTTCGTAGAGCATGGGAAATAACGGGTAGTGTACCATCCATGCTCTGGCGTACATTAAAAGCACCAAGCTAACAATACCTGTTCGGTACATCCATTTTCTACTTTTTTTATTGCTGATCAGGTAATCAAAAGCAATTATGGCCAACGGGATCGAGACAACAATGGTCCACTGCGCTTGTACCCTTCTGTTAAAACTGGAAATGAAAAAGAAAATCAATACACCGTATACCAAATAAACCAAAGCTTTGGAAAAAGTATCCTTGGGCCTGAACTTAAAAAGCGAACCATAGATCCAATAGAACAATAGACCGATTATTGCAATAATGTTCAAGAAATATCCCAATGTAAAACCATCAAAGGAATAGGCTTGGTTGGGCCGTTCGTACAAATGGAAGGTAATGGATACAAAGTTGTTCTGATAGAGCCAAACAAAGTGGGGAATGTAGCAAATCAAGGCCAGTATTACTGCAAGCCACGCTTTTTTGTTAAAAATTAGTTTGTAGTTGGAAAGGAAAACAAACAAGATGACCAATACCGCATGGTACTTACTGTACATCAGCGCAGCCATGGTCAGGCCCAGTAAAATGGTGGTCAAGATAGCCTCGTTTTCAAGAAAGCGTTTGTATAGCCATAGGAACAGGGCGGTAAAGAACAGTAGGGATGTATCGGGCAAGGTTAAAAAACCATATGCGTTCATCAAGGTAAAAGAAAACACCAACAAGAAAAAATGAACAACATAGTCCTTTTTCTTGGGGTTGTCCACCAAAAGCCAGAGCAAAATATAGGTGCCGGCCGAAAGTATGGTGCTCATAAACCTTACCCCTAGTTCACCATCAAAGAAAAGACTACTTAGTTTGATCAAAAAGGCAACCATGGAAGGATGGTCAAAATATCCCCAGGACAAGTTTTGCGCATAGTACCAGTAATAGGCCTCATCGTAAATCAATTCAGTTATCGAAGCTTGAACAAGATTGAGTACAAAAAGAACCGCTAATAGTATAAAAAAAAGTCTGGGAAACTTTTGAGACATTAAAATAGGTTTTTTAAAGGCGCAAAGTTACAAATATTGAACCAGTGACCGTATTACTTGCCAAAGGTTACTTGTGCAGGCAAGATAGAAAACCTTATTTTTGACAAACTAATACAGTGCGAATGTCAGACGGCTTGGTCATTATACCCACATTCAATGAAATTGAAAATATCGAGGCCATTATAAAAACGGTCTTTGATCTAAAGAAGAATTTTCATGTACTTGTGGTAGACGACAACTCTCCGGATGGTACTGCCGATTGCGTCCGGAAATTGCAAATTGACTTTCCGGAACGACTGTTTTTGGAAGTCAGAAAAGAGAAGTCTGGTTTGGGGACGGCGTACATCCATGGCTTTAAATGGGCCTTGAAAAAAGGATATGAGTACATTTTTGAGATGGATGCCGACTTTTCACATAGACCTGCCGACCTATCCAGATTGCACAGAGCTTGCTTAAACGGAGCCGATGTTGCCGTGGGTTCCCGGTATAAAAAAGGAGTAAATGTGGTCAACTGGCCCTTGGCCAGGATCTTACTTTCCTATGGTGCGTCTTTCTATGTAAAGTTCATTACCGGAATGAAAGTGCACGATCCCACTGCTGGTTTTGTATGCTACAAACGAAAAGTGCTCGAGACCATTAATTTGGATAATGTGCGCTTTATTGGCTATGCCTTTCAAATAGAGATGAAGTATAGGGCGTACCTCAAAAAATTTAAGATAGAGGAAGTATCGATAATTTTTACCGATAGGGTAGAAGGAAAATCTAAAATGAACTCGGCAATTATCCGGGAGGCCATTTTTGGTGTGATAGCCATGAAATTTAGAAGTGTATTCTTTAAAAAGAAATTTTAGTATGTCAAAAATTCTGTTGAAAAACGCCAACATTGTAAACGAGAACAGCATTTTTGAATCCGATGTGTTGCTGGAAGGTGATTTTATTCTCCGTGTCGATGCCGATATATCCGATCCCAATGCGAAGGTAATCGATTTGAATGGAGATCTTTTGTTGCCCGGTGTTATAGATGATCAAGTACATTTTAGGGAGCCAGGGTTAACGCACAAAGGTACCATTGCCACAGAAAGCAGGGCGGCCATAGCTGGGGGCATAACCACTTTTATGGAGCAGCCCAATACCAACCCGCAAACGACCACAATAGCAAAATTGGAAGATAAATTTGCCATTGCTGCAAAAGATTCCTTCGCTAATTACTCCTTTCTTTTTGGGGGCACAAACGATAATTTGGAGGAACTAAAACGGTTGGATAAAAATGCCTGCTCCGGGGTTAAACTGTTCTTGGGCTCATCAACAGGAAATATGTTGGTGGACAACGAGCAAGTATTGGAGCAGATTTTTAGCAATACCGAAATGGTGATATCCACCCATTGTGAGGACGAGGGGACCATTAGGACCAATTTGGAATCATATAAAAAAATGTACGGGGATAACATTCCTATAGAGATGCACCCCATTATCCGGAGCGCGGAGGCATGCTACCTAAGTTCATCAAAAGCGATTGCCTTGGCCAAGAAAACAGGGGCGAGATTGCATGTCTTTCACCTTTCAACGGGCATCGAAACCGATTTGTTCACCAATGAGATTCCATTGGAAAAGAAAAAAATCACATCGGAAGTCTGCATCCACCATCTTTGGTTTTCGGATGAGGACTATGCAAAAAAGGGAACACTCATTAAATGGAATCCGGCGGTTAAGACCAAAAACGATAGGGCCAAACTTTGGGAAGCCCTCCTAGATGATCGTATTGATGTTGTGGCCACGGACCATGCACCGCACACCATGGAAGAAAAGGACAACCCCTATACAAAAGCACCTTCTGGTGGACCTCTGGTACAGCACGCACTATTGGCCATGCTACAAAAAGAACAGGAAGGTGTTATTACTTTGGAAAAATTGGTAGAGAAGATGTGCCATAATCCAGCCAAGCTTTTTGATATTGATCGGCGAGGATTTGTTCGAGAAGGGTATTTTGCAGATTTGGTTCAGGTGCACAGAGGTTCTAAAAACGAGGTTAAAAAAGATAATATTTTCTATAAATGTGGATGGTCCCCGTTCGAAGGTGTTACTTTTGGCTCCGAAATAAAGCGAACCTTTGTAAATGGTTTATTGGCGTTTGAAAATGGTAATTTCCATCCAGAGAAAAATGCAAAGAGGCTCACTTTTAATCGATAAGGAATGATACGTACCATACTTTTTTTTATAGGTCTATTTTTTTTGATGGTCTCCTGTGCGGAAAAAGTAGTGGAAGAACCGGAAAACCTTATTCCAAAGGAACAAATGATGGATATTCTCCATGATCTGGCAATTTTTAATGCAGCACAAGCAACCACGAGCAGAAAATTCAAGGATTCCAGAATCGATATTATGGATTTTATCTACACCAAGTACGATATTGATAGTGCACAGTTTTCGCAGAGTGATCTGTATTATGCTTCGCTTCCTTTGGAGTATCAGGCCATTTATGAAGGTGTGGAAGCAAGGGTGAAGCAGAAAAAGGACACATTGGAGGCCATTGGAAAGCGTCGTAACGATAGTGTTCGCGCGGCAAGTTTAAAACGGACCGATTCCATTAAGGCCGTGCGTGAAGCCAATGAAAAGAAATCTAATTCTTCTTCATAAACTTATCGCAGCAAAAGGCGATGGCTTTGTCCAGGTCCACAAACGTAAAATCTAGCTGCGATCGTATCTTCCGATTACTATAAATTTGCTGTTGATACAATCCTTTGGCCATTACTCTGGATAGCCTTCTTCTTTTTCCGAACAATTGGCTTCTTGCCCAATCCAACCGCCAAAAGAGTTCCAACATAAATTTGGAAACTTTCCGGTCCGGTGGCTCAACGCCCAATTTTGGAGCTATTTTCTTAAATAGTTCTCCATAGGTCATATTTTGGCCCACCAAAATAAATCGTTCGGTTTTAATCTCCGAGGCCATGAGCATCGTCATGGCTTTGATAACATCGTGCACGCTTACAAAACCGGTGCCACCGGGGATGTAATACTTTTTTCCTTTGGCTGCATAGGAAAAAAAGGTGCCGCTGCCAGACTTCCAAAAACCAGGACCGATCACAACACCAGGGTTTACGATAACCACGGACAGGCCTTCTTGTGATGCGCGCCAAACCTCAAGCTCAGCCTCATATTTGGTAATTCCGTAAACAGATGCCTTGGTTTCGAGCCATTCGGTTTCCTCGGTGATTTCTTTTTGTTTAAGGCTTGGTCCAATGGCAGCAATGGAACTTACGTAGCACAGTTTTTTTACCTTGTGCTTTAAGGATAGGTTCACGATGTTCGCAGTTCCTTCAACATTGGTGCGCTCTAAAGCTTTAAAATCCTTGGGGTCAAAAGAGATCAGTGCGGCACAGTGGAATACTTGAGATATCCCATCAAAAAGCGAATCCAAACCACCTAAATTGGTAATATCGGCCCTAACCCAATCAATTTGTTCCACCAAATCTGACGGATTGTCGGTATAGTATCCAAAAACGTTGTGGACTTTATCAATGGATTCCTTTGTCCTATAATTGCTTCTGACCTTGTTCCCATTGCTGATCAAATGGAAAAGTAAGTGGGAACCGATCAGTCCAGTGCCTCCCGTAACCAAAATCATACCGTAAAAGTACCTATTTGTGCTGGAAATATACAGTCAAATGCCAACTTCATTTTATATTTGCACCTATTCCAAAAAACTGATCATGACGAAGAACTTTGTTCAAGAACTACAATGGAGGGGAATGGTACACGATGTGATGCCTGGAGCCGAAGAACATCTTATGGAGGAAATGCGTTCTGCCTATGTAGGGATAGACCCTACCGCAGACTCCCTGCATATTGGACATTTGGTGGGAGTAATGATGTTGAAGCATTTTCAATTGGCCGGACACAAGCCTTATGCTTTGGTGGGTGGTGCCACGGGCATGATCGGTGATCCTTCTGGAAAATCAGCCGAACGGAATTTGCTGGACGAAAAAACACTGCGACATAATCAAGAAGCCTTAAAATCTCAATTGAGCCGGTTTCTGGATTTCGAAAGCGGTGGGCCCAACGCTGCGGTCTTGGTCAACAATTACGATTGGATGAAGGATTTTTCGTTTTTGGAGTTCATCCGGGACGTTGGCAAGCATATTACCGTTAATTATATGATGGCCAAGGATTCCGTAAAAAAACGTCTTTCGTCCGATGCCAAGGAGGGTATGTCCTTTACCGAATTTACCTACCAGCTGGTGCAGGGTTACGATTTTTTATACCTCTACCAAAACCACGATTGTAGCCTTCAAATGGGAGGTAGCGACCAGTGGGGCAACATCACCACGGGGACCGAATTGATCCGTAGAATTGGTGGTGGAAAGGGATTTGCCCTTACTTGTCCTTTAATCACCAAGGCAGATGGGACCAAATTTGGAAAAACAGAAGGCGGCAATATTTGGCTGGATGCAGAAAGAACATCGCCCTATAAGTTTTACCAGTACTGGTTGAACACTTCGGATGAAGATGCTGAAAAGTATATCAAGATCTTTACATTTTTGAGCAGGGAGGAAATAGAGAATTTGGTTGTTGAACATAAGGAGGCTCCACATATGAGGGCGCTTCAAAAGAGATTGGCAGAAGAAGTTACGATCATGGTGCATTCCCAGGAAGATTTGGACAATGCGATTAAAGCGAGCAATATCCTTTTTGGAAAGTCAACTTCAGAAGACTTGAAACAACTCAATGAAAAAACGTTTTTGGATGTTTTTGACGGGGTGCCACAAGCCACTATTGGTAAAGAGGAACTAAATCCAGGTTTGGACATGATAGGGGCGTTGGCCGCCAAAACCGGGTTTTTAGGATCTAATGGTGAGGCAAGAAGAGAATTAAAACAGAATTCCATATCCGTAAACAAGGAAAAGGTTAAAGAAGATTACCTGATTACCGAATCGAATTTGATCAACAATAAATTTGTACTGCTACAAAGGGGCAAAAAAAATTATTTTGTGTTGATTGCGGAATAACCAATTCACACGGGTCAAACAAATAGTTGGGACAGTCTTAAAAAGTTCAGGATAACAAAGGACATTTTCTTGAACATAAAGCAATATAAAAAAGCCATCTTTTAGATGGCTTTTTTGTTAGGTTAAAAATGTAATTCCATATCTGCCGCAAATCTCGGTTATTTTCGAAAAATCTGGCGGGCCAGGGGGCAAATTGCCCAATTCTTCGAACATTAGTTCCAGCCCTGCAGGGAATACACTTAAAATGGTTTTGCAGTCTTTATCCCCGACTACCTTCCAAGTGTGTGGAATATTTTTAGGCGCAAATGCCAAATCACCTGCCTTTAAAATAGTTGTTTGGTCCCCAACAGTTACTTCTAGCTCGCCTTCCAAAACTTTAAAGATTTCGTCTTCATTGGTGTGAACGTGTGGTGGGATCATTGTGCCGGGAGGATTTACTTCTTCTATTAAGGTAAAAAGACCGTTGGTGTCCTCGCTGGTAAGTTTAAATGTTTGTTGGTCACCGATAACATTTACTTGTTTGCCCTCTCCCTTTCGTACAATTTTTGGTTCCAGAGTTTTGTTGTTCTCTTCTTCTTCCTTTGGATGTACATGGGCGAATCCAGGTAAAGTGGCCAATGCCGCTGCAGAGAGGGCACTTCTTTTTAAAAAAGCACTTCTATTCATAATCTCGATTGTTTGGTTATCTCAATAAATTACGTAAAATATTGATAACGCGTAGGTTGCAATGTTATGAAAGGATGGGTTTTGTGTATAATTGGATGTATGGACTATGTGATATTACAAGACCATCAAGTTACAACCGCGGATATCGGAATCATCAAAACGGCCCAAAACTTCAAAAGTTCCGTTTGGATAGGTTTTTCCTAAATCCTGTGTGGCAATAAATGAACAAGAATAAATGTTCGCAAGATCGATAACGTTGATACCTCCCGTTTTACCGGCCGATTGGATAGCTAATGGGTCCTCGGTATCCCGAGTAATGATTTTCATCCAAGGCGGGGTCTTAAAAATGCCATTGCCTTTCGAATATGCTTGGGACAGAAGCTCCGTCATTCCATATTCGGAATGTACTTTCTCCACGCCCAATCCTTTTTGCAGTAATTGGTGCAGTTCTTCTCGAATCAATTCTTTACGACGACCTTTCATTCCACCGGTCTCCATTATAATGGTATTTTGTAAGTTCATCGAAAATCTTTCTGCTAAATCCAATAAGGCAAAGGAAACACCGATCAAAAGACATTTGGTTCCCTTCTGTTCCAATTTGAGCAGGTTTTGGTGCAGTTCGTCCAGATTGTGAAGATAAAAACCACTGCTTGGATGAGCGGATTTATTGATCAAATCATTGACCATATAAATTAATGAGGATCCTTCCCTTTCGAGGTAAGATGGCAATAAGGCCAGAATACAAAACTCATTTGGTGAACCATAAAATTTGTAAAAAGCGGACAAGAAACTCTTTTCGTAAAGTTCGATTTCCGGAACAAAATGCTTGCTTGTGGAAGTTTTGGTTGTGCCACTGCTTGTAAATATTGTTTCTGCTTCCTGTTCTGTGGAGCGTACAGCGTGGGTCTTAAAAAAAGATATGGGCAAAAAAGGAATTTCCCGTGTTAGCGAAACAGTTTTCGGGGTCTTGCCCAAATGGTTGCAAAATTGGTGATAGACTTGGTTGTTCTGGTATTGAAACCTAAAAACATCCAATGCGACCCGGTCAAAATCGTAAGCGTTGGAGATGGAAAATATGCGATGGGTATCAAACTGTTTCATTGAGCCCCAAAATTACCTAAAAATAAAAAAGCCCTTGATGAAAAGGGCTTTAAAAATGTTGGGCAATTTTTATTTGATCACCAATTTTCGGGTCATTGTTTTTTTGCGTTCCGTTACTTGGAGTACATAAACTCCGGGAACCAATCTGGAAATGTCCAAAGTATTGGTGTTTATCCTTTTTGTAAGCACAACTTCGCCAAAAACATCGTAAACTCTGATTTCTTTGGTTCCGTTGGATTCCGTCGTAATATACACTTCACTTCCATAGGCCGGGTTAGGGTACATTTTAAAACCCTTGAGCTCTTGTACGGGCTCATTGTTCACTGTTACCAGCTCCTGACCGAAAGAAAATAAAGGTAAAGCCATAAGTAAAACAAAGTAGATTTTCTTCATATTGCTGATTTGGGGTCTATGTGCAATATAAAAGTAGATAACCATGTTAAGTTGTACCACATTATGTTGTGAAAATACTAAAACTGGTGGTAAAGCGTTGAAAGCTGTTGTTTAGGATTGGAAAATAAGGTTAAAAAGGGCCGAACTACTTAACAATGAGCTTTCTAGTGGCTACCTTGTTTTTTTCGAAAACCCTTAAAATATAAACACCTTTATCCAAATTGGAAAGGTTGAGTTCCTTACCAAGAATAGTGGTTTCCAGGACCTGTGTCCCCAACACATCGAAAACGAGGATTTTTTTTGGTGCATTTAGAGCTGTTTCGATGTAGACCTTTCCTTGAGTAACCGGATTGGGGTAAAGTTTGAAGCCTTCAATATCGGCACTTGACCTGGCATTATCCTGAGAAAAACCAAGTGTACAGATAAATAAAAGAATAACGAAGTAAAAGTGCTTCATACGTTAATGGTTGCAAACGGTATGCCACAAATATATAAAAATTGCTTTGCCAAACCGGAACCAATTGATGAATAGAGGGTTACTTTTCGATGAAATGCAAAAAAGAAGCCCTCGATTTTTCGAGGGCTCCTTTAATTTATTTAGAAATTTTATTCGTTGATACCAACTGTCCAGTCAGCACCCCAAGTAGCAACATCGGTTCCAGTACCGTTGCCAACTCCAGAGATAACATCGCTTTCGTTAAATACAGCTCCGGTATCGTTTTTCAAAGTCGTGGTAACATTGTTGAAGGTTACATCAACAATATTTAAAAGATCATCCAAAACGCCTTGTCCTGTATCGCTGTCGTCCAAGTCGAAAGCCTCTTCAAAATCGGTTACAACAACATTGGTAAATGTTCCTTGTGTTCCAGCACGTAATCTTATTGCTTCACCAGCGTTGTTTGGACCTCCTACAACGGTTACATTGGTTACAGTTGGGTTAGAAAAATAACCACCTTCGTTACTAAAGTCTGTGTTGAATCCATCACATTCAAAAGCTTTGTCGTTGATGGTTCCTCCATGTTGTACGTATACATCGGTCAGGGCACCGGTAAATCCTTCTGTCCAGTCGATTGAATCATCTTCGGAGTTCACAACGATCAAGTGGCTTGCTTCTACGGTTCCGCCAAAAAATTCGAATCCGTCATCTGATGCTTCGTAGATTTGAACGTAATCTATCTCAGTACCGTTACCAACAGCGTAAAGGGAAAGTCCGTTCAATTCGGCGTTGCCATCAACTGCACCACCGGAATATTCGATACGAACATAACGAAGCACACCTGAATCATCGCCAGGAGTGTTTCCTCCGTAAGACAATGCCCCTACTTCTGAAGTAGCAAGGTCGGTTGATCCATCAGGAGTGGAATTGATAGGCGCTTTTCCTAAAAGAACCAATCCGCCCCAATCACCAGGCCCAGGGTCTGCACTGTTAGAAGTGAAAACGATTGGGTTTGCAGATGTTCCATTGGCATTGATCTGTGCTCCTTGGAGTATTGCGATATAGGCGTTTACACCAATTGGTTCTACTTCAATGGTCATTCCTGCTGGAATGGTCAAGGTTGTTCCTTCTGCCATAAGGACCGGCCCTGTTACCGTATAGGCAATATCGGGGTCCAAAGTAAGGTCTTGTGTGTATAGACCATTAAGGTTTACGGAGGTTACTTCATCTCCGCCACCATCTGAATTGTTGGTGGTATTGTTCGTAACACTGTTATCGGTGATAACAATATCTGAGGTATCGTCAGCTTCACAAGCAATGAACAAAGCAGCGGCTATACCTAAAAATAAAAACTTGTTTTTCATTTGTCAGAATTTAAATAGAATTAAAATTTATATTTAAGGGTTAGCCCAATGTTAACCCCAAGATTATACTCTCTTATTACAATGTCCCCTAAATCGGTCCCTTCTCTTATCAAAGAAATATCCGGGTCCAAAATGTTTTTTGCTGAAAGATTGGCTTCAAAGTGTTCTCCGAAGGAATTTTGCCAAACAAAATTTAAAGTAGGCACCGCTTTTTCAACAATGTTGCCCAAACTACCTGCTCCTAAAGAGAAAATACGATCGGAAAAATAGGAAAAGGCCACTGTGGCTTTAGGCCTATAGTTACCAAATGTAGGACTGTAGTTTAGGTCGGCGTTAAAAATAAAAGGGGATGCTCCTTCAAGTTCATCGGAATCTCTGTCAAACGAGGTTCCGAAGGTATTCTCTGTACCAGCGGGAATATCTTTTAAATCTTGCTCGGTGTGTGTGTACGCCGCATTCAACCCCATGGAAACAATGGCATTGTCATCACTGTCCATTAAAAGGTTTTTTCTAGCTTCCAGTTCAACACCGTAGATATCTGCTTGTTCTCCAGTTCTAAAATAACGTTGCGTTCCGGTTGCGTCGGCAGCAACAACTCGGTTTACTGGGTCTTTAATGGTTTTTGCAAAAGCAGCAATGGAAATTATTTCCCCTCTTTCCAAGAACCATTCATATTTAACATCATAGTTATAAATATCGGAATAGGTAGGGCCATTTCCATCCAGACCACCCAAAAGGTCGGGATTACCTCCAACCCTTTGTGTCACCGATTCGTACACAAATGGAGCAACTTCCTTAAATTCTGGGAAAGATGCGGTCTTGCTAAATCCAGCCCTAAGATTTGAATTTTCGGTAAGTGCATATTTTACATTTATACTAGGTAAAATGATGTTTTCATAAACTTCTCTAAAACCTGGATCTACCGGACTTATGTTGATAACATCGTATTTTACCTTTTGACTGAAAGATTCTATTCTTATACCAGGTACAATACTGAACTTGTCGCTAACACCCAATTCGGCCGTTGTGTAGAATGCATGGATGCCTAGATTTCCTTTATATGTGTTTTCTGGCAATCCAGGTCGGTTGGTGTTGCCTATTTCGTTAGTGATCGGGTTAAGAACTATAGTGTTCCAAAGACCTTCTCCAGCAGGGATATTGATATTTTCCACGTTAAATATGGAATTGAGATTGTTTACATCTGTAATGGGAGTATTGTCCCTGTTTACAATATCATATCCATAACGGGTACTATTGAACCTACGCTCCTTTCTTCTTCCGTTGTAGCCAAAGTTAAGTTTTACCTTGTCTGAAACTTTATAGCCTAAGTTCATAAAGCTATTTAGCTCGTTTTCGTCTATGCTTTGGAAAAAGCGTTGGTTGTCGAAAGGAATGTTGGTATAGAAAACAGGGCTGGTGCTATCATCATTGTCCAAGGCAAACTGATAGTTTTCCAAGGTGATACGCTTTCTGTCCGGTTCATCAGAAAAAACTTTGTTGAAACCAACTCCCCAATCTAGGCTCAATTTGTCGTCAAAAAGGTGTTGACCGGTCAATTGGTTTACGAAGATCATATCTTGGTTGAATTGAACGTTCATTACGTAGAACCCTTGGTCTGTGTCCAAAATGGCATCTCGGTTGGTGCCCTGTCCATTTACTCCGTAGTATCCTACCCTGTCGGCAGCACTGTTTACGAACAAAGAACTGAACTTGAGTTTATTTTCCGTATTAATGCGATAAGTTACGTTTGCCAGAGCAGTTGTTGTAGTTTTGTAAGCATACTCACGAACGTTGGGGAAATCCACTTTTAGTACATTGGTGAAGTCTCTTGCGGGTCCCTCCCAAATTTCAAATCCATTGGAAAAACTAGCTGTTCCAAAAAAGCTCAATCGGGATTTATCGTTGTTAAAATCGAAGGAGTAACCTCCCTCGATAGCTCCGCTTAGGTTAATTGGTTCCCATGCAGACTCAGGGTCCACACCATGGGATAGAACTACCGCGAACGGGTCATTGTCATACCTGTTGTAAAAACCAAAGTCACTTGTTCCCTCGCTCTTAAAAAATTCTTCGCCAGCAGCATTGGAATTGATTCCGCCACCAAGAGAAACTTCAAGGTATCCATCGCCAGTGTATTCTTTTGAGTCGATATTTACATTTCCAGCAGCAAAATCACCATAAAAAGTTGGGCTATAAGCCTTGCTTACCGAAACATTTTCGATAATACTGGAACCGAACAGGTCTAAGTTGATATTCTTTTTTTCTACATCATTCGACGGAAGCGCGAGACCGTTCATTGTAGTGTTTTGGTAACGATCGCCCAATCCTCTTACATAAACATTGCTGGAACCTTGTTGTTTGGATATTCCGGAAATTTGTGCAACGGCCGCAGCGGCGTCATCAATACCTTTTAATGTCAGTGCCTCCGCGCTAATGGCTTCTTGCATTACCAAAGCATTTTTCTGCTGTAGAAGAAGGGCTATTTCTGAATCTTTTCTGGCAGTAGTGGTAACAACGACTTCATCTAAACCTACGCTACTGGCACCAAGGCCTGCATTTATTTCTGTAACTTTTCCAGCTTCGACCAGAACATTTGGTATTTCCAAGGTCTCGTACCCTAAAAAGCTAAATACCAGAGTATAGGTTCCTGGCTCAACATCAGCTATTTGAAAAAGACCATCAAAATCCGAAGTGGTACCCATGGTAGTTCCTTTTATCAGTACATTGGCAAAAGGTAGAGGGTCATCGTTAAGTTCCTTGTCCGTAAGTTTTCCCACAACGCTACCATTCTGTTGTGCAGATAGCGAAAAGGTAAATAAGGACAAGGCCAATATTAAATATGTTTTCATGCTCTACTGTGTAGGATTAATTTTGGGGCAAAGAAACAGGGAGGGTGTAAAAGCCGTGTTAGAGGTATGTTAAGTGTTTCTTTCAGTTGTGTTACAATAAGGTTACCAGATTAAATGAACGTTAAGCATTTATCCCGTAAGTGTATTATCTTTACATTTGAGCGTTTAACACAGAAATACCAACCCATGAACAACAAGGATATTAAGATTCTATTGGTTGACGATGAGCCCGATATATTGGAAATTATTGGGTATAACCTTTCGGCCGAAGGATATGAGGTCTTTACCGCAAAAAACGGCCTCGAGGGCGTGGCCAAGGCCAAAAAGAAAAACCCGCATCTGATCATTATGGATGTTATGATGCCAGAGATGGATGGTATTGAAGCATGCGAAGTTATCCGAAGTACCCCCGGTCTGGACAATACCATAATTACATTCCTTACAGCTCGTGGCGAGGACTACTCCCAAATGGCCGGTTTTGATGCCGGAGCCGACGATTACATTACCAAGCCCATAAAGCCCAAAGTCTTGGTAAGCAAGGTAAAAGCTTTGCTAAGAAGGTTAAAGGACGAGAAAAAAGAAGTAGAGGATATAGTTAAGGTCGGTGATATCGTCATCAATAGGGAAGAATATAAAATTGTGAAGGCCGGAGAGGAAATGGTACTGCCAAGAAAGGAATTTGAACTACTCTCCCTACTTACCTCCAAACCCAACAAAGTGTTTAAGCGCGAGGTTATTTTGGATAAAGTTTGGGGCAACGAGGTAGTTGTGGGCGGGCGCACCATAGATGTACATATTAGAAAACTACGCGAAAAAATCGGCGACGATCACTTTAAGACTGTAAAAGGTGTGGGGTATAAGTTTGTACTCTAATGGCTATAAAGCTTAAAAAGTCATATAAATTTGCTTTAAGGTCTTCCCTGGTCATAACTTTCTTGATTACGGTCCTTTTTGTTGCATTCCATAACGATTTCGGGGATATGCCCTGGCCAAATGTAGTGCTGTTTGCTTTTATAAGTTTTATCATTTGCTTTACCATTATCCAGATCAGGGTGGAACGTTTTATCTATCGTAGAATAAAAAAAATATACGATGATGTGTCGCTACTTGAGTCGTCTACCTTTTCTTCCAAACCGGTTACCACCGATATGAGGACCTTGGTCCAAGAAATCGAAAAATTTGCCGAAGGAAAGAAGATTGAGATCGACACCCTTAAAATTAGGGAAGAGTACCGAAAAGATTTTCTAGGCAATGTTTCCCACGAACTAAAAACACCACTTTTTACAGTGCAAGGCTATATTCTGACCTTGCTCGATGGGGCAATGAACGACAAGAAACTTCGTAAAAAGTATCTACAACGTGCCAACAAAGGGGTTGAACGGCTTATTTACATAGTAAAAGACCTCGATTTGATCACCAAGCTCGAAGCTGGAGAACTTAAACTGGAGCGAGAGGATTTTGATATTATAGAGCTTATTCAAAATACGTTCGACCTCTTGGAAATGAGGGCGGCCAAAAAAGAGGTGTCCTTAACCTTTGATATGAATTATCCCAATCCCATTTACGTGAATGGGGATAAGGAGAAAATACAACAGGTAATGAGCAATTTGTTGGTCAATGCCATTAAATATGGATTGCCCAAAGGAACGGCCGAGGTAAGTGTGGAAGATTTGATCAAGAACAAGGTTATCGTAAGGGTGACGGACAATGGTGCCGGAATCCCAAAACAACATATACCTCGTTTATTCGAACGCTTTTATCGTGTAGATCAAAGTGGAAGCCGTTCGGAAGGAGGGTCCGGTCTCGGATTGGCCATAGTAAAGCATATTGTGGAGGCCCATGGTGAGAAAATCTATGTGGAGAGCGAAGTGGATGTCGGTTCCGAGTTTTCATTCACCTTGGAAAAAACTTCCGCAGCGACAAAAACACCGAACAAAGAAGAAAAATCCACCATCGGTTCAAACTGATTCAGCCCTTTATAATCCACCACTTTGAATAGGTCGTCCAAAATAAAGTCTTCTTGGGTGCTAAAGGGTACCAAGCCTTGTTTTTGCATACGTTTCGCCAAATATTCCTGCTCGTACTGGCCCGGTGTTGGAATAAAAAATGCTTTTTTCTCCAATTTTGCCAAATCCATGACCGTAGTGTACCCAGATCGGCAAAGAACCTTTTTGCTTTGGTTCAGCGCATTCTCCAGCTCATCCGATTTCATAAAGTTGAATAAGGTTATTTTTCCATGGGACGAACGTATTTCTTCGGATGTCTGTTCCTCTTCGATCTTACCTTTCACAAATAGGATATGGCCCTTGAACCCATTAAGTTCCGTAAGTATTTTTTCTTCCAAAAGGGTGCGTTGTGGTTCGGGACCGGAGAGCAGGACCATTAAATCGTAGATAATGGGGAGTTCCTTTTTTTCAAATCGGCTTAATGGGCCCAAATATGCAATATTAAGTTTCGTCTTTTTTAAATGCCCCAACTTTCCGGTTAAATTAGGTTTTCCCTTTACATCGGGCACCCAGCATTCATCAAACTTTTTAATAATTTTTTGATGGGCCTTGGAGCTCATCCATGTTGTATTCCCCGAGAGTACATTGAGCTGGTGAGTAATAAAGACGCAAGGCACTTTTTTGTAATAAGCACCAAGACGATTGTCGGAAATAATGCCATCCAGCTCATACTCTTTTACCAAACGTTTTACCGCTTTCTTTTCCTTGGCCATTGCTTTAAGCACTTTGGGGGAATCCCAGATCATTTTTATCTTAAAATGCTTTCCTTTTTCTGCGTAGGATATTTTGTAAGATGGCAACTCAAAAACCGGTAAATGGGGAAACTCCTTTTTAAGGAGCGCCAAGGCAACGCCGTCCGAAGCAATAAAAGGTTGATGTCCGTGCTTTAATAGCTCATGAATAATAGGTATGCATCTCGTGGCATGTCCCAGACCCCAATTTAATGGAGCGACCAGAATGCGTTTGGAAGAATTCATAACAACAAAAAAACAAAATGCGAATTGCTTTTAGATTTCCTTAGTTTTGCCAAATCATTAATTTTTTGCGCAATTCGATACCAAAGTGGGAAGTAAAAATAAACTCAAGAGGTTCAAGGAGAACGAAACATTTGCCAATGTGGTGCAGCCCACACGAGAAGATGTTTTGGCCGGGTTTAAGCATAAGGGCCAATGGGCCTCCTTTTTCGGCAACAACAATCCCATAGTTTTGGAGCTGGGCTGTGGAAAAGGGGAATACACTATAGGTCTTGCCCAAATGGACCCTGACAGGAATTATATTGGCATCGATATTAAAGGAGCGCGATTTTGGCGTGGTGCCAAAACAGCCATTGAGCAAAATCTGGGTAACGTTGCCTTTTTGCGTACACAGATTGAGTTGGTGGACCATTTGTTCGACGAGGGCGAAGTGAGCGAAATCTGGATTACGTTCCCCGACCCACAGATCAAGTACAAGCGAACAAAGCATAGGATGACAAACCCTGTGTTTCTGGAACGCTATAAAAAAATGCTGAAGCCGGGAGGGGTAATTAATCTTAAAACCGACAGCGAGTACATGCACGGGTATACCCTTGGCCTATTACAGGGCTTGGGCCACGAAATACTCTATGCCAATCACGATGTGTATAAAAATGAAGGAGCACCATCCGAAGTTCTGGAAATTCAGACTTTCTACGAAAATCAGTATCTTGAAAACGGAAAACCAATCACATATATCCAATTTAGGATCAACTGATCAATGACCCACGTACTCATCCTCTTTTTTGCCACATTTTCGGCGGCCTTTATGGCTACCGTACCCCCGGGCTTGCTGAATATGAATGCAGCTAAAGTTAGTGTGGAAAAAGGAAAGCTCAATGGGGTTATTTTCAGTTTGGGAGTATCCAGCACCATTATGGTTCAGGCCTATATTGCAGTGTACATATCAAAATTTCTGTACCGCAATCCGCAGGTGATCGATATTCTTTTTAAAATTGCCGTTGCGGTCTTTGCCTTTTTTGCCATTTACTTTTTTGTGATGGCTAAACGGAACAAGACCAAATCCCAGCAGGGCATAAAGGAAGTAAATCTAAGTAAAAAGAATAGTTTTTTTAAGGGCGTTCTCTTGGCGGCCCTTAATTTATTGACCATTCCCTATTATAGTGGTTTAAATGCCATGTGGAACGAGGCGGGTTGGATAAAGTTCAAGGCCGAGGACATTACCACCTTTGTAGTAGCGGCGGGCGCGGGTACATTTTCTGTACTATATCTGTATACTTTTTATTTTGATAAAATGGAAACAAAGACCAACCGTTTTTCCAAAAATTCCAATTATATTTTGAGTGCCCTAATGCTCTTATTGTTGATCATTACCCTAATTCGTATTATGTACCGCTAGTATGGAGGAAATAAGCTTCTTTGACAAAGTTTACGAAGTAGCCAAACAGATACCTTACGGCAGGGTGACATCCTATGGGGCCATAGCCAAATATTTGGGAGCTGCCCGTAGTGCCAGAATGGTAGGTTGGGCCATGAACAATTCCCATACCAAAGATGTTCCAGCGCATCGGGTAGTCAACCGAGCGGGCATATTAACGGGCAAGCACCATTTTGATGGAAGTAATATGATGCAACAATTGCTGGAAAACGAGGGCATCTCGGTCAAGGACAACCAAATTGTCGATTTTCAGAAATACTTTTGGGATCCCGTAGTGGAATTATGATCAATATCCCGGGGGGTGCATTTCATCAAACGAAGTGTTGTCCTGAAAAGCTTTTGCCAATAATAGAATACTTTCCTCATCGTACAAGTTCCCCACGAAGGTCATACTGGTAGGATGATTTTTTTTATCCAATCCGGTTGGCACTGCAATTACAGGGTGCCCTGTTAAATTTGTGGCCAAAAGTTGATCGTTTCCAAATGAAGGGGAAATCAAAACGTCGTAATTCTTCATTAAATCCTGCATTTTTTGGATAAGTACCTGTCTTTGCCTGTTGGCCTGAATGTACTCCACAGCAGGGATAAACCTGCTTTGCCTCAGGGAATTGGCGCGTGATCGCCGGTCCTGTTCAACCATAGTGTCCACTCCTCCAGAACGTACAAGTTCATCAAAAAAAGCACCGGCTTCTGCCCTCAGAATAATATCGAATCCTCGATAAGGAATATCCTTGGGCATTTCTACAGCGGTAGGTTCAATACCAAGATCCTTTAGCGATTTTAAGGCGTTTCTTAAATTGTCGCCAGAATCAGTAGTATCTTTTTCAATATCTTTTTTTAAATAGGCCACCCTCAAACTTTTGATGTCTCTTTTCCAATCCACACCAAAGGGCAGGTCTATGGTGGTCAGGTCATTTTTGTCTTTTCCTTGAATCGCTTCAAAAACAATCGCGCAATCTTCGGCATTTCTTCCCAAAGGCCCAACCTTGTCCATGGACCAGCTTAGGCTCATAACACCATGTCGGCTCACCCTGCCGTATGTAGGGCGCAGGCCTGTGACCCCATTCCGTGTGCTCGGGGAGGTAATGGAGCCCAAAGTTTCCGTGCCCAAGGCAAAAGGAACAAGCCCAGCAGATGTAGCAGAACCTGACCCTGCTGAAGACCCACTGGCTCCTTGGGTAGTGTCCCAAGGATTTTTTGTTTTGCCATCGAACCAAACATCGCCACGGGCCAAAGCTCCGGATACAAGTTTGGCCACTAAAATGGCTCCGGCATCCTCAAGTTTTTGAATTACGGTGGCGGTCTCATCAATAATTTGATTCTTATAGGGTGCTGCGCCCCATGTGGTAGGGTAACCGGGAACGGACATTAAATCTTTGGTTCCATAAGGGATACCGTGCAGGATGCCCCTATACTTGCCATTTTTTATTTCTTCGTCAGCTTTTTTGGCCTGTTCAAGCGCCAAACTTTCGGTAATGCTTATGGTACACTGCAAAGCAGGTTGATACTTTTTTAATCGCTCCAAAAAAAATGTGGTGAGCTCGGTCGAGGTTATTTTCTGATTTTTGATCAATGAGGCCAATTGAGGAATAGTGTAAAAGGCCAGCAGATCATAAGGTTTAGGGATTTCTACATTGTCGGGAATAATCCATTGGCTGCCATTTTGTTGCTCTGGCATGGTAAAATCAAAAGGAGTGGGGTCAAAGCGCACGGCAGGAAATACATCGTTGCCCAAAGAATATTTGCGCAAGGAATCGAACCCGCTTCGATTTCTTTTAAGATAGGGGTAAAGTGTGTCGATCGCTCTATCGGGGAACTTCAGTCCGATCAATTTCTCGGATTTCTTTACGTCTCGTTTGGTGAAGGAATTTTTATGGGTTGAGCAAGAGATCCAAAACAGAGAAATAACCAAAAGGGCGAACAGGGTAACTTTGTTTTTTGGTAGCATGTTGGTCGAGTTAGTTGGATAATTGCTTCTAAACTACAGTTTTTCGGAAAATTGCACATAATAATCTATCTTTTTTATGAAGGGATCGTGTTGTTGCCAGTATGTAAAAAGTAAAAACCCATTTATTTTGAAATTCAACAGTACTACTTCTTAATCTAACCCCAACACCGTATCTTTGTAGTTTAGAACCAGTTCAAACAATTGGTCAATAAATTATTAGGTTTCATGAAGTTGAAAAAAGCAGATATTCTAAGAGCATTGGAAAAAATATCCGCCCCGGGTGAAGGCCAAAATTTGGTCGAGAGTGGTTCGGTGAAGAATGTTCAGGTATTCGGTGATGAGGTAGAAGTGGATGTAACCATAAAGAATCCTAGTCTTCAGGCTAAGAAGAAGACCGAAGTGGAGATTTTGAAAATCATCCATAGTGAAGTTTATGAAAAGGCGAAGATCAAGGTCAACCTAAAGGTTGATGCCCCTGCAAAACCGAAAGTGAATCAGATAAAAGGAAATCCCATTCCGGGAATTCAGAATATTATAGCCGTTGCATCTGGTAAGGGAGGTGTTGGAAAGTCGACCGTAACTGCCAATTTGGCCGTAACCTTGGCCAAAATGGGCTTTAAGGTGGGATTGCTGGATACCGATATCTACGGCCCGTCCATGCCCATTATGTTCGATGTGGCCACGGAGAAACCTTTGTCCATAAATGTGGAGGGCAAGGCTAAAATGAAGCCTATCGAAAATTATGGCGTAAAGCTACTTTCCATCGGATTTTTTACAGAACCCAACCAAGCTGTGATTTGGAGGGGGCCTATGGCAGCAAAAGCATTGAACCAAATGATTTTTGATGCGCATTGGGGAGAGTTGGACTTCTTGTTATTGGATTTGCCTCCAGGAACGGGAGATATCCATTTAAGCATTATGCAATCCCTACCGGTAACCGGGGCAGTGGTAGTGAGTACCCCTCAGGAAATTGCATTGGCCGATGCCAGAAAAGGTGTGGCCATGTTCCAGCAGGAAGCGATAAATGTTCCCGTGTTGGGAATCGTGGAGAATATGGCGTATTTTACACCTGCTGAACTACCGGACAACAAGTATCACATATTTGGTGAGAACGGTGCAAAAAACCTTTCGGAAGATCTAAATGTACCGTTCTTGGGAGAGATTCCGTTGGTGCAGAGCATCAGGGAGGCCGGAGATGTGGGAAGGCCGGCTGCTTTACAGACCGCGACCCCTACCGAAGAAGCCTTTGAGGAACTGACCAAGAACGTGGTTCAGGAGATGGTGAGAAGAAATACCGATCTTCCTCCTACCGAAGCAATTAAGATTACAACAATGGCCGGTTGTTCCGCCGTTAAAAAGAAATGAGCATGGCAACAATGACATCAGAAGAAACAAAAAGCAATGTAGTAAAAGCATTGGATGAAATACGTCCGTTTTTACAAAGTGATGGCGGGGATATTACTTTGGTCTCCATTGAGGACAATATTGTTACGGTGCGATTGGAAGGGAATTGCATTGGTTGCAGTGTAAATCAAATGACCCTAAAGAGCGGAGTGGAAATGACCATAAAAAAGTACGCTCCCCAGATTGAGAAAGTGGTCAACATCACCTAACTGATAAAAATCATTATTCCTTTTTTGGGCAAGTAGTAAGTTGCATGCCAAAATTCCTAGTTTATGATCAAAACCGATATTCTGATAATTGGGGCGGGACCTACGGGTCTCTTTGCTGTTTTTGAAGCAGGCCTGTTACAACTCAAATGTCACTTAATAGATGCATTGCCACAACCCGGAGGGCAATGTGCCGAGATATACCCCAAAAAACCCATTTACGACATCCCAGGATATCCAGAAGTGCTCGCTGGGGAATTGGTGGACAATTTAATGGAACAGATTAAACCGTTCCAACCTGGATTCACCTTGGGAGAACGCGCCGAGACCATCGAAAAATTGGACGATGGCTCTTTTGTCGTTACCACCAATAAAGGAACTAAACACCATGCGCCCATAGTTGCCATTGCAGGCGGACTGGGAAGCTTTGAACCAAGAAAACCGTTATTGGAGAACTTGACCAAGTATGAGGACAATGGAGTGTCCTACATGATCAAGGAACCTGAGGTCTATCGAGATAAAAAGGTATTGATTGCCGGGGGAGGAGACTCTGCGTTGGATTGGTCCATTTTTTTGGCAGACGTGGCCAAAGAGGTTACCTTGGTGCACCGAAGAAATGAATTTAGAGGAGCATTGGATTCTGTTGAGAAAGTTCAGCAGCTCAAGAACGAAGGAAAAATCAATCTGATTACACCCGCAGAAGTAATTGCCTTAAAAGGTGAAGATAAATTGGAGCGAGTAACGGTAAAAAACACCGGAACCGCCGAAGAAATAGTAGTTGACGTTGATACTTTTATTCCTTTATTCGGACTTTCGCCCAAGTTGGGGCCAATTGCCAATTGGGGATTGGAAATCGAAAAAAACGCGATAAAGGTCGACAATACCTACGATTATCAAACAAATATCCCTGGAATTTATGCTATTGGGGACGTTAATACCTATCCTGGCAAATTAAAACTTATCCTTTGTGGATTTCACGAGGCTACCTTGATGTGCCAAAGTGCCTATCAAAAAATATTCCCGGATAAAAAATATGTAATGAAATATACCACCGTAGGAGGTGTTACGGGATTTGACGGAAGCAAGAAAGAAGCACCAAAAGCCGTAGTAAAAGCTATTGACTAAGAATAAATTAAATTTAAATCGTTAAGAAAACCACCTGTAATGGTTTTTAAATAGGTATGAGCGATATCAAATTAAAAATAGTAGACCGGGACGGCAAACTGCACGAGGTGGATGCCCCAACAGATATGAACATGAACCTAATGGAAGTTGTGCGTTCGTACGAACTTGCTCCAGAGGGTACCATAGGAATATGCGGTGGAATGGCCATGTGTGCCTCTTGCCAGTGCTATGTGAAATCCGATCACCAGCTTCCTGAAAAAACAGATGATGAGGAGGCGATGTTGGCCGAGGCTTTTTTTGTAAAGGACAATAGCCGTTTAGGCTGCCAAATTCATATTACCGAGGATTTGGATGGTCTGGAGGTGGAGTTGGCACCGGAAGAAGGCTAATGGAACTTTCTCTTAAAAGTCCAGGTTCCAGTAAAAAGCAAAAACTTTATCTTTAGTCCTTCTGGTAATTAAAAACATGGGAAGGACATTATTATACGGGTTACTTTTTCTACTGTCCATAAGTAGCCCTGCTCAAAAAAAAGTCCCTATTTTAACCGAAATAGTTACGGACAATGCCAAGATTTTTACAGAATCCGAGCTCGATGTGCTACGCACAAAACTCTATCAATTTGAATCGGAGACGACCAATCAATTAGTGATTTTTACGATTAATGAGCTTGGTAATGAGACTATTGAGCAATATGCACTCAATGTCTTTAACCAAAATAAGCTGGGGCAGGCGGGCAAGGACAATGGTATTCTGATTCTTTTTTCAAAACTGGATAGGGAAGTTAGGATAGAGGTGGGCTATGGATTAGAATCATATATAACCGATGCGGTGGCCTCGAGGATTATTAGAAATACCATGATCCCCAAATTTAAGGAAGAGGACTATTTTTCAGGTTTGGACCTGGCAACGGACCAGATTATCAAGTTTCTTTTAGATCCCGGGGCATTGGAAGAGTTTAAGGAGGAAATGGATTCCGAGGAGGCAGCACCCTGGTGGCTTTATGGGATTATTGGACTGTTTTTGATGGTCTTTGTGGCCGCAGGAGGGTTTGTTTTTTATAAAGGCTATAGTACATTTCTGGAAATCCTAAGAGGTATGTTCATTGGAAAACTAGCTATTTTCCGTGGAGTTTTTATGGCCTTATTTATGGGAATGCCTGTAATTTTTGGCTTGGTATTTATGGGGATGCCCCTCTTTTTTATGGGTTTGCTTTTTGGGTTGGAAGACCAAATGAACGCCATGGTGGAGGATTTAACCTGGATATTTTGGGGACTTATCCTTTTTGTCCTGACAACAATTGCATTGGTAATCGTAAAGATCAAAAGAAAGGGCGATGAAGAAATAAAGGTGTCGTTTTTTAAATCGGATAAGGATTATATTAGCAAGACATTTTCGTCCACCGGAACCCATTCCTTTGGTTCTGGGTCCGGGAGTAGTTCGTCGGGCGGTTTTTCCGGAGGTGGCGGGAGTTCTGGTGGAGGTGGTGCCAGTGGGAGTTGGTAATTGTAGCCGATTTAATGTATTTTCACAAAACTAACTAAACTCTTCTTCCGATATGAGAATTACTATCCTTGTAGTGCTAATGTTATTTTTTTCTTGTGCAGAACCACCTAGGACCGAGGTTCAAGAATGGGAGTCCCAAGCCGAAAATATTACAATTATACGAGATGACTTTGGAGTGCCCCACGTTTATGGAAAAACAGATGCAGACGCCGTTTTTGGATTGTTGTATGCACAATGCGAGGATGATTTTAACCGTGTAGAACAAAATTATATCTGGGCCACGGGTCGCTTGGCGGAAGTCGAAGGTGAAGATGCGTTGTACAGTGATCTTAGGGCCAGACTTTTTATGACCGAAGAAGAAGCAAAGGAAAACTATAATAACAGTCCAGAGTGGTTACAAGAACTTTGTGACGCCTTTGCGGATGGAATCAATTATTATTTACATACTCACCCAGAGGTAAAACCCAAGTTGCTTACTCGTTTTGAGCCATGGATGCCCATGTATTTTAGTGAAGGTTCCATTGGTGGCGATATTGAGCGGATATCTACCCGTAAAATCAAAAGTTTTTACGAAAGTGGCATGGAATTGCCGGAGATGGAAGCATTACAAATCAAAAAAGAAGAGGAAATGGCCGAGCCACAGGGATCCAACGGCATAGCCATTGCTGGAGACTTGACCGAGTCCGGTAACGCCATGTTGTTGATCAATCCGCATACTTCATTTTATTTTAGGGGAGAGGTGCACGTAGTAAGCGAAGAAGGGTTGAATGCCTATGGTGCTGTTACCTGGGGTCAGTTTTTTGTGTATCAAGGATTCAATGAAAAAACAGGTTGGATGCACACCTCGACCTATACCGATGTAATGGATGAATTCAGGGAAACCATAGTTAAAAATAATGGTAAGCTATATTATCAATATGGGGAAGAATTGCGACCGGTTGACTCGAGTTCCGTAACACTAAAATATAAGGATGGGGAAACCTTAAAGGAGAGGACCTTTCCGATGTACCGAACCCACCATGGTCCCATTACTCATCAAGTGGGCAAACAATGGACGGCTTCGGCCATGATGTGGGAACCCGTAAAGGCATTGGAGCAATCCTATATCAGAACCAAACAGAATGGATACGATGGTTTTAGGGAAATGATGGATATCCGAACCAATTCATCCAACAATACTGTGTATGCCGACGCCGAGGGCAATATTGCCTATTTTCATGGCAACTTTGTGCCCAAACGCGATACCATTTTTGATTATACCGAGCCGGTGGACGGTAGTGATCCAAAAACAGATTGGCAAGGATTGCATACAGTGGATGAAAATATCTTGGTGTTGAACCCAGGGAACGGTTGGATTCAAAACTGTAACTCTACACCATACACTTCGGCTTTGGAATATAGTCCAAACCGTGAAGATTACCCAAAATATATGTCAAGGGACCAAGAGAACTTTAGGGGCATCCATGCCATCGAGCTGTTGACAGATGGTAGCGGATATACCTTGGACAGTCTAATCGAACTTGCGCACGACCCCTACCTGCCTGCTTTTAAAGCTTTGATTCCCGGTTTGGTGAAGGCCTTTGATCAAAACCCGAATTCTGGACTAAGAGAACCCATTGAGCTTTTACGAAAGTGGGATTATAAAACGTCAAAAGAATCGATTGCCATGACCTTGGCCCATTTTTATGGAACAATTTTTTGGAGGGAAGCGATAACCGGAAAAATGGAGAATCGCCCTTCACAGTTCGAATTATTTAACAACAATGAAGAATGGGTGTCCGCAGAGCGAAGGCTGGTGCTGTTCGAACAAGTGTTGGAAAAGCTTAAAAATGATTTTGGTTCATGGAAAACACCCTGGGGAGAGGTAAACCGATATCAACGTTTGAATGGTGATATCCGTCAACCATTTGATGACGAAAAACCAAGTATTCCCATTGGATTTGCCAGTGGTAGTTGGGGAGCATTGGCGGCATATGGAGCACGCTATGATAACAACACAAAGAAAATCTACGGTACCCGGGGCAATAGTTTTGTAGCGGTAGTGGAGTTTGGTGAAAAGGTCAAAGCGAAGACCATGTTGGCCGGTGGCCAAAGTGGCGACCCGGATTCGCCACATTTTAATGATCAAGCACAACGCTATGCCGATATGGAATTTAAAGACGCGGCATTTTACAAGGAAGATGTATTAAATCGAGCTAAGGCCAACTATTCCCCGGGAGAAAAGTATTGACAATATTAGTCGTTGCCGTTTTCTACCGTGCTATCTTCTTCCTTTACAATGATCAAGCTGGCCCGAGAACCTGTGGAAAGGTTCCATCGGTTGTTGTGGATTACCACACCTGTATCGTCGGTAACTAACACTTGGGCCGTATTGGGTCCAGAAGAACCTTGGTTGAGGGCCTCAAATTCGATTCGGTTAAAACCTTTCACCAAATCCAGATTGATTCCTTTAAAGGAACCATCGAGCAATAGGTTATATTCGGCCACTTGGCCGTTTACATAAATTTTAATGCGGTCCCCGTCCACATACTCGTGGTCCCGGGCAACAATGCCCACAAATTTTGCTGTAGTTTTAAAATCGCCCAAGTATTGGTCGCCAAAATGTTCGTTTGCACCTTTTTCCTTTTTTTCCATTACTTTGGGATCGATCACCATATCGTGCCCTGCTTGCAATAACTGTCTGTCGGGGAGCATTTTTACACCCGGTTTCTCATTTTTGGAAGTAAGGTTTTCGTCCAGTACCGAGGGCATTCGCAGTAAAGTACCTTGGTTGCTTGTCTTTACATCGAGTTTGTTGTTATCGCCAATCTTTAATGGTCGGGTGGTGGGCAAATCGCCCTGGGCGAACATTGGGAATGCCAAAAGCACAGTGCCCAACAAAACAAAAACTCTCTTTTTCATGGCAAGACAGGTAATAATGCAAATATAAATTTAGCAAATACCTTGCCACTAACATGATAAAATGGAGTTAAATCGTTAATCTGCAGGGTTGATGTTAATTTCTTTTTTTAATCCAAATAGGGGGATGTAGTAAAGGTATTCTCAAAATAATAAGATCTTGCTTTATGGGGATTTGATCAAAAATAACGTTTACCTCATCCATTGAGCCGGCTTAAATTGTATCTTAACACAACTAAGAAAAAACAACAAGTACCATTCTTTTTTTAATCGACCCAACATCAAAATGAAAAAGCGACAATTCTTGCGCCATATTGGACAAGCGGCTATGGCAGCTCCATTACTGCCGCTCACCGTGGAGAACAATTATAAGAATACATTGCCCTACCCGGATAAAAATACCGAGGCTTTTTGGGAGAGGATCAGACAGGATTATAAGCTAAAGCCGGATTACATTAACCTGGAAAGTGGATATTACAATATAATCCCTACTCCTATTTTGGAAAAATTTACCCAGCATGTACAAAACGTAAATTTTGAAGGGTCGTATTATATGAGAACCGTGCAATGGGAAAATAAAAATAAGGCAGCGGCTCGGGTGGCCAAGTTGGTCAATTGTTCGGAAAAAGAATTGATTATTACCAGGAACACTACAGAATCCCTCGATATGATCATTGGGGGGTATCCTTGGAAAAAAGGTGACGAAGCTGTTTTTGCCGTGCAGGATTATGGTGCCATGCAGATTCATTTTCATCAGATGGAAGATCGTTATGGAATAGTATGCAAGAAAATATCCTTGCCCAATCATCCCGAATCCGACGAGGAAATAGTGTCCCTTTACGAATCCCAGATTACGCCTAGGACCAAATTGCTGATGGTATGCCATATGGTGAATGTAACCGGACAGATATTGCCCATTAAAAAGATTTGCGAAATGGCACATTCGCACGGGGTCGAGGTAATGGTGGACGGTGCCCATTGTGTGGGGCACATTAAGGTGGATATTTTGGATTTGGACTGCGATTATTATGGGGCCAGTTTGCATAAGTGGCTTGCTACCCCTCTAGGAGCAGGGATGTTGTACGTAAAAGAAAAATACATACCCAAAATATGGCCTTTATTGGCGGAACATGAGAAGGACCACACCAAGATCAGAAGACTTAACCATACTGGGACACATCCAGTACATACCGACCTTACCATTAACGATTCGGTAGATTATCTGGAAATGATAGGCCTGGAACGAAAGGAAGAACGCATGCGCTATCTTCAACGGTACTGGAGCGATCAATTGCGCCATGTGGAGAACGTGGTGATCAATACCCCGATAGAACCGCACCGAAGTTGTGGAATTGCCAATGTGGGCCTAAAACATATAAAACCAAGCGATATGGCCAAAATACTATTGGATGAATTTAATATTTGGACAGTGGCCATAGATTTTGAAAACGTTCACGGTTGCAGGATAACACCCAATGTATTTACCACGACGGCAGAGCTGGATCAATTTGTGATGGCGGTCAAAAAGTTGGCGGAGCGGACCTAATTTTCTATATAATCTTTAAGTTTTTCAGGACCTTCCAATAATACCCTCACAATTTGAAGCGTACCATCTGGTCTGGTATCGATGTGCCATTTAATCAGTGAAATGGTTCCGTTTTCGATTTCGATGCCGGTTATGCTCCTCGGGTGAACACAGCTCCCATCGTTAAAAAAGGGTATTTGCCCAGGTTCCGGAAATCGCGGCCGATGTGTGTGCCCCGTCAATGTAACAAGTAGGTTTTTACTGAGAATCCATCGTTTGATTCGTTTTTCGATTCGGATGAGCTCTTTGTAATTTTTAGCGGGACTTGTTGGGTCGGCAATGCCCACAACTTGGAGAGGTTTCCACAAGATCCTGACCAAAAAGCGGCCAATACGCCAACAGACATAGTTCCACCAATCCGCTTGGTGTCCGTGGATACAAAAGATCTCTTGTTCCGTATCCTTATGTTTTAAGATCAAAGCTTCGTGATAAGTAATGCCCTCAAAAAGTTCTTTGTCCGAACCATCAATGGGCTCAAAATAGTGGGAGAGATTTTTTTCTACGTATTCGGGGTCCCGGTACACCATATCGTGGTTGCCCCAGAGCATGTGCAAGCGTTGCTCCAAATGGAACCTTCGCAAGAGTTGATACACGTTCTTGTGCGCTTCAAAAATGGAATCAAAGCTCAGGTTTTCCCAGAGTTCGTCACCATCGCCCAATTCTACATAACAAAAACCTTCGCGATAGTAATGGTTAAGGGCATGGAAGTATATATTTCGGTTATTGGCAAAATCATCCGCAAAGCTATTGTCGCCGCGATGACAATCGCTGAAAAAGATGAACTTGTCTTCCTCGCCGAACCAAATGGTCTTGGCATTTTTATAGGCACGGTTCAACCGGGATGAAGAGGACATGAAAATGTTTTTTGCTAAATATCCTTAAAAATGGTGATTTGTCCATAAAGATATCGATAAAAGGACGGGCATCGTTACTTTTTGTAACTTTGCATCACAATCCTCGACTAATTGCGTATGAAGCAAGATTACAATGCTGAAAGTCCTTTGGTTCAACTAGTTAGTTTCAATAAATTGTTGGAACACTATGATGAACAGGTAAATAGCCCCAACGAGCATGTGGCCGAACGGGCAAAGTATGTATTGGACGTGCAGGCTCCGTACCCTATCTTAAGGGAAGGTTTTACGGACTTGTCCTTATTGGACAAGCACAAGGATGTAATCAGGGTGATCTTAGAAGATTCTTTTTCGCCCATCTTGACCAAAAATGAGATCAAGACGGCTTCGACTCCTTTTGAAAATATTGTGTTCAATTCTTCTGAACGATTTCGACAGATTTTAAAAGATGCCGGAGAGGACTTTGAACCAGAAATAACCAATATACCCAATGAGTTCGGTTACATTATGAGAAGTACCGTAATTCTCAAATTCTATTATGGGTACAACTTGGATTTTAAGCGTCCTTTCTTTTACGATATCCCCGATACCAATGGGGTAATGCGCAGATACCGAATTTTGTACAACGCGGACTTTATGGAAATTACTCCCACCGAAAAGGCCAAGGAAATTACCCAGGAAGATGTAGATGAGCTGTTGGACAACTTTTATAACCTGGACCTGTGGAAAGAAAAAATTCCGCCCAATAGTTTTATCGCCAAAGGATTTGTTATTTCCAATATGTTCGATGTTACCGCGGAGCACTCGGTTTCGGAAATAAAATCTACCCTGATTGGAAAGACCCAAAAGGACAGGGAGTCCTTTATGGAGAGCTTCGAAGATACTTTTAGATCGTTTTTTAACCTGAACGATATTAAAGTAGGTTTTGCAGGGTATGATTCGAGTGCGAACCACTTTTTCAAGATCTACGGCAAAGGTATGGAGAGCTACATCCTTAACGGAAACGATATGGAGGAATGCGATTCATCTTTTTGTACCTATTCCCATGGAAAACTGTTTAAGGAGAATAAATATTTTGCAATTTCCAACGTAGAGAAATATTTTAAAAAGACAGAAGGAAAAGTCCAACCGTATAAAAACTTAATGGACCAAGGCATAAAAAGTGCCATTTTGGCCCCAATTGCCGTTAATGGGGAACTGGTAGGAGTGCTGGAACTGGTGTCCGGCAAAGTAAACGAGCTCAATAGCGTGAATGCCAATAAATTGGATGATGTTATGCCGTATATTGTTGCGGCAGTGATGCGCACCATTGAGGAGGAGGAAAACTTGATAGATGCCGTTATCCAACACGAGTGTACCTCTGTCCATCCGTCGGTCTATTGGAAGTTCCAAGAAGAGGCCAAACGCTTTATGGCCACCGAAATGGCCGGCGAAGAACCTGTGTTCAAGGAAATAGTTTTCAAGAACGTGTATCCGTTGTATGGCCAGATAGATATCAAGGATTCATCAAAAGAAAGAAATCTCGCGATTCAAAGGGATTTAATGATACAGCTTTCCGAAATAAACGATGTTTTGGAAATTGCTTTCAAAAAATACAAGCTTCCCATCTACGAAGAATTAATGTTCAGGGTAAACAACTATTTGAGCGAGGTTAAAGAAGCTTTGTTTACCCATACGGAACAAGCGGTTTTTGATTTTGTAAAAGAAGAAGTGTGCCCCGTGTTCGATCACCTACAAAAAGGAGAGGACACCGAGATAAAAGTACTTCTGGATAAATACAACGAGAAAATAGATAGAGCTACCGAAAGTTATTACGACCATCGTAAAAATTATGATGACAGTGTAATGGAGGCCAACATGAAGCTGGCAGCTTTACTGGACAAAAAACAGGAAGAAGCACAGGAGATGTTCCCACACTATTTTGAGCGATACAAAACCGATGGAGTGGAGCATAACATGTACATAGGAAGTTCCATAGCCAAGGATAGGGAATTTAGTGAGTTGTTCTTGAGCAACCTAAGGCTTTGGCAACTTCAGGTAATGTGCGAAATGGAAAACAGATATTACGCCCTAAAGCCCCATTTGCCGGTAAAATTGGATGTGGCCTCCCTATTATTGGTGTACAGCACATCTTTGGCCATACGTTTTAGAATGGACGAAAAGCGTTTTGATGTGGACGGTACATATAATGCAAGGTACGAGGTGATTAAAAAGCGTATCGATAAATCCTATATCAAAGGGACCAATGAGCGCCTTACCCAAAAAGGAAAGTTGTCCATAGTGTATTCGCAACGTAAGGACGAAAAGGAATACCTAAGGTACATCAGCTTTTTAAAGGCCAAGGGTTATTTTACCAATAATATAGAAATTGTTGAGCTCGAAGGTGTACAGGGTGTATCTGGATTAAAGGCGATCAGGGCCGAGATTTTATATCAAAAGGATAAAAAATCGGAAAGGACCTATACGTATGATGACCTAATGGCCGAATTGAGTCTTTGATCTAAAAAATCAATCTGTCCGGTCCAAAAAACCTAAATGCGATTCCAAATGCAAGTACCGATATAATTATGCCCAGCATAAATATGTTGTAGGTTACGCGCAAAATCTTGTATTTTCGATCTAGGACCACGCCCAAGTAGTAGAGGTCTTTGGTGAGAGAGGAGTATACATAGTCCTTATCCTTGATCAATTCTTTTAAAGCCCATTCGTATTCTTGTAGCTCCATTTTATGGAAATTGCCAAAGAACAACAGATTTACCCTTTTTTTCTCAACATCTTCCTTGGTGAACTTGCCCGATGTAATATTCGGCCTAGTGGCCAACACGGAAAGGACCATGGAAATTACACTGAACAAAATCAATATAAACGTTGGGTAGATCATATAGGAGTTGGAAGGATTGTCCAATTTGGTGAACAAATTGGCCAGTACCAAAGAAATTATGATGGCGTTTACAGATAGCAAAATGTTGGCCTTGGTATCTGCAATATCACTGAGTTTTAAGTGGTTGCGAAGGGTTACGCGATATAGTGTTTGTACACTGCGGTCAGGACTTTCACTTTTATATTTGGCCTTTAAGGCCTCTTTCTTGGCGATCTTCTTTTCGTCTTTCTTTTCTTTAAGAAGTTGTTTTAGGTTTTTTTGCTTTCCGTCTTCCCAATTTTCCTTGGCATAATCCGTATAAAAAACATGATTTCGGAACATTTTAATGTTCTTGTCCCTCCATTGCTTGGAGGTATATTTGCCAACACCCAATTCCTCAAGTTCGTCTTTTAAAAAATCGGTGGTCTCCCAATAGCTTCTCTTTGCCAAATGCGAAAAATCCGCGTCACAAATTATGCTCTCCATTAAATTATCGGGCTCTTTGGACATTTTGGTGGCCATGATCAAGGAGCATACTTCCTCTATAGTAGTGTTATCCACGCCGTTATCCGTAAGAAAATCGGTTGCGATCTTACATCCTTTTTCTTCGTGTTCTTCCATTCCGTTCACATGGCCTACATCGTGAAACCATGCCGCAACGAGCAATCTTTCATTTTCTACCTCTCCAAGGTCATAGTAGTTGATCAATTCTTTAGTACTTTTAACAACTCGTTCGGTATGTCGTAAGTTGTGGTACAAGAACTTGGAATCTAGCTTTTCTGTTAATAGATTGGTAACGAAGAGTTTAGTTTTTTCAACAATTTCCGACATATCTTCTGATTGGAGACATCCAAATTACAAAATTTTGGAATCAACCTTGTGAGATATGAAGAAACATTACTTTATAGGCTTATTAATTGTGTTTTTGTATGGCTGTGCAACGTACCAAACCAAATATGCCGAGCCTTTTACCAACAATACCGGGTGGGAAGATAAAGAAGTAGAGCACACTTTTTATCTGATAGGAGATGCAGGGAAGTCTCCCATGGGAGAGCTCAACCCCACCTTAAAAAAAATCAAAGATGTTTTGGACAATGCCGACAAAAATAGCACGGCAATTTTTTTAGGGGACAATATTTACCCGGCAGGTTTTGTGGATAAAGATAAAGATCGAGAAGGATATGAACATTCCAAACATTATTTGGATGCGCAATTGGCTACTTTGGATAATTTTAAGGGAAAAACCTTGTTTATTCCTGGAAACCACGATTGGTACAGCGATGGGCTGAAGGGTCTAAAAAGAGAGGAGGAATACGTGGAGGATGCACTGGACGATAATGAAGCCTTTCAACCGGAGAACGGCTGCCCCATTGAAGATATAGAAATCAACGATGAACTATTGGTAATTGCCATCGATACGGAATGGTACCTGGTCAATTGGGACAAGCACCCAACCATGAATGATGAGTGCGAGATTAAAAACAGGGGCCGGTTCTTTGAGGAGTTTGAAAGTTTGATTAAAAAAAACAGGGATAAAACCATTCTTGTGGCCATGCACCATCCTATGTTCACTTATGGGTCGCACGGTGGTCAATATTCCTTTAAACAAGGTTTGTACCCTAATGGTGGCAAGGTGCCCATGCCCATTTTAGGGTCGGCGATCAATCTTTTGAGAAAAACTTCCGGGGCCACGGCAGAAGATATTACCAACAGGCGCTACAACGAACTGAAAAAACGAATCGTAACCCTCTCTCAATATTCGGACAAGGTGATTTTTGCTTCCGGTCACGAACATACGCTTCAATACATTAAGGAGTTTGGAAAACCACAAATTGTAAGCGGTTCCGGAGCCAAAACAGGAGCCACACGCTTATTGAATGGCAGCAAATTTTCCACCGGAAGAAATGGATATGCCATCCTCAAAGTATTCACGGACGGCTCTTCCAAAGTCGAGTTCTATGGTGCCGATGCAGATAGTCACGAGCTTTTGTTCGAAACCCAAGTCCTACCTCCTGATAGATCTACTAAAAAAGTGGAACTTTCCGATGAGTTCCCAGCATACAAAATGGCTTCGGTGTATTCGGCCGAGGATATAGAAAAAAGTGGGGTTCATAAGTGGCTGTGGGGTGAGCGTTATCGAAAATATTACGCCACACAGGTAAAGGCCCCCACCGTTCGGCTCGATACGCTTTTTGGTGGATTGACTGTGGTCAGGAAAGGAGGGGGGAATCAATCCAATTCGTTGCGTCTTGCCGATAGGCAAGGAAAGGAATATGTAATGCGCGGCCTAAGAAAAAGCGCCGAAAGATATTTGCAGGCCATTGCTTTTCAGGATCAGTATATTATAGGTCAGTTTGAGGATACCTACACAGAAAAGTTGTTGTTGGACCTATATACCGGCGCACACCCATATGCCCCTTTTACCATAGGTAAACTTTCCGATGCCCTGGGAATGTTCCATACCAACCCGAAATTGTATTACGTGCCCAAACAATCTGTTTTGGGGGACTATAACCAAGAATTTGGCGATGAGCTTTATATGATCGAGGAGCATGTGTCCGACGATCACGATAACCTAAAAAGTTTTGGCTATACAAAAAAAATAGAAAGCACATACGACCTCATGGATAAATTACGAGAAGATGAGGAGTATAGTATCGATCACAAAGAATATGTAAAAGCGCGTTTGTTCGATATCCTTGTGGGAGACTGGGACAGGCACGTAGATCAATGGCGTTGGGCTGAGTTTGAGCAGGAAAACGGGAATAAATTATATAAACCCATTCCAAGAGATCGTGATCAAGTGTATTCTCGCTGGGGAGATGGTCTTATCATGAATTTTGGCTCTAGAGCTGTACCGGCACTTCGAATTTTTGAAGGATTTCACGAAAAAGTGCGAAGCGTTAAAGGCTTTACATCCTCACCAAGAACATTTGCTTTGGATATGGCATTATTGTCCGAAGCCGACTTGGATATGTGGATAGAGCAAGCCAAGTTTATCCAAGATAATATCAATGCAGATATTATTGATGATGCCTTTATGGCTTTTCCCGAAGAAGTTAGGGACGAAACACTGACGGAGATCAAGTCAATTTTATTGGCCAGAAAGCAAAACTTGGTCGAGACCGCTAAGGAATATTTTGCCGTGCTCAATAAATACAGTGTGGTGACGGGAACGGATAAAGACGATTATTTTACTATTGTATCCATGCCCAATGGGAATGTCGAGGTACGGGGCTATAGAATAAAAGGTGGAGAGATGACAGACTTGTTTTTCAGCAAGGTCTACAGCCCAGAATATACCAAGGAAATCTGGTTGTATGGTTTGGATGATGATGATGTATTCAATATTAAAACAGCCGACTCCAAAATAAAGATTCGGATTGCAGGAGGACAGAACAACGACACCTATAAAATCTCCGAAGACTCCAAAAGGATATCGGTGTATGATTTTAAAACTAAGAAAAATACTCTAGATGAAGCCTATGCCGGTAGGATCAAATTAGTGAACGATTATGATACCAACACCTATGACTTTTTGAATATAAAAGGGAATAACAACCAAGTGCTCCCGATGATCGGTTTTAATCCGGACGATGGGGTAAAAATTGGACTTACCAACACCTATACCTTTAATGGATTCAGAAAAAATCCATTTACGCAACAACATACTTTTAATGCGTCCTATTTTTTTGCCACCAATGGATTTGATCTAGGGTATAACGGGGAATTTGCCCATGTGTTCAATAAGGTCAACCTGGCATTGGATGCCCGTTTTACAAGCCCTAATTTTACCCTCAATTTTTTTGGTTTTGGCAACGAATCGGTGAACAATGATGATGATGAACCTTTGGGGCTGGACTACAACAGGGTGCGTATCCGAACATTACAGTTTTCACCTGCTTTGGTGTGGCGAGGATTTTATGGATCCAAGGTAAAGCTTGGGATTTCTTATGAAAATATCGAAATAGAGGAGACAGAGGATAGATTTATCAATGAATTCTATATTGCCAACGGAGAGGAAAGCCATTTAAGTTTCTTTGGTGCGGATGCCTCTTACCATTATTCCAATGCGGACAATAATGCTTTCCCGACCATCGGAATGGCATTTAGCCTAGAAGGTGGGTTCAAAACCAATCTGGACGATTCTTCAAGGTCCTTTGGTTACATAAAACCTTCCTTTTCCATGGACCATAAACTTACCGCAGATGGTCGAGTTGTGTTGGCCTCAAAAGTTAACGCACATTTTACCCTTGGGGACGGCTACGAGTTTTATCAAGCAGCAAGTTTAGGGGGCAACAATGGACTTCGTGGTTTCCGTTTCCAAAGATTTACGGGAAAAAAGGCCTATGTTCAAAGTACCGACCTGCGTTATAGTTTTAGGCGTACCAAAACCGGTGTGTTGCCGGTAACGCCGGGTATATATGGTGGTTTCGATTATGGACGGGTATGGTTCCCTGGCGATGAATCCAAAAAATGGCATAATTCCTATGGGGGTGGTTTTATTTTGAACGGTGCCGACGTCCTATCTGCCAACTTTGGACTCTTTAACAGTACGGATGGTGTGCGTTTTGCCTTTGGCCTGGGGTTGGGATTTTAGTCGATATCCAACCTGTATAGTTTACGACCACCATGGTTGTTTTGCTCATCGGCAATAAAAAGTGTGCGGTTATTTACAAAACAGATCGATTCTGTTTGTGTAGGAGTGTTGATGTCTATTATCTTTATGGATGCATTGGTAAAGTTGGGAGCATCAAAATCTGTCAACAGGAATATGTAACCATAGCTTAAAAGTGCGATAGTTTTGCCATCTGGGGAAATATCCGCCCCGGTTACCGAGCAATGATCCTGATCACTGCACAAGAACAGATCACCCAAAAACTCGGCCTTGTAGTCCCCTTCTTTATCCGGTACACGATATATCCATGTTTTTCCGGAGTACGGTCTTGTTCTGTTTTTGGTAAAAATATAGAGGTGGTCATCCAGGTGAAAAAAACCTTCGGTGTCAAAATATAGATTCTCTTTTTTAGGGGGAAACTCTTTCTGCTCAGGGTACTTAAACTCGATTTTTTCTGCGTTGGGCTCTTCTTTGCCCATTTCGTCTTTATGAACCTTGTAAATCACCAGGTTTTTGCGGTCATTTCCATTATTTCCAAAATCCCCGATATAAAGGTTGCCATTGTTGTCCATGGCCAAATCTTCCCAATCCTCATTTTTGGCATGGTCTATTTCCAAAGACTTTTTTATATCACCCTCTTGATCTACCAAATAGACATGGTCTTTGTTGCCGCTATCCTCTATTACCCAGATTTCCCCATCATGGGTAATTTCCATACCCGATACTTCTTTTAGTTTGGATGGAAACTTGCCCATGGGATCCAATTGTGCCAAATAGGACTTTTGTGCACAGGCCTGTAATGCGATCAAAATAAAAGCAAAGACAATTTTATTCATTGGTTTCCTTTATGGGCATAAATACCTCCGTGGTCCATTCCAGTTCGTTTCCTCCCATATTTGGGTTGTTGTAGAAAACTTCCAAAGGCTGTTTCTCGATTGGGATACTATTCTTTTCTGCATAGTCCCAAATGGCATACCATGCTCGGTCGGATGTTATATAATTTCCGTGATAAACTGCTTTAATGGCGTTTTTGCTAAAGATTCGTTTGTACTCAATATCCGGATGGTCGGGCAAACGTTCCGAACGTATGATAGGATTACAAAAGTTATAGGATAGACTATTGTTTTCCAAATCCCAATCCAGTACTTCTACAAAAGGAGGGCCATTGAGCTTTATTTCTTTTTCAATTAGAATGGCGTTCAAAAAATTGTAATTGGCCATCATACCCTTGGCTTTGTCCTCTGGGGTTGTTTTTAGTTGTACACAGGCGCAGAACGAAGAGAAGGTTTCCTCTTCTCCTTCGATAGAAACCGTAAAATTCTTTATATGATCGATCAGGAAATCGTTAAAGTCCAAGAGGAGTTTTCGTGACCCTTTTTCAAAATCGGTGTCGGCAAAGGGAACAGCCAACCTATTGTTCAACGAATTGTGTACATCTTTAATATTTACCTGAACGGCACTTAGCGAATCGTGAATCGGGTCGATCTCCCATTCGTACACATGAGTGGAGTCGTTCACAAAAATGGTCTGCTCAAAGTGGCGGGGGCTCGTGTACCGGATGGGTGACACCGAGTCGAAACCTTGGTTCCAAGCCTTAACAGTTTCGAATATGGTACCGGGTATGGCCTTTGCCTTGAAATTAACTTGATAATCCTGTGGTTTTAAAAAAAGATACCACAGGATCACCCCCACTAAAAGGGCTAAAATAATTGAACTGATCTTCCTCATAACTAAGGAACAAAAATAGGGATTAACCTTTGGTCATATCCAATTTGTCCACTACAAATTTTCCAAGATCTCTACCCTGCTTAATGCCTACAACAATGGCTGCACGGTAATGGATACCACCGTACATTCTGCTCAATGCAGCCTCATCAGCTGCTTGATTAAACGAGGTAAACGATCGAACAGGCAGTCCGTAGGCTACTTCGGTATCGTCATCAAAAGCAAAATCGTCACCAAAAATATCGGTTAAGGCAACGGCCGCAGCACCGGAAACTACACTGTGTCCGCTGGTGTATTCGGGAAATGGGGGAGTTTGTAGAACGGGCTCCCAACTATCGTCAATATACTCGTTAATTACGGTTTCCGGACGGATAAGATTACTTCTGTATTTCTCGTCCCAACAACTAATAAAGGCATCTGCGATCGCAATAGATGTTTTTGTATAGGCATAAACGGTTTTGGCAAAGTCGGCATTTGTTTTTCTGGAAGCAATTTTGGATATGCCGATCCAATGCGCTCCAGGTGTAATTTTTTTTGTTGCGAACATTAGGTGTCCCCGGGTTACCGAAACATAAGGGTTGCAATCCCAAAATTGTGCAATGGCAATTTCTTCGGATTTATCACCTTTTCCGATCATACTTTTACGTACTTCATAAACTTCCATCACCTCTTTGTAAAAATCGGAGTCTTTTTCCATTGAAAATTCTGGAGGAGGTATAGGTTTAAATTGTTGAGCTGAATCTATGGCAAAGGGACGTATTTTCTCCCAATGTGGTTCAATACCGTTCATGTAGGCCGGGGGGGTGGGCTGCCATCTGGAGGGGTCCTCTGAATCCACTGAAAACTTGGGCATGGTACGGGTTTCCTTGTAATTGTCCTTATCCATCCATTCGCCGATAAAATTGGCTACTTGCAGGCCGTATTGCTTGGAAGCCATAAAAACAGGTTCATTTTTTTCTGTCCAAATAGTATAAAGGCTGTCTCGGAAACTTTCAATCCTTTCCTCGGAAAAGATAAGTCTCTTGTTCAAATTCATGTGGGCCACCAAGGCTGCCATTTCGTAATTGATGTTCTCTTCGTTTTCGGGTTTTGGAATGCTTTCCAGACCGGTAACCTGCCCCGCCAAGGAATTATATGAATCATTTTTTAGGGCCACGATTTCGTAAGCGGCAATATTCGGGTAGGCAAAAATCCTACTGGCAACAGGAGGAGAGAAAATATCATGAATCATGACCTCGATGACTTTGTCCACGGAAGCATGGAACTCCTCTGGAGAAATTTCAATAGGTTCCTGTTTTTTTTGGCATGATGCCAGAACCAATACCAATGCTGTGAATATGCTTATTCTTTTTTTCATGGCCTTTTGCTTATTTGTTGATTTTATAGACTTGTAGTTTATCGTTGTTGAATACTGCCAACAGATATTTTTGGTTGTTTATACTAATAGTTTGAAGGTGTCGAATGGATTTTTTGGTGAAATCCAAGCCCAACTGATTGCCCATTATAATTTCGTTCTCACTTTTTAGTAGGGCGCCAGGGAAAGAATCCAGTCTGCCGTGATATGGTTTTACACCAAAATAATTGCCACCGACCAAAACTTCGGATGTGCCGTCACCATCAAAATCGTCTACCAGAAAAGACATTATTGGTGCCACTTGAAGTTGGTTGGCAAAGGGAACAAAAACAAAATTCCCGTCTTCATTTCTCAGATATCCCGATTTTAGCGTGCTCACTTCTAATATGGCGGCTTCCTCCAATGCTTCCTTGCCAAATATGTCTTCCATGGTTTGCCCGGCAAAAGAAGCATAGGTAGTATATTTCTTTTTAAGAAAGACCATTTGAGATGCCAGTCCATCCAAAGTCTCCAAAGGGTAATAGTTGCCATTTTTTTGCATTGCCGTAACCGTTTCGGTCTGGCCATTCTTGTCAAAATCGTTAAAAAACAATTTCATGGGATACTTGGACGAAGCTTTAAATTTAGAGTTGGTGCCCCAATTGCCAAGCAGATAATCCATATCTCCATCTGCATCGATGTCAAATGCTTCAATAGTTTGCCAAAGCCCGGAAAGATTTTCCTGTTTTATTTCTGTGAACGTGCCGTTTTGGTTTTTCAAGAATTTAGGGGACATCCATTCTCCAACAATTATAAGGTCGGTTATGTTGTCTCCGTCGAAGTCACTCCATATGGCATCGGTCACCATTCCTTTGGAATGGGTTTCAAAGGAAGTGTTCACCGTAAAAATGCCGTTTTCATTTTCGAGCAAGTAGGAACTGGCTGGCGCTCCGAATTTCGCTGTAATTGTATGTCCACCTATGAAAACATCCAGATCACCGTCCCCATCGAAATCAAAAGGACGGACAACGGATGAATTTTGATATTTTTCCGGCAAGGTGATCAATGTAAAAACCGTGTCCTTTTTCTGGTAATATGCATCCAACAACGGACTTGCTTTTCCGAAAAAATCCCCACCACCGGAACTTACGATTAAATCGTTCTCACCATCATTGTTAAAATCGGCAATCGCGGCCGAAATATTTTCTTGAATGGAATCTTTTTGGAGATCGGCAAACTTTTGATCTATAAAGGAGGTGTCTTTTTGAATATAAATTTTTGCGGATTTATACTTGGATCCACCTAGGAAAATATCTTGCTTGCCATCACCGTTAAGATCTCCAATCGCCATGGCCGGACCCCGATCGGAGATTTGGTAAGGAATCAGCTTTTCCCTATTAAAGTCCGTATAGTTGTCTTCCACGTGGTAATAATCCAATCCCAAAGTGTTGGCTACAGGTTCAAATAATTGTTTTACCGGCTTATGCAACGATCTATAGTCGAAAGGCCTGGTATTTTCTGGTTTGATGGTTATGGTTTGGTTGGCAGCTACATCCGGCAGAACTTGATAGGTTTTGTTCGGCCAAATAATTTTTATGGAGTCGATTTGCTCTTCATTTTTGTAACCAAAATGAATCATGGGCTCCGAAGATGCCTGAAACCCACGGGTCGGGAAAAGTTCTTTGAACTGAAGTCCGTTCTTGGAATAGGAATATACCTTGGTCCCGATTCCAAAAGTATTGTTTTTGGTGTAATCGAACCTTAGTTTTATATAATTGCCCTTGCCGTTGGTTTTATTGATGTAAAGGGAGGCGGGTTGATTAATGTTGTTCGTTACCAAATCCAGGTCACCATCACCATCGAGGTCTGCCACGGCAGTTGCTCCGGAAATTAAGGTGTCTTTGTTGATCCATTTGTCCGACATGTCGTCGAATAACAGGTCTTTACCTCCTTTGAACACATAATTGTGAACATTTCCCGAAGGCATTAAAGCTAAGGCTTGCTGGTCCACTAACTTGGTATTGTCCATTTTGCCCTGGATCTGTTCACTGGAGACAAACTTGATAAAGTCGAGGTCGTTGGGCCTTTTGGGAATCCCGTTGGAAATAAATACATCCTGCTGGCCATCTAGGTTATAATCACCAAAAAGGGCGCTCCAGCTCCAGTCGGTCGCTGCAATGCCGCTCATTAAGGCCGTTTCCATAAAATTGCCGTCAGGTTGGTTAACGAACAACATATTTCTGGTAAACTGGTAATGATACCCGAAGCGTTCTATTCGCATTTTTTGGGTTTGTATATTATCATCCCCTTCGGAGGATTTTAGGGCCACTTCGTCTTCTGGCAACATATCCAAAGAAAGTAAATCCGGCCTACCATCGTTGTTGATATCGGCTACATCGCTCCCCATGGAAAACCTTGAAGTGTGACCAAAGTATTTTTTTAGGCTCTCGGTAAAGGTGCCATCTCCATTGTTGAGGTAATAGTAGTCATCCTCATGAAAATCGTTGCCTACATAAATATCGGGATATCCATCTTGATTAAAGTCAGCAATGGCCAATCCAAGGCCATAACCGTTGATTCCTCCGTAGATTCCTGCTTCTTCGCTTACGTCGGTAAAAGTTCCATTGTCGTTTCGTAAAAGTTTGTCGCCTGTTTCGTAACGGCGTTCGTACCTTAGATCAAAACGACCAAAAGAGTTTTGGGTGTGCACGGCATGGTTAAGGAGGTAGAGGTCCAGGTCGCCATCCAGGTCATAATCGAAAAAAGCTGCATTGGAACTGTAGGAATCGAAGTCCAGTCCGTATTTGGCCGCACTTTCGGTAAATGTATTGTCCCCATTATTAATGTACAGCTCGTTAAAACCGTTAAATCCATTGATGCCGACCACGGCACATACATAAATGTCCAGAAACCCGTCCCCGTTCACATCGGCCATGGTAGTCCCGGTATTCCAAGAACTGTTGCCTTGTACTCCCGCACTGACGGAAATATCTTCGAACTTAAGGTCGCCCTTGTTCAGGTATAGTTTGTTTTTCACCTGATTTCCAGTAAAAAAAATATCGGGCAGACCGTCGTTGTTTATATCTCCGACGGATACGCCTCCTCCATTATAAAAATAGAGGTAGTCCAAAATGCTCAGGTCGTTGGTAGGGGTCAGGGCATTGGTAAATGTTACCCCGGTTTTATGTGCCTCCGGGTTGTTAAAAAGGCTGCCCTCTTTTTTGCAAGAACCCAGAACAACCAAAATAAACAATATGGATATAAGCCTATTCATTTACAGCAAAGATCTTAGGTTTGTTGTTGTTTATGGCGGCAATCACATAAATTTTACCGTTTTTATCTTTGAACTGTTTAAGATATTTAACTTCTTCCCTGATCTTAAAACCACTGGTCTCATAATCTTGCCAATCAAAGTTTAGATTTCCGTCCCCCAGCAATAGGTTGCCTTGACTGGCATCCAATCGAGAGAATTGGGGTTTAAATTCGTAGTTGTTCCCTGCCATAATCAAATCTAAATTGCCATCATTGTTGACATCGGTACACATAATATCACAAACACAGGATAGTTGTACTCGCGGTGGCAGCTTTTTTATAGTGAATTTGCCCCCACCTTCGTTAATTGCGATCACAGAGGCTGAAGTTTCTACTCTTTTTACAATCGATTTATCCATGATCTCTTTAGGGAAAAGTTGATGAATGGTCCTTTGTGCATAGTCCGACGCCTTTAGGTTTTGTTTTTTTAGTGAAGGTAGTTGGTCGGTAAGTTCTCTTTTTTGATGAATTGGATAGTCCCCACCATTTTCTTGGATCGTCATAATCTGTTCAATGGTACCATTGTTATCGTAATCGTTGATGTATAATTTCATTGGCGAATACTCGGTTGGTTTGTAATGCAGGTTCAGACCCTGATTGCCCAAAATAAGATCTTGGTCTCCATCTCCATCTAGATCGGCCGTTTCCACGGTGTTCCACCATCCGTACAAACTGTCCAAAGAGGTGGTCATTTTAGTCAATCTTCGACCTGTGTTTTTATAGATTTTCGGGGTGTCCCATTCGGCGGTTACGATTAGGTCTTTTTTGCCATCTCCATCTAGATCTTCCCATTTGGAGTCGGTAACCATTCCGGCATTTTTTAGGTCGTACCCCAAACGTTCCGTAACATTGTTAAAAGTGCCATCTCCCATGTTTTCGAGAAGCAGGTGGTCTGGAGAGATGCCGTATACTCCAACAACACTTCGAGACCCAATAAAAATATCCACATCTCCATCGTTGTCGTAATCGTAAGTAGAAATTGTGGAAATATTTTTAAATGTGGAGGGTAGTTCGTTCTTGGATTTTGAAAAATTTCCTTTTCCATCGTTTACATATAGCCGTGCCTTATAAGTGCGCTCCATACTGACTACGTTGCCTCCTGAGCCAACCACTAGGTCGAGGTCTCCATCTCCATCTGCATCAAAAAATGATGCGGCCACATCCTCGAACTCCCGGTCTTCTTCAAAAGCGGTTGCCTTTTTGGCCGTAAGCTTGCCGTTTCCTTGATGAATGTACAAGGTGCCCGGCTGCCCTTTGGCGCCGCCGATATAAAAATCTTCGTTGCCATCGCCATTAACATCGGCAACGGCCAGTGATGGACCTTCTTGGGATACTTTGTGGGAGATCAATCCTTCGTAGTCAAAGTCGTTGTAATTATCTTCCTTGTGTGCCTTGACCGCATCGGAACTTAATTTCTTGAGAAAAGATTTTACAGCTTTATTTTTCGGAAGACTATAGATTTCCATTGCATTGGTATAATCCACGGTCAATACTTGATTTGCTTCCGTATTTTCAAATTTTTGGGTCTGGTTGTCCGGCCAAATAACCCTAATGGAATCCAGAGCTTCGGTCTTTCCAAGACCAAAGGTCATATCGTACTGTACCGAGGACTGAAAGCCTCTGGAAGGAATTAATTCCTGGTTAATTATATTTCCATCAAAATAGATTTTGGCCAAAGTTCCAATGCCAAAGGGGTTATTTTTTGGTCCCTTAAACTTTAGTTGGATGTAGTTATGGGCCAATTGAGAATCGGTATTGTTTTTATAGACAAAGGCCGGAGTGTTTACATTATTTATGACCAGGTCCAAATCCCCATCGTTGTCCAAATCTGCATATGCGGCCCCATTGGAGCGGGAGGGAAGATCAAATCCCCAATCTTTGTTTGCGTTTTTAAAGGTAATGTCCCCATTGTTTTTGTACGCATAGTTGGGCTGCGGTTTTATGGGCATTCTACTTATGATGGAATCAATCGACTCTTTTTTGCCCGTAAGTGCCATTTTTTGAACGATTTCGTTGGCAAAAAAGTCCACAAAGTCCAAATCGGTAAGATCATGATTAATACCGTTGGTTATAAATATATCTTTGAGGCCATCATTGTCCATATCGAACATAAGACCGGCCCAGCTCCAATCCGTGGCATCTACTCCGCTGTAGTACGCCACTTCCGAGAACGTGCCGTTTCCGTTGTTCAATTGTAAGGTGTTTTGAATGTATTGTTGTCCAAAATCCTTACTTTTCTTTAAATCAAAAATATTGTACCCTTCAAACTCCATAACGGATTTTACCCGAGACTCTTCCTCTGGTAGCATGTCCGTAATAAAAATATCGTTGAGACCGTCGTTATTAATGTCGGCTACATCGATACCCATTGCGGAAAGGCTTAAATGTGACGTCCAATCTTTGATCTCTTCCGAAAATGTCCCGTTTTTTTGATTAATATAGAGGTAGTCTCTCTCATAAAAGTCGTTGGATACATAAATATCGGGGTACATGTCGCCGTTGAAATCGGTGACCATTACACCAAGGCCAAAACCGATCAAGCTACCGTAGATGCCTGCCTCTTCGCTTACATCTACGAATTTTCCGTTATCGTTCCTCAACAACATATCACCAACTCCTTTAAAAATGTCCGGAACACCTTCCCAATCCTGGGCCCTGACTTCGCGTTGCTCGGCATACCCTAAACTACTCACTGGGATATTGCTATTGTTCAAAATATAGGCATCCAAATCACCATCCTTGTCATAATCAAAAAAGGAAGCGTGTGTGGTGAAGCCCGTTTTGGCAAGATTGTACTCTTCTGCTTTTTCGGTAAACGTTAGATCCCCGTTATTGATGTAGAGGTCGTTGTCGTGGTTATTGCCTTCCATATTCCCTGCGTTGCAGACATAAATATCCATTAACCCATCGTTGTTTATGTCCACCATTACCACTCCGGTGGACCAGGGTTTATTGCCTAAAACACCAGCTTTTTCCGAGATGTCCTCAAACTGCATGTTGCCCTTGTTCAGGTAAAGTCTGTTGGACACCATGTTGCCGGTTAGGTAAATATCCTGTAGGCCATCGTTGTTTATATCCCCAATGGCCACACCTCCACCATTATAAAAATTCCGATACTTGAAAATATTGAAGTTCTTCTGGTTTTCTACTTTGTTGATAAAGGAGATACCTGTTTCCTCGGGTTCCAAAAGAGTAAATAAGGTTTCTATCTTTTGTTCTTCTTGGGGACTGTCATTCTTTTTGTTGTTACAAGATACCAGACCCAATATAAATATAATCGCAGTTGTATATTTTAGTTTCATCTATCGCTATTTTTGACCAAAAAAATGGGAGCTTCATTGTTCATCGTAATGATGAATCCAGTGTTTCCGTTTCTATTAATTCTTTTAATTTTTCTGGCAGCACCGGAAATGCCCAGACTTTGCTTCCAGGTTATATTGCCCTGCTCATTGTTCGTCAATAAAAACCCGTGCGAAGCATCCAATCTACCAAGTTGGGTGCTTATCTCAAAATTATTGCCGACCATTAATATTTCATTAATCTTTTCTTTATTGTTTTTTGCCAAGTGGATATCGTTCACGGAGGAAGATTGGACCAGTCGTGGCAGGGGCTTCAACGTAAAGCTGTTGTTGCCATCATTTTCAAAATAGGAGGTACCCAGCATGTACACCTGTCTTTTTGTTGCTTGCTGTAACTTTTCTTCACCGAACAGCTCTTCCAAAGAGGCCTTTGCAAAATCTTTATAGAAAAGGAATTTTTTGTTTAAAAATGGCATTTGTTTGGAGAGTTCGTCCTTGGATGCAAAAGCTGTTTCTCGATCACCATGGTAATGTGTTACCACGGTTTCTATGGAGCCGTTGTTATCAAAATCGTTTATGTACAGTGTGATGGGTTTGCTGACCGATGCCGAAAATTTGGTGTTCAATCCCCAATTACCTGCAAGGATGTCCAAATCACCATCATTGTCCATATCGCCGAGTTCAATGCAGTTCCACCAACCGTTCGTATGGGCAAGGCCGTTATTTGCTTGGGGCAAAAGTTGCTTGCCATTGTTCAGGTATATGCTTATCGGAATCCAGTGGCCTGCCACAATAAGGTCTGGGAAGCCGTTTTTGTCGATGTCCTTCCAGGCAAAATCTTTTATGTTGCCCAAAGATGACAAGTTGGGTGCAAACTCGGTGGTGATATTCCTAAAATTGCCTTTGCCGTCATTTTCCAAAAGAAATTGATTGCTTTTTGTACCAAATTTTGTCGGTACTGCATTTGAGGCGATGAAAAGGTCTAGATCCCCATCGTTATCAAAGTCCACGGCATCTATTTTAGATGCATTTATTTCAATTTCATTGAATGTGTTATCCTCTTTGGAGAATTGGCCCTTTATGTTCCGGTACAACCTTGGTTGAAGTGGCTTGCCATTGGTAAATTCGTTGCCTCCGCTAACAACGATCAGGTCTAGGTCTCCGTCAGCATCAATGTCGGCAAATACTTGGTCAATATCTTCGTTGATGGCATCTTTTTCGAAAAGCTCCGGTTGGTGTTCATAGAAGTTGCCTGTTTTATCCTGTAGATATAATTTTGATGCTTGTTTTTTCCCCCCACATATAAAAAGATCGTCCAAACCATCGTTATTTATGTCGGCCACCGCCGTGGACGGACCTTCGTTGGAGTAGGCAAAGGGTGTGAGCGGGTTCCGGTCAAAATCCAGACTAGGGTATTCTTTGTGCTTAAAATTTAGTTGAGTGGGAGAGGATATATAATCCGATGTGCCCTTGGTTTCTGTATTTTTATAATAGTTGCCTGATGCATTGGCATACGAAACCTTCAGCACTTGGTTGGCATCGACTTTGTGCAATGTTTGGAACTTGCCTTTGGGCCATACAATTTGAATGGAATCGATTATTGTATCGTTTCCGATACCAAAATTTAGGCTATTGTCCTTTGCGGACATAAACCCGCGAGTGGCAATATTTTCTTGAACGGATATCCTATTTTTGTTGTGCAAAATTACCTTTGCACCAATACCGAAGGTATTTTTGTTGCTCCCCTTAAATTTGATTTTAAGATAGTTCCCGTTTTTCAGGGTGTTTTCCATCATAAAGGCTTCTTGGTTAACGTTGTTTACGATAATTTCCAAGTCACCATCGTTATCCAAATCTGCATACACACATCCGTTACTGTAAGAGGGTGAGGCAGGACTCCAAAGTTCGGTTACATTTTTAAAATTGGCGCTTCCTCCATTTTTAAAAAAATAGTTTTGAACCTTCTTTTTGGGCAAACGGTCTATAAGTTTCATGTCCTTGTCGGACAGGCCTTTTTCTATATTCTGTTGGATCTCTTTATTGGATATGTAATTTATATAATCCATATCGTTGGTTACGCCCTGTATGCCGTTGGATATAAAAAGGTCTTTATGTCCGTCGTTATCATAATCCGCAAATAGGGCTCCCCAAGACCATTCTGTGGCATCTATGCCACTTAAATTGGCTATTTCCCCGAAATTTTCACCATCCAGATTTAAATGAAGTGTATTCTGCATAAACTGTGGTGCAAATCCATTTTTTAAATATTGTTGATAAACTGGGTAGGGGTGTTCCAGTCCGGATGTTTTATAGGTTTCCAAGTCCTCGGGCAACATGTCCAAGGAAAGGATATCGGCAAGTCCATCGTTGTTCACATCGGCAATGTCATTTCCCATGGAAAAGTGGGTGGTATGCCCCAATTTTGTATTGTCTGCAGAAATAATTTCTTTAAACGTGCCGTTTTTTTGATTGATGTAGAGATAATCGTTCTCAAAAAAATCGTTGCCGATATAAATATCCGGAAAACCATCATTGTTGATATCGCTTACTGCAAGTCCCAGGCCGTAACCTATGGTGCCTTGAAAAATCCCAGCTTCTTTTGATACGTTCACAAATTTGCCATCATCATTTCTAAACAGGACATCCCCGGACATGGAATCCACAATTTTACGTTTATTGCCTTTGCCGTAGGATCGATTGGGGTTTACGGAATGATTCATTAAGTACATGTCCAGATCACCATCTAGATCATAATCGAAAAATGCAGCTTGGGTGGAATACCCTATAAAATCCAGGCCATATTCCTTGGATCTTTCTTTAAAGGTTGGAATGCCATTTTCGTTATTTCCTTGATTTATGAAGAGTAAGTTTTGACCTCGGATAATCCCGTGATCGCCCACCTTGCAAATGTAAAGGTCCAAAAGGCCATCGTTGTTAATGTCGGCATGGGTTACCCCTGTGGTCCATCCGGTCTCATTGCCGAGATTGGATTCTTGGGTGACATCTTTAAAAGCAAGGTTGCCTTTATTTAAGTATAATTTGTCCTGGCCTTGATTAGAGGTGAAGTAAAGATCGACCAGACCGTCTCCGTTAAAATCGCCGGCAGCTACACCTGCGCCATTGTAAAAATAAAGGTAGTTCAATATGTTGAGGTCCGGTGTCTGTGTAAGGGTATTGGTGAACTTTATTCCTGTATGGCTCGATTTTTTTAGTAAAAAAAGAGTGTCGTCCTTATCTCTACCACAACTTAACACGGTAAGTACAATGCCTATAATGATATAGAATGGTCCTTTCATTTCTTTTCGGTAGCAAAGGGGTAAATTAACTAATTCATGGCCAAGAAACAGCACGCTATCGATTAATCTTTTTCTAAAGAACGATTAATAATTGATTAATAGTAGTGCTAAAAAAAAGAAAAGACCACCGAGCGGTGGTCTTTCCATTTATAAAACAGCTTAAACTTTGGATTGTTAGTACCCTGGATTCTGAACCAAATTTGGGTTTAGAATAAGTTGTGCTGACGGAATTGGGAACAACTGACGGTTAGTGTCTCCCACTGCTCCAGCTTCTTTAAATTCCCAGTCCTTGGTGTATTGTCCAAAACGAATTAAATCGTTTCTTCTCCATCCTTCGGTGTACAGTTCACGTGCTCTTTCGTCCAAAAGGTCTTGTTCTGTAACCGAACCAAGAGGAGCGGCACCTCTAACTGTTCTTAGTTCATTTACCATAGAAGTTGGGTCTCCACCGCTTCTTAACATGGCCTCAGCCTTCATCAAATAGGCATCGGAATATCTAAAGAAGATTATGTGGTTGGCAAATTCTCCATCTCTTGGGTTGTATTTGATCACACGGATACCGGTTACCTCGTTGTTGTCCACAAGACTTGGCTGTCCATTAACTGCACTAACAAACTCTCTTGTGAAAGAAAGTGGCTCACCACCTCTGTCCTCTAGAGCGGCACCATTTGGTCCGTACTGTTGGCCCACTAGGAAACCAAAACCTACATTGGACCCATCAACAATACCGTCATCATTTTCATCCTTACCGTAAGTCCCGTCGAAGGCAATACCGCCTTCTACCGGCACAAAACCTCTACGCTCTTCTTGACCATCTAGTAAGGTTCCATCATTGTTACCTCTGTTGTTGTCGGCATCACCCTCGAACAAATCGTAAAATTCGGCGAGTGTACTAAAGCCGTTCCAGCCACCACCACCTAACTCGGTTGAGTTGTAGTGCAATGTGTTAAAAATTCTAGTACCTGCAGATGTTTGTGCGTACCAGATAGTTTCGGTATCACCACCGGGAACAAATATGTCAAAGTAGTCAGAAGCCAATTCATATCCGTCCGACTCGATAGCATCCACTAATGAAATAACTTCGGTCATGTCTGCCGAAGCAGCTGAACCGGAACCATTGTAAATGTGTCTGTTCAAAAGAACTTTGGCCTTAAGGAATCTAGCGGCTGATTTGGTTGCCCTGAAATTATCGTCGCCTGCAGAGGAAGCTGGAAGGTTAGAAATTGCAGTGTCCAGATCGCTCAAAATAAATGTAATGGCATCTTCCCCGGTAAATACGTCCGGATCGGCCAATGGATCAGCAGCTTCTGTGTCTCTATAAGGTACTTGTCCGAAATTGTCCAAAATTATGAACATGGACAATGCTCTTAGGAAAGAAGCGTGTCCGATGGATTCGGTAGATGAGGCAGATCTTGAATCCAATACTTCACTTGCCTGTAATTGAAGGCCGTTCCATTCGTTCCATACGCCTAAAATATAGGAGTGTTCCGGAGTCCAAGAATGCTGGTGCATTTGTCTCCATATACCATTATCCCCCCAGTCGGAACCTCTAGTGGGTACCAAAAGGGCATCTGTGGTAACTTCGTTCAATGCATATAAGTTGGCTTGTGTGCCAAAATACCCGTATGCATCGTTGTACATTGCGGTAATTTGACTTGAAGCCGCTTCAGCGGTTTGTATACCTGTAAACCCATCGTCTAGTAGCGAGTCCGTTGGCTCTACCTCCAAATCTGTACAGGAAGCTAGCAGAATACCTACGCACAAGCTGAGCGAGAAATATCTGTTTGTTTGTTTAATAAAATTTTTCATTGCTTTTTTTTTAAAATTTAGCGTTGATACCCAATGTTACAGTTCTTGGTCTCGGGAATGCAGTGTAATCTATACTGGCACTCGGGATACCTGTTCCAAGGTCACCTGTGGTGGATGATACCTCTGGGTCTAGACCGCTATAGTCTGTAATCAAGAACAAGTTTTGTCCTGTAAGTGAAAGTCTCAAACTTTTAATGGCTCCTTGTCCGCTAAGCGGCACATTGTAACCAACACTTGCGTTCTGCAATCTAACAAAATCGCCATCCTCTAAGTATAATGTAGAAACTTCTTGGCTAATGTTAGTTTCCAATCCTCTTTGATCAACATTTCTTGTTGTTTCAAAAGTTGGTCTGTTCAAAAAGGCGTTAGCCGTGTTGTTGTATACGGAGAAACCGAACTGACCAGTAAAGTAAGCGGATGCATCCCAATTCTTTACCCTTAGATTTAAGGAAAGACCTGCGTTCACATCTGGAAGGCCATCTTCTCCTACAAAATCTTTCTCGTCTGGGTTAAAGTTTGGATTACCGTTGCTATCTTCTGAATACTCAGCCATGTAGAAAGAAAAAAGAGATCTACCCTCTCCTAATCTTTGGGCAAAAGCGTCTGTTAGTCCAGGCCCGTTCAATGCTCCAAAGTTGGCGGTAACACCATTTAACCCTTCAACTTTGTTTTTGTTGTAAGCAATGTTAAAGGAGGAGGAGAATGTAATATCCTCTGTTTGCACAAAATCATAGTTCAAGGCGACTTCAACCCCTTGGTTGATAATTGTGCCATCTTCCAAATTTTTGAAAACAAATGGGTCTGCAGCAGGAGCAGCGGCACCCTGTCTAAACAATAGATCATTGGTTTCTTTTCGATAAAAATCAATGGATCCACTGAAACGATCTAGGTTGAATCCAAAATCAAGACCAATGTTCATATCCAAGGTGGACTCCCATTTTAAATCTGGGTTTTGAACGGCTACGGTTTGTGCACCTGGTCTTAAGATTTCACCACTATCACTAATACTCGGTTCGGAGAAACGAACTCTTCTTAGGAAGTTCGCATATCCCAAGCCTTCCTGGTTACCGGTAACACCAGCTCCAATTCTTAATTTAAGTGTTGAGATATTGTCACCTATAAAATCTTCTTCATTAATTTTCCAAGCAAAAGCACCGGAAGGGAAGTATCCGTACCTGTTATCTTCACTAAACCTTGAGGAACCGTCTGCTCTTACTGTTGCTGTGAACAAAAATTTATCGTTCAAAGTGTAGTTTGCTCTTGCAAAGAAAGATTGAAGTTCATCAGTATTATCAAAGGTATCGACCCAAACTGAGGTGTATCCGCCGGAAGAAATTCCCAATGATGCAGTATCCTCGAAAGGATTAATGCTGTTTACAAAATTTCCATTTGGGGCGTATCCAGCTTGCTGGTATGGCCCGTTGATGCTTGATCTTATGTTGTTCACGTCTTCAATCAGCAACTCTCCCATTTCATTCAAGTCAGAGGTTGGAGCTTGCCATCCCTGTGAGTTAAAACCTTCTCTTTGGAAATCTTGGAAAGAGTAACCTACAATTACATCCAATGATGAATTATCAAAAGTCTTTTTATAATTCAGCGTCGCTTCTAAAAGTTTACTGGTCGCATTCAACGTGTTGTATGCAGTTTGTCCATTACCGGTTACCCGGTTAAAGTTGTTTGCGTCCCCGGAAATAGAAGAAATAGACTCCGCATCAGAATCATCGTAACCAACGCTTACCTTACCGGTCAATTCCGGAGTAAAATCGTACTCAGCTGAAAAGTTGACCAAAGCTCTGTCTGTGTGCGTAACCGACTGGAAGTTGGCAAGATAGTTTGCTGGATTTAATTGATTTCCTTCCAAAAAGAAATTTGGATTAGCTGGCCAAGTTGGGTTCGCAGAGTATGCTGCACCGATCAAGTTACCACTTGCTCCGGAAGTACCACTAATTGGTGGTGCATCATCGTTTACACGCGAAATGGATGCTTGTAATGTAAGTCTTAATTTGTCATCAAGAAAACGGTGACTTGCATTGATTCTACCGGTAATACGTTCTTGTGCTGATTTTTCTATTACACCAAATTGCTTTCCGTAAGAGAACGTTCCTCTAATATTGCCACTTCCATAATTTCTGGAATATGAAAGGTTTTGGTTTTGGGAAGCAACGGATCTGGTAATATAATCTTGCCAATTGGTATTGTATCCAAAATCATTTGCATCAGCAATTGCTTGACTTCTTACTGAAGCGGTCTTTGATAAAAATTCATCCCTGTCAAAAAGATCATAGCTGTTGGCTGGAGTGGAAATGCTTAAATTGGAGCTAAATTCAAAAACACCGCCTTGTCCAGATTTACCACTTTTGGTGGTAATGATAACTACCCCGTTCGCTCCCCTGGATCCATAAATGGCCGTTGCAGAAGCATCTTTAAGTATGGACATACTTTCGATGTCGTTGGGGTTAATAAAGTTCAATGGGTTTCTTGTTGCATTACTACCGTTGATTACATCACCACCTGAAGGAGTAGTGGATTCACCTGATAATGGCACGCCATCCACAACAAAGAGGGGATTGTTGTTGGAACGGATAGAATTGGAGCCCCTAATTCTTAGGTTCATTCCGGCGCCGGGCTCACCACTGGCCTGTGTAATCTGTACACCGGCGGTTTTACCCTGGATCAACTGTTCCGGGGATGCAATAACACCACCGTTAAAATCCTCCGAGGTTACGGCGGCAACTGAACCGGTCGCATCTTTTACCGTTGTTTGTCCATAGCCAATAATTACAACCTCGTCCAAAGCTTGTGCGTCTTCTTCCAAGGTTACATTAATGGTAGATTGTCCATTCACCGCAATTTCTGCGGTCTTGTAACCAATGTAGCTGAAAACCAAAGTGGCGGTATCCTCTACGTTGTTTAGGGTGAAGTTACCGTCAAAATCGGTCTGCGTACCATTGGTAGTACCTTTTACCAATACGCTCGCCCCTGGTAACGGCCCGTTCGCATCCGAAACGGTACCTGATACTGTCTGAGCCTTTGCCAAACCGAAGCATAAAAATGCCCCAAGCAGCAAAAAGCTTTTTAGTAGCGTAATCTTCATAGATAATTAATTTTAAGTTTAGTTAATTTAATTCAAGTGTTAAACATATATAAAAAAAAGGTTAATGTAAATTTAACTATATTGTAATTTATCACGAAAACGGTTTCGTGTTGATAACTTTAGGAAATGTTGAATTCACAGAAATGGATATAGTGGTTTGAGTATATCTTAATTTTGTGAGCTGTGGTTAAGAATGTAGTAAGATTTACACTAATATAGTAAATTATATGCTTTTGCCAATTTTGGCCGCTAAGCCTCAATAGGATTTTATAACATGTTCGATGTAAAAAAGGTGATTTTCTTATGTCGTACAGCATCTTAATTAAGTATTTTTAGGGTTACGGAAATTGCAATCTAAATACAAGTATAGTTGAAGTCAAAGATTACCTTAAAGGATATTGCAAGGGAGCTGGAGGTTTCCATATCTACAGTTTCCAAAGCACTCAAGAACAGCGAAGAGATAAGTAGGGACACCAAAGAGAAAGTACAGGCTTTTGCCAAACTTTATAACTACAAGCCCAACAATATAGCCATTAGCTTAAAGAATAAGCGCACCAAGAATATAGGCGTGGTGATTCCGGATATTGTACATCATTTTTTTACTACCGTTATCCGAGGTATCGAGAAATATGCCAATGCCAGAGGTTATAATGTAATTGTTTGTCTTTCCGAAGAATCTTTTGATAAAGAAGTCATCAATATGGAAATGTTGGCCAATGGAAGTATAGATGGTTTTATTATGTCACTATCTTCCGAAACACAATCTAAGGGTGATTACAATCACTTAAAAGAGGTTACTGACCAAGGCATACCTGTTGTTCTTTTTGATAGGATCACCAACGAAATCGACTGTGACAAGGTAATTATCGATGACGAACTCGGAGCCTATCGTGCAACTCAAAAATTCATTGACCAAGGAAAAAATAAAATTGCCCTGATCACCACCGACGATTACCTAAGTGTAAGCAAGGCAAGAACAAAGGGATACCTAAAAGCGCTTCAGGAAAGCAATTTGGGTATTGATGAATCGTTGATCTTAAAACTTCCATCCATGGAGATGGACGAGCAGGCCATCAAAACCTTTTTGAACGAGGTAAACCCTGATGCCGTTCTGTGCGTAAACGAAATTTTTGCGGTCTACAGCATGCGATTGGTCCAAGAAAAGGGATTAAGAATTCCCGAGGATATCGCTTTTATCGGCTTTACCGACGGCGTGCTGTCCAAATATGCCAATCCAAGTCTATCCGTGGTGGCCCAACACGGGGAAAAGATGGGCGAGGTCTCTGCAGAAATGCTTATCGATAAAGTAGAGAGCGAAGCTGAGGAAGAAAGCTATACGACCAAAATATTGGAGCCCACCTTGGTGATCAGGGATTCCATAGAACATTAATTCTACAAAGAAATATTTCTGTTTAGAACATGAGAACAACAAAAGGCCTAATCTTGATCTTGGCCATTGCGGCATTAAAATCGTGCAAAGAAAAACCAAAGCCAGCTCCGCAACCTATGAAAAAGAAAGAAGTAGTTTACCAAGTATTTACCCGTCTTTTTGGAAACACCAACACTACCAATACACCATGGGGTAACATAGAGGAAAACGGTGTGGGCAAATTTGCCGATTTCTCCGAAAAAGCCTTGACCGAAATAAAAGCTCTCGGCGTTACCCATATTTGGTATACCGGAGTGCCCCATCATGCAGTGATCAATGATTATACAGAATACGGCATTTCCAATGATGACCCCGATGTGGTAAAAGGTAGGGCCGGTTCCCCATACGCAGTTAAGGATTATTACAACGTTGATCCGGATTTGGCCATCGACCCATCAAAAAGATTGGAGGAATTTAAGGCATTGGTGGATCGTACGCACAACGCAGGTATGAAGGTCATTATCGATATCGTGCCCAATCACGTAGCAAGAAATTATGAAGGAAAGACCAATCCGGACGGAGTCGAGGATTTTGGAAGCTCCGATGATACATCAAAAGAATATGCGGTAAACAATAATTTTTATTATATCCCTGGAGAAGCGTTTAAAGTGCCTGATTGGCAGGAAGGATACCTGCCACTTGGTGGTGAAGAAAACAATTTGGCCGACTCCAAGTTTGAAGAAAACCCCGCTAAATGGACAGGTAACGGCTCCAGACTGGCACAACCACACTACAACGATTGGTACGAAACGGTAAAAATAAACTACGGGGTACGCCCGGACGGTACAAAAGATTTTGATGAACTGCCAGAGTCGTTCCGAGAGAAAGATTATAAAGAACATTATGAGTTCTGGAAGGACAAAACACTCCCGGATTCTTGGGGCAAGTTCAAAGACATTGCCCAATATTGGTTGGATTTTGGAGTAGACGGGTTCAGGTTTGATATGGCCGAAATGGTACCCGTGGAGTTTTGGAGCTACCTTAACTCCAATATTAAGATGAAGAACCCCGATGCCTTTTTGTTGGCAGAAGTCTATAACCCAGCCCTTTACCGAGATTATATCCACAAAGGAAAAATGGATTATTTGTATGATAAGGTCGAGCTCTACGATAGTATAAAACATATAATGAAGGGGTATGGTTGGACAGATCACATCCCCGTAGTGCAGAAAGGCATGGCGGATATTGAGCACCACATGCTACATTTTTTGGAAAACCACGATGAGCAGCGTATCGCAAGTCCCGATTTTGCAGGAAATGCACAATTGGGGAAGCCGGCCATGGTAGTGTCGGCAACGATCAGTACCTCTCCAACGATGATCTATTTTGGACAAGAAGTAGGTGAGCCCGGGGCGGAAGATGCTGGGTTTGGTGACCCGACCCGGACTTCGATTTTTGATTATGTCGGGGTGCCACATCACCAAAGGTGGGTCAACAATAAAAAGTTCGATGGAGGGCAACTTACCGAAGAAGAAAGGGAACTTAGGGATTTTTACAAACGCCTGTTAAATTTTACCATATCCAGTGAGGCGTTGATGGGCGAGTACCAGGAAATTCATTTTTACAACAAAGATCATACGGAGGATTATGATCACAGAGTACTATCGTTCGTTAGATGGACATCCAATGAAAAATTAATAGTACTTTCCAATTTTGATGCCCTAAAAAACTATTCCTTAAATCTAAAAGTACCGGAAGATGTAATCACAAAATGGGAGCTAACAGATGGTGATTACCCGTTGTCCGAGGTCTTATATGGAGAAGTTTCCCCCAAACTTTCCGTAATAAATGGGCAAGGACAAATCCAATTGGATTTGGCTCCACTACAATCTTATATTTTTAAATTAAAGTAATAGGACCGATCAAGTTGGCCCTATTTTTTAATTTTAGGTTAAGTTGGGTTTCTGCAAGGGGTAAGAAGAGTGTTTTTTAATTACAAATTGTATTTTTAACCCTATAACCAAACCATCATGAAAAAAAACTTACTTATTGCACTTGGAGCCATTTGGCTTTTAACGAGTTGTGAAATGACAAAATCAAAACCATTGGTAATTGGACATCGAGGAGCCATGGGGCACGAGACCGAGAACACACTGGCATCGGTACAAAAAGCTTTGGATCTGGGAGTGGATATGATCGAGATTGATGTATTCAAGATCCAAAGTGGCGAGATTGTGGTCTTTCATGATAAAAAGGTAGACCGGCTTGCCAACGCCGGCGGAAACATTGAGGAATATAATATGTTTCAATTGCGACAACTGGTATTGGACGGTGGGCATAAGATTCCCATGCTCCAAGAGGTGCTGAAGCTCATAGATAACAAGGTAGCACTAAATATAGAGCTAAAAGGTGCAGGAACTACGGATAAGGTTAATCAAGCCATCAACTTTTATGTAAAAGAAAAAGGATGGAATATCGACAACTTTATTATTTCCAGCTTTAAATGGGACGAGCTCCAAGCTATGAGAGCGATCAACAAGGATGTTAAAATTGCCGTATTGACCTCCGAAGATCCGTTGCAAGCGTTGGAAGTGGCCAAAGAGTTGGATGCCGTGGCCATTAACCCAAATTATAAAACCCTTACACAAAACAATACTGCTAAAATCCAATCGGAAGGATTAAAAGTATATACCTGGACGGTTAACGAACCCGAAGACATTCAAAGAATGACAGAATTTGGGGTCGATGGTATTATCACCAATTATCCAGAACGTGTGAATTAATGTTCGACCTTATTATAGTAGGTGGTGGAGCGGCAGGTTTCTATGCGGCAATTCAAGTGGCAGAACGTGCTCCCGATCTGAAAATAGCCATTTTTGAAAGGGGCAAGACTGTTCTTTCCAAAGTAAAGATCTCAGGCGGTGGACGTTGTAACGTTACCCACGGGGAGTTTGTGCCCAAAGATTTGGCGACCAACTATCCTCGGGGCGAGAAAGAGCTTTTGGGACCATTCCATTCCTATGCCCCAATGGACGTAATGGCTTTTTTTGAAGAACGGGGCGTACCATTGAAAGTGGAAGAGGACGGACGCGTTTTTCCAAAGAGCGATTCCTCCCAAAGTATTATTGATTGTTTGGTAGGAGAGGCGGACCGATTGGGTGTAACAGTCTTAAGAAACAGTTCCGTAAAAGATATAAATAAAGCAGAAGAGGGGTGGCAGGTGACCACGATGAACAAGCATTATCGATCAAAAAAACTATTGTTGGCCACTGGCAGTAATCCGAAAATATGGAAGCTTCTGGAAAAATTAGGACATCAGGTCGTCCCCCCCGTGCCTTCACTTTTTACCTTTAATATTTCCGATAATAGAATTAAAGGTATTCAAGGTTTGAGTACATACGCCTCGGTCGAGGTTTTGGCCAAAAAGGTATTCCATACGGATAAAAAATCGCTCAATCTTAAAAGTAAGCTAGATCAAAATACTTTTCTCTATGCAGAAGGCCCCGTTCTCATAACTCATTGGGGATTAAGTGGACCGGCAATTTTAAAATTGTCGGCTTGGGGAGCAAATATTCTTAACGATTACAATTATTCTTTTAGAATATTGGTGAATTGGTTGCCGGAATACACCACCGAATCCATGGAAGCCAGCCTAAGGGAAGTAAAGGAGGTGGAGGCAAAAAAAACCGTGATGCGGACCAATGTCACCGAACTGCCCAAACGATTATGGAAACGATTGGCGGAAGCTGCACAAATCGGGCCGGAGAAACGTTGGGGAGATATTTCGAAGATGGAGCTTCGGGCGTTGGCAGAACAATTGACGGCTTCAGCATTTAAGGTAGAGGGGAAAAGTACGTTTAAAGAAGAATTTGTGACCGCTGGGGGTGTGGATTTAAAAGAAATCAATTTTAAAACTTTTGAAAGCAAGTTGCATCCCGATCTTTACTTTGCAGGTGAGATTATAAACGTAGATGCCATTACGGGAGGATTTAATTTCCAAAATGCATGGACCGGTGCCTATATTGCAGCACAGGCCATAACTTCCTAGGGGCTCACTGTAAAAGTATAGCGGCCCAGGCGGCTAAAATTGCTCCTGCAATGGGACCGACCACAGGAATCCAACTATAACCCCAGTTATTCCCGCTTTTATTCTGCAATGGCAATAGCGCATGTACAATCCGTGGGCCTAGATCTCTGGCAGGATTAATGGCGTAACCCGTTGTTCCCCCTAAAGAAAGGCCTATGCCCCAAACAATTAAGGATACAGGTAGGGCCCCTAAAGAACCAAGGCCAATAATGGTATTATCCGTGGTCAGCATGGCATCGGTAAAAAAAAGTACCGAGAAAACGAGCACAAAAGTGCCCAAGAACTCTGAAAAAAGATTAATTGACGTATTGGGTATGGCAGGGGCAGTACAAAACACGGCTCTTTTGGTATCACCATCGCTAGTGGCACTAAAGTGATCTTTGTTCACTAGCCAAACACAAAATGCCGCCAACATGGCTCCAATAAATTGTGCTAAAATATATGCTGGAACTTGGTTCCACGGAAATTTTCCGGCCACGGCCAACCCAATACTGACAGCTGGATTGATGTGGGCACCGCTGTACGGCCCAGCCACTACTACTCCGGTGTAAACGGCAATTGCCCAACCTGTAGTGATCACAATCCAACCAGATCCATTTCCATAAGTTTTTTGAAGCGAAACGTTCGCAACTACACCGCACCCAAGGACCATTAACAAAAAAGTGCCTATAATTTCTGCTATAAAGGGAGTCATATCAATGTAATATTAGTGTTTATGGTTATGGAAGTTCCGTCCAAAATTCAAGTGCCTTTATCGCTCGGTACCATTCTTTTATGCCCTGTTCTATGGTTTCCCGTTCGTTGGTCGGTTCAAAGTGTACATCGGTTTGCCAGATTTCCTGGATCTCTTGGTGGTTTTCCCAATAACCAACGGCAAGACCTGCCAAATATGCCGCTCCCATTACTGTGGTTTCAACAATTTTTGGTCGAACGGTGATGGTATTCAGAACATCGGCCTGAAATTGCATCAGCATATCGTTGACGGTTGCACCGCCATCAACACGTAACTCTTTAATGGAAATTCCCGAATCTGCTTCCATGGCCTTAAGAATATCCATGGTCTGGTACGCAATGGACTTTAAGGCTGCCCGGGCAATATGGGCATCGGTGGTGCCCCGGGTAATACCGAATAGGGTTCCTTGGGCTTTCTGGTTCCAGTGGGGAGCGCCCAAACCTGCAAAGGCTGGAACAAATACAACTCCTTCGGTACTGTTGACCGAGCTGGCTAGTTTTTCTACCTCTTCGGAGGATTTAATGATATTTAGGCTGTCGCGTAACCATTGTACCACCGCACCGGCTATAAAAACACTGCCCTCTAGGGCATAAGTGGTTTCACCATTAATTTTCCAGGCTACCGTGGTAAGTAGATTGTTCTCGGATACAATGGGTTTGTCACCAATGTTCATCAACATAAAGCAACCTGTGCCGTAAGTATTTTTTACCATGCCCTGTTTTGTACACATTTGACCGAACAATGCGGCTTGTTGGTCACCAGCAATGCCGGCTATCGGTATTTTGGTGGCAAAAATATTGGGACTGGTATTTCCATAAACCTCGCTGGATTGTTTTATGTTGGGCAGCATACTTTTGGGAATGCCCATCAGTTCCAGTAATTCATTGTCCCAGTCCATGGTATTTATATTAAAAAGCATGGTACGGGAGGCATTGGTCACATCGGTAATGTGCAGGGCTCCGTCCGACATTTTCCAAATAAGCCAAGTGTCAATGGTACCCATGATCAAATTGCCATTGTCCGCTTTTTGTCGTGCGCCGTCTACATTGTCCAAGATCCATTTCACCTTGGTTCCGGAAAAATAGGAATCGATTACCAATCCGGTTTTTTTTCGGATGATATCGGATTTACCCTCTTTTTTTAGTTCATCGCAATAATCGGCAGTCCTTTTATCTTGCCAAACAATGGCATTGTACACGGGCTCGCCGGTGTTTTTGTCCCATACGACCACGGTTTCCCGTTGGTTGGTGATTCCTATGGCGGCCAATTGGGTGGATTTAAGTCCTTTTTTGCTCACGGCCTCGGCAGCTACTCCTGCTTGAGTGGACCAGATTTCACTGGGGTCGTGTTCCACCCATCCTGGTCTGGGAAATATTTGAGTGAATTCTTTTTGGGCCATGGACACAATTGTGCCTTTTTTATCGAACACTACGGCACGTGAGCTTGTGGTCCCTTGATCCAAAGCAAGGATGTATTGGTTCATTTTGTTAATTTAATGCGCTTGAATTTACTAAAATTAATTCGTGTGCAGAATCAATCACTATGGGGAATACATACATAGGCTTACTTCGGGGTATAAACGTAAGCGGCCAAAAAAAGATTAAAATGGCCGAATTGAGGCGAGTTTTAGAGGAAATCGGTCTTCAAAAGGTGAAAACATATATTCAAAGTGGGAATATTGTTTTTGAGGGTGGCAACATAGAACAAAACGATTTACAGCGATATATTTTTGATGCTATTTATCAAAATTTTGGTTTTGAGGTGCCGGTATTACTGTTCAATAAGGAAGAAATAGAGCATGTTTTGAACAAAAGTCCATTTATGGATGCCGATGGAGAGAACAGACTCTATTATGTTTGGCTAAGAACTTCGCCTGAACATGATTTGGTAGAACAATTTAATCAACATCAATTTAAGCATGAAGATTATTTTGTTACCGATAAATGTGTGTATTTACTCTGTAAAAATGGATATGGCAGGGCAAAACTCAACAATAACTACATCGAGAACAAACTAAAAGTGGAGGCTACGACCCGAAACCGAAAAACGATGCTGAAACTATTGGAAATGATAGATTCCTAAGCGTTGAGTTCCCAGATTTTGTAATTGAGGGCAGAGGCAAAAGCGACCCAGATTACGTAGGGTACCATTAAAATTGCGGCAGGTTTGCTTATCACCTTGAACCATTTAATGGTAAGTAGGATCATGGTCAACAGGGCCAAAATTACAATTAGTCCGCCAAGAGGATTTTTAAGTCCAAAGAAAACAATGCTCCAAAGTGCGTTTAACAACAACTGAAAAACAAAGTGGTACAAGGCCGTTTTTACCCAAATGTGATGATAGCCTTTGGACCATACTATTCCAGCTGCAGTGCCCATCATAACATATAAAGCGGTCCAGACCGGGGCAAAAAGCTCGTTGGGCGGCGTAAAAGAGGGCTTGTTCAGTGTAAGGTACCAGTCGTTCACGGAACTTTGGGTGGCAATGCTGGACAAAAAACCTATGACAAGGCAGACCAAAACACTAATGGCGATGTAAATAATTCTTTTTTTCATGGCTGGCTCAACTTCGACTAAATTAAGAATTTATTTGTATCCTAATTACTGTAAATTTGGCGCTCCTTATATTTGTTGAAATATCCATTGCCAATGACGGAAAAACAATTTTTGCCCGGTACGTATTTGGAATTGCCCGAAAATGGCAAGGTGACCTGGAAAGCACCCAGCAATATTGCCTTGGTAAAATATTGGGGCAAAAAACCAGTACAGATTCCCGCCAATCCGTCCATAAGTTTTACTTTGGATACCTGTGCTACCACAACATCGGTATCGTATGGAAAGAAGAACAATGGGGGCATATCCTTTGATCTATTGTTCGAGGGCAAGGCAAAAGAAGATTTTAAACCCAAAATCCATACTTTTTTTGAGCGTATTCGGGAGTATGTTCCGTTTTTGGATAAGTACCACTTTACCATTGATACCACCAATTCCTTTCCCCATAGCAGCGGAATTGCATCTTCGGCAAGTGGAATGGCCGCTTTGTCCATGTGTTTAATGGATATGGAGAAAACACTGAACCCCGCTATGTCGGATGAGCTGTTCCATGCCAAGGCATCTTATTTGGCCCGATTGGGATCGGGCAGCGCATGCCGGAGCATAAAAGGCAGTATGGTGCAATGGGGCGCCCACAAGAACATTCCCAACAGTTCCAATTTGTACGGAATCGAGTATCCGTTCGAAATTCATCCGGTTTTTAATGGTTTTTGTGATACAATTTTATTGGTCCACAAAGGACAAAAACAGGTGAGCAGCACCGTCGGCCATCAATTGATGCACGGTCACCCGTATGCCACGAATCGTTTTGAACAGGCCTTTGCCAATTTGGATACGTTAAAACCAATTCTGGCAAGTGGGGATTTGGAAGGATTCATCAAGCTAGTGGAAAGTGAGGCTTTGACCCTGCATGCCATGATGATGACCAGTATGCCCTACTTTATTTTAATGAAACCGGACACTTTGGAAATCATCAACAAAGTTTGGGAGTTCAGGCTTGATACCAAAATACCGCTATGTTTTACGCTTGATGCAGGGGCCAATGTTCATTTGCTCTACCCGTCATCAGAAAAGGAAAAGGTACAAAAGTTTATCAAAGATAACTTGGCGGACCATTGCGAGAACGGACAGTACATTAACGATGTGGTGGGGTCGGGGGCCATCAAAATAAACAGCTAAAAATGAACAGCTAAGCTGTTTTTTTACGTTATTTGCCAAAGTTTTTTACCAATTGGGAATGCTATTTTTATCGATAGAATTTATTTGTTCATCAAATTTTATCAAAAATTAAACAAAATTGTTTGTATCTTAGTACTGTAATATGAAAGGTCCATTGTTTTATTCCAAGATATTGTTGTTTGGAGAGTACGGTATTATCAAAGACTCCAAAGGATTGTCCATACCTTATAATTTCTTTAAGGGAGCATTAAAGTGGGACAAGAACAATTCGGAAATGGCCCAAGAATCCAACAAAAGTCTAAAAGCTTACGCAGCGTACCTAAAAGCGCTGGAAATTAAGGAAGAAGGCTTGGTCTCTTTTGATATCGAAGCTTTGGAAAGGGATGTGGCCGAGGGTATGTATTTTGATAGTTCGATTCCGCAAGGTTATGGAATTGGGAGCAGTGGCGCTTTGGTGGCTGCCATTTACGACCGTTACGCTACGGACAAGATTACGGTTTTGGAAAACCTGACGCGCGAAAAGTTACTACAGTTGAAAACGATTTTCGGAAAAATGGAATCTTTTTTCCATGGTAAATCTTCCGGATTGGATCCATTGAACAGTTATTTAAGTCTGCCTATTTTAATCAATTCCAAGGATAATATCGAATCTACCAGTATACCCTCCCAAAATACCGAGGGCAAAGGAGCTGTTTTTTTGTTGGATAGCGGCATTACTGGCGAAACCGCCCCGATGGTGCAGATATTCATGGAAAATATGAAGCAGGAAGGATTCCGCAATATGATCAAGGATCAGTTTATTAAACATACCGATGCTTGTGTGGAGGATTTCCTGAATGGCAACATAAAATCCTTATTTGGTAATCTAAAGCAGCTATCCAATGTTGTTTTTGACAACTTTAAGCCGATGATTCCTTCCAAGTTCCATCAGCTTTGGCAAAAAGGAATCGAGACCAACGATTATTACCTAAAACTGTGCGGATCGGGAGGAGGAGGTTATATATTGGGCTTTACCCAAGACCTCGATAAGGCAAAAAAAGCTTTAAAGGGACATACTTTGGAAGTGGTTTACAACTTCTAAATGCCAATACATGCTCAATAGAAAAAACAAACTCTTGCTTTTTAAGCTGTTGAGTCTGTTCTCTGTGGTTAGAGGGTACAATATTCTTGTGATCACCCTAGCACAGTATTTGGCTTCCATTTATATTTTGGCACCCGATATTCCTCTTGGTGAAGTGGTTTTGGACGCAAATCTATTTATGATCGTTACGGCCTCTGCACTCACCATAGCCAGTGGGTATATCATCAATAATTTCTACGATGCCGAGAAGGATTTGATCAACAAGCCCACGAAGAGTATGTTGGATCGTTTGGTAAGCCAACGTTTTAAGCTCACCACCTATTTCATACTTAATTTTTTGACCGTTTTTGCAGCAAGCTATATTTCGTTCAGAGCAGTGCTGTTTTTCTCTTCCTATATTTTTGGTATTTGGATCTACTCGCACAAGCTTAAACGCATTCCGTTTATAGGTAATTTGGTATCGTCCACATTGGCAATTGCGCCATTTTTTGTGGTTTTTGTGTATTATCAAAATTTCCAGGCGGTAATTTTTGTGCACGCCATTTTTTTGTTCCTGTTGATCTTGGCGCGTGAAATGATCAAGGATTTGGAAAATATGGCCGGCGATATGGCGCAGAATTATAGGACCATACCTATTTTGTATGGTCCCAAAACGTCCAAAACGATGATTTCCCTTTTCATTGTGCTCACCTTGATTCCTGCGCTCTTACTTATTAAAACCTTCGATGTTGGATATATGTACCTCTACTTTGCGGCATGTATTGTGCTCTTGGTGCTGTTCTTGGTATTATTGTGGAGGGCAGATGCCAAAAAACACTATGTATGGCTGCACAACATTATAAAGTTTATTATCGTGGCAGGAGTTTTTAGTATTCTTCTGATCGATGTGGACGTGGTGCTGAACCGAATATTGTAATTCTTTGTGCTTTAGATTTTTTGGAGTGTAAAAAGAGTACATTTGCAAAAAAATACGACTGATGGCTAAATCAGACAATAGAGGAAGAAGACCTTCTAAAAACTACAAGGGAGGGAACCCTAAAAAACCATTTGGCAAGGGTAATGCACCAAGGCCAAAACAGGAGACTGCCAAGAAAAAATCCAACCCGGACGAAATACGGCTGAACCGCTATATAGCCAATGCCGGTATTTGTTCCCGAAGGGAAGCCGACACCTATATAGCTGCGGGCAATGTGACGGTGAACGGGAAACCGGTAACCGAAATGGGATTCAAGGTAAAACGTTCGGATGATGTACGTTTTGATGGTAAACGTCTCAATTTGGAAAAGAAAGAGTATGTTCTGTTGAACAAACCCAAGAACTTTATTACCACAACGAGTGATGAAAAGGGGCGCCGAACGGTTATGGAGCTGGTTTCCAGTGCGTCGAACAATCGTTTGTTGCCCGTAGGTCGATTGGATAGAAACACAACTGGATTGTTGCTATTTACCAACGATGGTGATCTTACCAAAAAACTCACCCACCCTAAGCACAATGTGCGTAAAATTTACCATGTGCATTTGGATAACAATCTATCCTTGGCAGATTTCCATAAAATTGGCGAAGGGTTGGAATTGGAAGACGGACCTATTACCGTGGATAGCATTAGTTATATACAAGGTGCACCAAAGCGGGAAATAGGAGTGGAGATCCATAGCGGGCGTAACCGGATCGTTCGCCGAATTTTTGAACATTTGGGCTATACAGTAACCAAACTGGACCGTGTAATTTTCGCTGGATTGACCAAAAAGGATTTGCCCCGTGGCCATTGGCGGTACTTGACCGAACAAGAGGTGATCAATTTGAAGAATATAAAGTAGTAATAGATAATTGGTTCTCTATACATACCTGATTTTAATACTGCTATAACCTCCAAGACTGTCGTATCCACACCAAATATGTCCCCAAGTAAAATTTCTGGTGGCTCCAACTTCGTGTTGTAGCCATGCAGTACAGTATTCCAAATGCTTTAATTCATCTTCATAACTCCAGTGGGTCCAACTTTTTTTAAACATAAATGGACCGGGACTTATAAAAATTTCTAGCATAAAGAGTCGATTAAGTTCAAAACTTAAACGGAAAATGTAATAATTGTTTTCAACCTTTACATTATTAAACTTTAGTTTTTGTTCGATTGCATCGATGGAACCGATAATTTCTGCACTTTCTCCAAGCTTTAGGTCTTTTAAGATTTTGAAAGCTACTTGTGGTCCAAATTGGATGTCCTGCCCAATGGTTAGGGTGCCGGATTTTTTGTCGATCATAGTTTTGTGGTCAATTAATCAAAAACCAATTTCCAAAAAATGTGGGGCAAGACAACCCCTCAATTGATCAAACCACTATTTGAATTGACGTAGATATCAATTCCGTGTTAAAATGCGACTAAGTTGGACCGTGTAATTTTCGCTGGATTGACCAAAAAGGATTTGCCCCGTGGCCATTGGCGGTACTTGACCGAATAAGAGGTAATCAACTTGAAGAATATTAGGTAATACTTTTAAGGGATTATTGAGGAGGTAAGACTATATAAATAGAGGTTAGCTATTGTTTGTGCTACAGCCGTTGCAACTTTTTGATCCTGACCAATGGTCCAGGACACAATGCTTTATGACAATTTAGGCAACTTACTACCATTGTATTGTAAAGACTGTCCATTTGTTTTGCTTTTGCAGATTCCAAATTTTTGATGCTTTGTAAATACAGGTCGGCAAACACTTTATACTGACCTGAAGCTGTTTTTTCAGGTTCGGTCGCATGGGCAGTTAGCATTTTCTCATGGTCTATGTTTAATTTTACAGGTCTTCCATTGGCTATTTGCTGTTTGATCGATTCCGCTTCATCGAACATTTCTCTCATTAAAATTGCCAGTTCGCTATCGCCATTCGGATTTACCGATTGTTGAATTTTGTTCTTGCTAGTGGTTTGTTCCTTGTTTTTTTCTGTACAGGAGGTTGCAGTAATTAAAATAACAAGTGAATAAGTAAGTATGTTCTTCATTAATAATAGGCTACAATGATAATTATTGGCCGAATTTACTTTATTGTGGCCACTCTCTCATAAAAGGACAAGTGAATTTTGTTAATGGCTCTAACATAGGCGCAAACTGTAGGTTTTATTTAACTGATGTGCCATTTGAGAAGCGTTTTGCAAGTTTAACAATCAACTAATCAGAGTTTGCAACTACTTACGATTGTCGGGTTTTCTACAATGATAAATTTTCTCTGAGGTATCAAATCCGTATTTAAATTGCTCTTCCTTTGAGAATGTATTTACAAAGTCATCCTCCTTTACCTCAAAGCCTACGTTTGCCAACCTGTCCTTATAGTCCTTACCGTACCATCTTACATGGTCTCGCCTACCAAACGCCTTCAACCGCCCTTTTTCCGTGGTTATGGAAAAATCTTCGTAGGTTGTTTCCCTGTTGTAATCAATAGGTACCTGGAATATGCCAAAACCGCCAGGCCTCATAACTCTGAACAGCTCCGACATGGCAAGTTGATCGTTGGGAATATGCTCCAATACATGGTTGCATAGAATAAAGTCAAAAGAACTGTCATCAAAAGGAATTTTGGTGATATCGACTTCCATAATTTTGGTTTTTCCTTTGTAGTTATAAACGTGTGGAAATAGGTCGCATGGGAAATATTCAATCTCCAGAACATCTGAAAATAGATTGTAGAATACTTTTTCTGGGGCAAAGTGGAGCAATCGCATTGGATGGTTGATCAGTTCGTTATCTTGAATGTATTTCCAGACCAACCTGTGCCTTTCCAATGAACCACAATTGTGGCATTGTGCATTTTTTCTTTTTGTATTGCCAAAGATTCCAAATTCCCGATAGTTGGAATTGCAGATAGTACAATGGACTACATTCCCTTTAAATAATTTTTCCTTTCTCCATTTTCGGTACTCCCTATGCTTTTCTTTTAAAGAGAATTTGGTCAATCCCATCATATATTTTATCCTTCCATTTGGTTATAAAAAGATAAAAGTGGGGAAAGTACTCTGATTTTTCTCTTGTCAATTGACCAATGCCCGTTATGAGTTGACGGATGATGAAAACGGGGAGGAATACTTAAAAAAAGGAGTTAAGTTTAAATGGAATAAGTAACCTTTTTTGATAATGATAGATTGTCTTTATATACTTATTAAGATGGTGCTTTATCAATCTATTTCTTAATAATGATATTACTTTTAAGTTCTCGAATCACGTATGTTTTTGCTATACTATCATGCCATGTAAGACATTTTTTATCTCCTAATGCGACTAAATACCCTATATATAGCATTAGTCCAGAAACATTTTTTATAATATTTCGAAGAAAGGATTTTTTAAATGATATTCGATTATAATTAAAATCAACAACTTTAATTCCCAAAATAATTTTACCGGGTGTTCCTTGTAACTTGGAACATTCAAAAAAAGATCTATATAATATTCCGATAAGAGGAATTCCAATAATAAAAAAGAGAATTATGCTTATCATTAAAGCTCCGCTTAAATCCTTATCAATATCAAAATCTATTTTGCTGACTTGCCTAATCACTTTAGGGAAAATGAACATTAATATAAAGATGACAAGGACTATGTCAATGAGTAAAGCTCCTAACCTCATTCCAAAACTTGCATACTCTAAATTTTGATTCGATTTTGTATTTGTCAAATTACAAAGTGCTTAAAAGATAAAATTCATAAAAATAATTTTAAAAGATTAGTTAGAATTGACCAATGCCCGTTATGAGTTGACGGATGATGAAAACGGGGAGGAATACTTAAAAAAAAGCAATCAAAAATACCGTTGTTGCCCAATGGAGTTCGGTATTGGAATATTTTCTTTTGGTAATAATGCTATTACTGGCCCGTCACCCATCCGATTGATAGATTTTATGAACTGAAAAAACCACAAGCTCGGTCCGGGCTGCAGTATTATCTATTGAACCAATATGTAAACTTAAGTGTCAACGACCATAGATTTCCTTCGAGCGGTGATAACTGTTCGTTGTTGTTAAATACCAAAAAGAGGTCGGAGGCTGGGGCATATCGCCATTGTAAACGGGAGTTGATGCCAAAGTTATTGCTCTGTTCGTTGTATTGGAAAAGCGTGTTCCAAAACAATTTGTTGGTAAAAGTAATGTCCGTCTCGGTGCCAACGAGCCAAAAATCCGTAGTGTGCCAAGGGTCTGGTAAATCTAGGTTGTTGTAGCTCAGGTTGGCGCGCAAGCTCACATAAGGCTGAAAACGATACCCTACGTCGGCATTGAAATTGGTTCTATACCCACTGGAAAAATAACGACCCAGCCTTGTGGTCAAATTATAGGTAAATAAACTTTTGGGTTTGGAATTGTACGTGATGTAAACTCCGTTCCAATGGTGTCGCGTGCCAGCGGCCAGTTGTTCTTTGCCCGTATTTGTTGGGTCAAAAGGGGCCAAAAGCCTAACATATTCGTTAAACACATCAAAACTAAAAGAACTACGATCCATAAAATCCACCCCATACCCAACAATGGAAACATAGTCGGTGGACGTCATGTTAGGATCAAAATAATAAAAACCGGTGAATTTTGGGCCATGGCTTACCACCGTTTCACTGGCCGGCAAGAATTGATACCCCAAAGAACCTTCTGTTTTTATGTAATTGTTTCGTGGAACAAAACCCACTTCGGAAGTAAAGTTTTCGGAAATATATTCCTGTTGCACTCGCCAGTTCCAATTACGGCTACTATATTCCAAATGAGCTCCCTGTGCAAAACCATCGTAGGAAGAATCGGGGCCAAAGGATTTTAACATGAATATCTTTCCATTGTACTTATTATCGGCCGAGGCCAAATTATACTCCAATCCCAGATTACGGTTGAACTTGGTGTATCTAGTTTTTAGACTATCGGCCAAATTGGTATAGTCCAAAGATTCCTTGTTTACGAACATCAACCCAATATTCGAGCGCGAGAACACCTTTTGCTGTAATGAAAGCACGGCAAAGTTTTGACCGGGAAGCCCTGTTTCGTCCACATTGTCGGTTTGCATGTCCATAAGTCCCAACCTTAGGTTTCGGTTTAGATTACCGCTAACCCTTGCTCCGGCAATTATGGGTACGCCCAAACCAATTCTACGAGAAAAGAAAGGGCGTATTTCGCTATAACCGAAATTGGCAAACAGGTCTGCATTTTCAAGGAAAAATTGACGCCTTTCCGGGAAAAAGAGTTCAAAACGGGTCAAATTGGCCACTTGTCTATCTGCTTCGACCTGTGAAAAGTCGGGGTTTATGGTCAAATCTAAATTTAAAGATGAGGTGATTCCCAATTTTACATCGCCACCCACTTTAAATTCATTTTCATAGGAAATGCCATCTATACTGGAATTGCCTACTGTTCCCAAAACATAGGGAATCAATGAATAATTTAGGCCTTGTTTAGGCGGGGGATTGTCCCATACCATGGTTCCGCTGTATGCCAATGATGATGTCGGGAACTGGCGGGGAATGGGCACCCAACTGGATTTTTCATTGGTGCTCAGGTCCAATCTCGAAAAATTTACGCCCCATTCCTTTACACCTTTTTCATACCGGATGGATTTAAACGGGATGGCCATTTCCACAACCCATTTATCTTCGTAACTCTGGACTTCCGAAACCCATTTACTGTCCCAATTCAAGTCTATGCTCCCACCGTTGGACATGGTGCCATCCCATTGTGCGCCATAGGCATTGGTACCAAAACTGAACCCAGTGGTCTGGTTGTTAAAGGGGTCCATAAACCACAAAAAGTTATCGTTGCCGTTAAAGGAGAAATCTCTACGTAGCGATTCCACGACATAAGAGTTTCCGGGAGTTTTATGAAAGGTGGCCAAGAGATAAAGCTGCTTGTCGTCGTAGGCCATCCGTATTTCCGATGGTTGTGTGGCTTTGCGATCGTCCATGGGCAATACCATGAAAAAATCCTTTGCCGGTTCAGCTTTTTGCCATGTGGCTTCGTTGCCGATACCATCAATAATAAAAATTTCATCCGTTTTGAACAGATGTATTTTAAAATCTGCATTCTTCTTTTGGGCTTGGGAGAACACACAAAAAAGCATGGTCAATGCCATGGGCACGGGGGTGAGGTTGGTTCGGTTGATCATTGTTCGTTTAGTGCCATAAAAGTAATCATTTGCTCTGATTACTGCCAATGAATCATTTTTGCCTTGGGAGAAATGTTAAAGCGCTATACTAAAGAAAGGAGGAAGTTTTTCAATCTTTTTTAGTGAAGGTCAATATCTGTAGCCCATCCGGAAACGATTGCTTTTCCGTAAGATCCCAATTGACACTTGACTTGGAGGTGCCAAAAATTTTAGTGCCTCCTCCTAGAACAATAGGATTTAGTTTAATTTTTAGTTCATCAATTAATCCATTGTCCAATAACCAGCCAGAAAATTGTCCGCCACCACAAAGATAAATGTCGGATTTTGCATTTTGTCGAATTTCGTTTACACGTTCAACACTCGGTTTTTCTACGGTTACCATATCGGATGTATTTTCAATAGTTAAGGTGTTGGAAAAGATATGGTGTTTCATATTCGGGTAAGCGGGCTGACCGGGTTCAAGACCATATTGGTAACCAAATTCGTAGGTTTTACGCCCCATAATGACCGTTTTGAAATTAGCTAGATCGGATTTGTATTTCTCAACTCCTTCTCCATGCATCATAAACTTGCTGATATCATCATTCTCACCCGCAATGTACCCATCTATGGATGAGGCAACATAATAGACTATTTTTCTCATAATAAATTTTTGATAGCCCGCCATCGGAATCTATTTAATAGTTAAATGGAAAGCCCTTCAGTTAACGAGAGAAAAGTAGTAAAATTAAATTATCAAATAATAGCTAATTGATAAATGGGCTGTTTGAATTGATGGATTTAGGATGAAGCGGAAGGGAGCCATTTAGGTGTTGCACTTATCGGCTTCGTGTAAGGTTGGTTGTGTGGTTTAGTATTTACCTTAACAGGTGCGTACCGAATTTAAAATCTGCCAGGGTTTGCAAATAGGCTTGTTCCAAGCAATTGAATCATATGTTGTAGAGCATGGTACTTTTTAATAATCAGTATATTCATTAGGATTTTCTAATTGAAATTTTGGGCTATTTTCCAGAAAAATGTCAAAATAGGCAGTGTGTGTTGCTCCTAAAAGGATAAAGACTCTGTCATTTTCGGTCATTTCTATATCATTAAAATTGCTGAACATTTTTAGATTCCGTTGGTAGAATTTAGTGATTTCATCAACTCCTTCCTGATTTCCTGTGGTATGTTGTGTCGCCAGAAAATTGTATAGGTCAAATGTTTCCATTTTATATTCTCTCGTGTTAATCGTCCTAAATTGTTCTTTAAATTTTAAAGCATTAACTCTCTTATAGTTATTCATGACTTGTGAAATGTAAAGACTGTCGGCGACTTTTTTATTAGCAATCTCCACTAAACTTGGGTAATTAAAACCTGTTTGGCTGTCTATCCCGTAAATTCGATTTGTACCACTCAACCGCGCCACTTCAAGTCCGATCGAATTTAATTCGTCCGAATAATTTAGTCTTTTAGTCTGGTCTTTAACATATTCTAAATAGGTCGAAGCTATATAGTCATTATTCTTAGGTTCTAGCTCAAGACAAATAATGGTCGGTTTAAATTCAACGATTTTTTCAACGAGTTTTTTTAGATCAGCTTTTTCATTTGGGTCATTCAAGTCAATTTGAGAAGAATTTGCGTCTGATGTTTGGCTTAAATGAGCAGTTCCAAAATTAAGGACTCTAATTTTTCCGTTTATTTCGGTTTCAGAGTTTTGTTTGTTTTTACTGTTTTCTTTCTCATTTTTGATTTTGGTATTGCAACCAACTAAGATTAAAGTTGCCAATCCAATTAGTAGTTTGTTCATTGGTTTAATTTAGTTCTTCTTGTTTAAGCACAGCAATAAAGATATGATTCGTTTTAATGAATTATATCGACAAATATGAAGTTAGTGGTTTTCCGATTGGATTTCTAGTAGAAATTGATCTTTACCCTGTTCCAAATGACGGATTTACATATATGTCGAAAATTAGAGCTTTTGTGTTAAAAAAGCTTCTCCATTTTTTCTTGTATCTCCACTAAACACAAATTGCCCAAACTTCCCTCATGAGTGTGTTCAATGTCTCGCTTAGGCTTAAAATTACCGTTTTCTATGGCTGTGCCCATAGTTTTATAGGCATCACGGAAAGGCATTCCACTTTTAACCAGTTCGTTCAAAGTATCCACACTAAAAAGATAATCGTATTTGGGGTCGTCCAAAATAGATGGGTTGACCTTGATTTCTTTAAGACTAAAGGTCATCATTTCCAAACAGGCATGCATGTCCTGTAATGCCGGGACAACTACTTCTTTTACCAATTGAAGGTCCCTATGATAACCACTGGGCAGATTGTTCGTGATCAATATCAACTGGTTGGGCACAGCTTGAATTTTATTGCATTTGGCCCTGATCAATTCAAAAACATCTGGGTTTTTCTTGTGGGGCATAATGCTACTTCCCGTAGTGAGCTCGTTCGGAAATGAGATAAAATCGAAATTCTGGCTCATGTACAGGCAAATATCCATCGCCATTTTGGAAAGGGTGGCAGCAACACTCGAAATTCCGAATGCAGCGGCTTTTTCCACTTTGCCACGACCCATTTGTGCAGCTACCACATTGTATTTTAAAGTGTCGAAGCCCATTTCGGTCGTGGTGAAGCTTCTGTCAATCGGGAACGAGCTACCGTAACCAGCGGCACTTCCCAATGGATTTTGGTCCGCTGCCTTGTGGGCTGCTTGCACAAAGTATAAATCATCTATTAAACTCTCGGCATAGGCAGAAAACCAAAGCCCGAACGAGGAGGGCATCGCAATTTGTAAATGGGTATATCCGGGCAGCAATACATTTTTATGTTTGTCGGCGAGTTTTAGCAATAGATCAAAAAGTGACTTTACCTGATTTTTAATCTCGGTAAGCTCATCTTTAAGATATAATTGCATAGCCACTAAAACCTGATCGTTTCTGGAACGTGCCGAATGGATTTTTTTGCCGGTGTCGCCCAATTTTTCGGTAAGTACAAACTCTATTTTTGAGTGCATATCCTCAAAATCCTTCTCGATTGTGAACTTTCCTTTTTCAATATCCTTTGCGATGGAGTTCAATGCTGTTACAAGGTCTTTGGCCTCGTTTTGAGATATAAGACCTACCTTTCCCAGCATTTTAGCATGTGCTTTTGAAGCGATAACATCATACTTTGCCAATACCAGATCTAGTTCACGATCATCTCCTACAGTAAAATGGTCTATTTTTTTATCGGTACTAAATCCTTTGTCCCAGAGTTTCATACTATTCAATTATCAGTTGTCAATTATCAATAAACAATGGCTCATTTTAATTACTGGTTTGTCATTGTTTATTGCAAAAATCCTGTTAGTGTTTTGATGTAAATATTTATACCTTCTTTTATTTCGTCCACAAATATAAATTCGTCGGCAGAGTGCGATCTTGTACTGTCGCCCGGACCCAGCTTTACCGATTGGCACGTTAAAGCGGCCTGATCGGACAACGTAGGTGAACCATAGGTTTTTCTTCCAAGAGCCAGGCCACTTTTTACCAAATCATGTTCAGGGTCAATACGAGAAGAGTTTAATCGAAGCGATCTAGGAATCATTTTACAAGGAGCTTCCTTTTGTAATATATCGGCAATTTCTTGATTGGTGTAACGATCGTTCACGCGCACATCTATCACCAAATCCACATGGCCGGGCACTACATTGTGCTGGTTTCCGGCACTTACTTGGGTCACTGTGAGCTTGACCTTTCCAAGGGCATCGGAAACCTTGTCGAACGAGTAGTTTTTTAGCCATTGCAATACTTCTATGGTATTGTAAATTGCATTATTGTCGTTGGGGTGCGCGGCATGCGAAGGAGTGCCTTCGACAACCGCATCGAATACCACTAGTCCTTTTTCGGCAATGGCCAAGTCCATCAAAGTGGGTTCGCCCACAATGGCAACATCGATTTTGGGGAGAATGGGAAGGAGTGAGCGAATACTCTTTTCACCGGCATCCTCTTCCTCTCCGGTTGCAGCCATAATAATATTATGGCTCAGATTCTCATCTTCATAAAAATGGACGAATGTGGCCAAAAGGGAGACTAGACACCCACCTGCATCGTTACTGCCCAGTCCGTACAATTTGCCATCTTCAATATGGGCATTAAAGGGGTCTTTGGTGTATGCACTGTTGGGTTTAACGGTATCGTGGTGGGAGTTGAGCAACAAAGTGGGCTTGCTTTCATCAAAATATTTATTGAAGGCGTATATATTGTTGTGCTGTCTTTGGGTTTTTACCCCAAAACCTTGCAGAAATTCTGCAATGGCATCACCGGTTTTATCCTCTTCTCCGGAAAACGAAGGGGTCCCGATCAGTTTTTTGAGGAGTTCAATGGCTTTTTCGGTCAATAAAGTTTGTGTTGGTCTCATAGGGTCAAAGTGGTATAGTCGGTATTGTTGGATTCGAGCATTTCGGTGTTTCCGATGCAAACCTTACCTACTTGATTTCGAAGTGCGTAAAAGCAATTATGCATTTTGGGAAGCATTCCATCGGCAATAATGCCATAGGCCAGAAGTTCATCGTAATCTTTGGAATTGATATGATGGATTACGGAGTTGTTGTCTTCTATATCTTGCAGTACTCCCTTTTTTTCAAAACAGTAATATAATGTGGTCTCGAATTGCTCGGACATGGCTATGGCCAATTCGGCAGCTATGGTGTCCGCATTGGTATTCAGCATTTGCCCTTTACCGTCGTGCGTAAGGGCACAAAAAATAGGTGTAAAACCAGCTTGAAGCAATTTAAAAATGCCATATGTGTTCACAAGGTCCACATCGCCCACAAAACCAAAATCAACATTTTTTTTAGGTCTTTTGTGAGCTCTAATGGCATCGGCATCGGCTCCGCTCATTCCAATGGCATCGGTACCCAAGGCCTGTAATTTTGCCACGATTTTTTTGCTGAACAATCCTCCGTACACCATTAGGGCAATTTCGAGAGCTTCCGCGTTCGTAATTCGTCTACCGTTCACCATTTTGGATTCTACTCCCAATTGATTGGCCAATTCGGTCGCTTTTTTGCCTCCGCCATGGACCAAAATTTTGTTTCCATCTAATTTGGAGAACAGATCTAGTACACGTTTGCACCCTTCGACATCTTCAATAAGATTGCCTCCTATTTTTACAATGGATAATTTTTGTTTCATCTGTTTTGTGTTATTTATAATGTGTCAGATGTTGTTCACATTTTAAGGTTTGGTTGTAAAGGCAATTATACTCCTTTTCATATATTTTCCAGTAATTTTTTTAATACAATTTGAGCGGAAAACACTCTATTTTTAGCTTGCTGGACCACCAAAGATTGTTTCCCGTCCAATACGGCATCTTCCACGATCATATTTCTCCTTACTGGCAGGCAGTGCATAAATTTGGCATGCCCCAATTTCTTTTCTGTAATGGTCCAATCGGTGTCCTTGCTCAGTACTTTTCCATAATCGGAGTAGCTGCTCCAGTTTTTCACATATACAAAATCGGCTCCTTCCAATGCCTTGTTTTGGTCGTATTCAATTTGGCAACCTTGGGTCAACCTTGGATTTAATTCATATCCCTTCGGATGGGTGATCACAAAATCGGCGTCCTGCATCCGCATCATTTCTACAAAAGAGTTCGCAACCGCATGCGGCAAGGCTTTGGGGTGTGGCGCCCAAGAAAGCACTACTTTGGGTCTTTTCTTGATTTCATTTTCCTTTAAGGTGATGGCGTCCGCCAAAGCTTGAAGTGGGTGCCCCACCGAACTTTCCATATTAACTACAGGAATTGTGGCATAATTGGCAAAACCGGTGATTACTTCTTCGGATTCGTCCTTTTCTTTGTCCACCAATCCGGCGAATGCCCTAATGGCCACAATATCGGCATATTCGGATACCACTTGGGCGGCCTCTTTAATATGCTCCGATGTTCCTTGATCCATAATGGTGCCGTCACCATATTCCAACGCCCAGCCTTCGTTGCCAAAGTTCATGATCATTACATCCAAACCTAATTGCATGGCCGCTTTTTGTGTACTTAAACGGGTTCTAAGGCTATTGTTGAAAAATAGCAGGCAAATGGTTTTTCGTTTGCCTAGACCCTCAAACTGATAGGGGTCTTTTTTTAGGGCGATAGCTTCATCTACCCAATCGGGTAGTGATTCTATATCGCTAACGGTTAAATAATGCTTCATTATACTACTTTTTTTAGCCCATCAAAGAACAGGTCTATATCTTTTTTTGTGATGTTCAATGCGGGTAAAAATCGTAACAGCTTCTTGTTTTTGGCACTTCCAGTGAACATGTGCTGTTCCACGATCATTCTTTTTCGCAGCGGAGCAACTTCAAAATTAAACTCCAGTCCGATCATAAGTCCTCTCCCTTTTATATTTTTGATTTCTGTTATTTCCGATGCCTTTTCCCGAAAATACGCCCCTAGTTCGGCTGCGTTTGTAATCAAGTTTTCTTTTTCCAACACTTCCAGAACGGCCAAACTTGCGGTACAGGCCAGGTGGTTTCCACCAAAGGTGGTGCCCAAAAGCCCGTAAGAAGGTTTAAATGAGTTGTGAATCAATATGCCGCCCACGGGAAAACCGTTCCCCATTCCCTTGGCTATGGAAATAATGTCGGGTTGCACACTTCGACTCCGCTCAGTGTCCAAATGGTGTTGAAAGGCAAAGAACTTTCCACTTCGGCCGTAGCCCGATTGTACCTCGTCCGCAATCAGGACAACCTGGTGTTCCTTGCACTTTTTTGCAATGAATTGGAAGAATTCCGTGGTAGGTTCATCGAGTCCCCCCACACCCTGAATTGCTTCAATGATTACTGCGCAATATTCATTGGATTGAATTGTTTTTTCAAAAGCATCAAAATCGTTCAGTGCCAAAAAAGTCACCTCTTGTTGTTTATTGATCGGGGCGTTGATATTTGGATTGTCCGTAGCGGCCACTGCTGCAGAGGTTCTTCCGTGAAAACTGTTGGTAAAGGCGATTACTTTGGATTTTCCAGTGTGAAATGAGGCCATTTTTAGCGCGTTTTCGTTGGCTTCTGCCCCAGAGTTGCACATAAAAAGATCATAGTCCTCGCAACCGGATAAACGGCCCAACTTTTCTGCAAGCTCCTTTTGTAATGGATTTTGAACAGAATTGCTGTAAAACGCAATGTTGTCCAATTGCTCTTTTATCCGTTTTACATAGTGTGGATGTGTGTGTCCAATGGAAATTACGGCATGACCTCCATAAAAATCCAGATATTTTTCCCCTTTATCGTCCCAGACTTCAATGCCTTTGGCCTTGGTTGGAGTAACATCGTATAACGGATATACGTCAAATAATTTCATTTTTATCCTTTTCTTATTTCACTGATTTTCTCAAAAGATGTAACAATTCCCCTGATCAAGGAAGAACTTAATCCTTGATGCTCCATTTCGTTCAGACCTTCGATGGTACATCCTTTGGGTGTGGTTACTTTATCTATCTCTTCTTCCGGATGACTGCCCGACTCTATTAAAAGGTTGGCCGCCCCATTACAGGTATGCATGGCCAATTCCTGGGCTTCTTTTACATCAAATCCCAATTGTATGGCACCTTGGGTGGTGGCACGGATCAATCGCATCCAAAAGGCAACCCCACTTGCGCATATAACAGTTGCCGCCTGCATTTGCCCTTCTGGAATTTCCAGGGTATGTCCCATTCGGTTAAAAATGGCCCTTGCCAGATCAACCCTTTTTTTGCCCAATTCGTTGCTGCAGATACACGTCATGGATTTGCCTACCGAAATTGCTGTATTCGGCATACTACGGATGATGAATTTATCCGAACCGATGATCTCTTCAATTTTGGAAATACTGAATCCTGTAATGGTACTGATCACCACATGTTTTTCGGATAGAAGATCTTTGGTTTCCTCTAAAATGGATGTGAATTGCCCGGGTTGTACCGCAAAAACCAAGATGTCGGAATTTTTTACGGCTTCCTTGTTGTTGGCTGTGACCGTTACATTGCCGTATTTTTCGAACTCCTGAATGGAATCGGTGTTCCTTTTGGTCAGGTACATGGTCGTGGCGCCATTGCTGTGCAAAATCCCCTTTGCGATGGCCAGCCCTAAGTTGCCCGCCCCTATAATAGCTATTTTCATAATTTTCTTTCTTTATTATTTCCGTGTAGACGGAAATCTAGTTTTACATAATCCCTTCGACTACGCTCAGCCTTCTTGTTTTAAAATACTCCTGCTTTTAACAATAGACCTTCGGATTCTGGAAATCCGAACATCAAGTTCATGTTCTGTACCGCTTGTCCGGATGCTCCTTTCAATAAATTATCGATAGCAGACGTAACCAATAAAAGCCCATCGTGCCGGTGCAAATGAATATGGCACTGATTGGTGTTTACTACTTGTTTCAGGTGTAGTTCCCCATCCGAAAGATGGGTGAAAACAGCGTCTTTATAAAAATCGTGGTAAAGGTTTTTTGCTTCTTCCAAACTGCCGTTATAGTTGGTGTATGCAGTGGCCAGGATTCCTCGCGTAAAATTGCCCCGATTGGGCAAGAACATTAATTTACCTACAGATTTCCCGTAAGAATTGAGGCTTTCCCCAATTTCTCCCAAATGTTGGTGCGTAAACGGTTTGTACCAGGATACGTTATTGTTCCTCCAGCTAAAATGTGATGTTGGGGATAGTCCAACTCCAGCTCCGGTGCTTCCTGTAACTGCGTTGATATGTACATCTGTACCGAGCAAACCTGCTTTTGCCAATGGTAACAATGCCAATTGGATAGCTGTTGCAAAACAACCTGGATTGGCGATGGCCTCCGCAGCTTTTATGGCAGACTTGTTCAATTCGGGAAGACCATAAACAAATCTTTGACCATTAAAGTTCGAATCGGCCTGTAACCGGAAATCGTTGCTGAGGTCAATAATTTTTGTAGCAGAGGAAAATTTGTTTTCGTTCAAAAATGTGGTGGAATTTCCATGCCCCAAACAGAGGAAGACTACATCTATATTTGAATTTATTTTTCCAGAAAAATACAATTCTGTTTGTCCTAACAAATCTTGATGGGCGGAGGTTATTGGTTTTCCTGCTCGGGTAGTGCTGTACACAAAATCGATTTCGGTCCGTGGATGATTGAGCAAGAGCCTTATTAACTCACCTCCCGTATATCCTGAGCCACCTATAATTCCAGCTTTTATCATGATTCTTGGTTTACGTGGTTGGCGATTTTTCCAGAGTTAGATAGGATCTTAATGAATCCTTTGGCCTCGTCGGCGGTCCATCCTTTGTTCATTTCACCATAACTTCCAAAGGAAGCATTCATTAAATCGTGTTTGGATGTGATTCCGTTCAACTCGAACCGGTAGGGGTGCAAGGTCACAAAAACATCACCGGAAACATGTTTTTGAGTGTCGGTCAAAAATGCCTCGATGTTTCGCATCACCTCGTCAAGATAATTGCCCTCGTGCAGCAACATTCCGTAAAAATTGCCCATTTGCTCTTTTTGGTATTGCTGCCATTTGCTCAGGGTGTGTTTTTCCAGCAAATGGTGGGCTTTTATAATGATCAAGGGTGCTGCCGCTTCGAAACCGACCCTCCCTTTGATACCGATTATGGTATCGCCAACGTGAATATCCCTGCCAATGGCATATTTTGATGCTATTGCGGATAGCTTCTCGATATTGGCCACGGGTGTGTCCGGCTCACCATCCAAAGCCACTAACTCACCATTTTTAAAAGTAAGTTTTAGTTCTTTTGGCAGTTCTTTCTCCAAGGGGCTTGGGTAGGCGCTTTCGGGCAGGGATAGATGTGAGGTCAGGGTTTCATCACCTCCTACAGATGTTCCCCATAGTCCTTTGTTCACCGAATACTTGGCCTTTTCCCAAGAATAATCTATCCCGTTCTGTTGCAGATATTCGATTTCTTCCTCTCTGGCGAGTTTTTTGTCCCTTATCGGGGTAATAATATTGATTTCCGGGGCCAAGATTTGAAAAATCATATCAAACCTTACTTGGTCGTTACCGGCCCCTGTGCTTCCGTGTGCGATATATTTAGCACCGATTTTTTTGGCGTGGTTCACAATCTCGATAGCCTGAACGATTCGTTCCGCACTTACGGATAGGGGATAGGTGTTGTTTCGGAGAACATTTCCGAAGATTAGATATTTGACCACTTTGTTATAAAACGTGCCTATGGCATCGATGGAAGTGTAAGATGTGGCACCCAAAGCAAGTGCTTTTTCTTCAATGTCCTCGATTTCAGCTTTGCTGAATCCTCCAGTGTTTACGCTTACTGCATGTACTTCGAAGCCCTCTTCTTTGGAAAGGTATTTGGCACAGTATGAGGTGTCCAACCCGCCGCTATAAGCTATAACTAATTTTTCCATTTTGATTCTTTATGTGTTGTTTTCCAGTCGAGTACGATCGAATGGAAATGCATTCGATCATGTTCGAACAGATTTCTATTTCTATTTATTTTTCTTTTTGAGAAAAAGTGATTCTTTAATGCTTTTCAATCTCTGAAATGCTTTTTTGTTCACTTTTTCCGGTTGTTGGTTTTTTGCTTTTGGGTCGTGAAGCATCCCGGTGCAAAGGCACATTTTTCTATCAGTTCGGGTAAGGATATCAAAATTCTTGCAGGTTTGACAGCCTTTCCAGAATTCCGGGTCGTCCGTTAGTTCCGAAAATGTAACTGGTTTATAACCAAGTTCGTAGTTCATTTTCATTACGGCCAGTCCAGTGGTTATGCCAAAAATTTTGGCGTCGGGAAACTTTTTTCGGGAAAGGTCGAAAACGGCTTTTTTAATTTTTTTGGCCAGACCTTGGTTTCTGTAATCTGGATGGACTATTAAACCAGAGTTGGCCACAAAGTCCTTGTTCCCCCAGACTTCGATATAACAGAATCCAGCGAACTTATCTCCATCCAACGCAATAATTGCATTACCGTTTTGGAGACGTTTTATTATGTATTCTGGAGTTCGCATGGCAATACCTGTACCTCTGACCTTTGCGGAATCGGTTATGGTATCACTAATGATCTGCGCGTATTTATAATGTGATTCGTTAGCAACAATAATTTCCATTGCAAGCGATTAATCTGTAAAAAAGTGAAAAAAATGTATTTGGAGTTTTGCGGAAATGGACTCACCTATTTCCAATAGATATGTTGCACCCTTACGGGCGACGACGGCGGGGGGTAAATGGACTGATGGGAGCTGTGATGCTCAAAGTAGATAGTATGTACTGTTGTCCTTTCATTCTGAGGCTAATGTACAAATTAATTCGAATTGTACTAAAGTTGTGATTACTTTTTGAGGAAATATAACTTTTTTGGCCTGCTTCCTATTAATTCATAAATAAAATAGCCGATTACCACGATGTATTCAATGGCCAATAACCATAGGTTCTCTTTAAAATCGGGATGTGAATAGGCGTAATAACTTAAAATTATGGTGCAGGACCATACCAGTGGGAACTTGTAATCCGTAAAAATTGCAAACCCCAAAAGGAATATCACGTACCAAGGATGAACGGTGCTGGATAGGAAATAATATAGGGCCAAGGCAATGACCATTGTGCTGAGGACATGGTCTAAACTTTGGTTTTTTCGAAGAAAGGCAAGAAGCAGGACTATTATTAACACACCTATTTTTAGATAAGAACCATACGTGTCGATGAGTTCCCATGGTTTGGCCTCAAAATAGGTTACTGCTATCTTTTTAACCACATTGTAAACACTGGCGTTGAACTCGAAATTGGAAAACCAAAGTCCGACGGTCTCTGTATAATTATCAACAAATACAAATGAGTAGAAGGGAAGAAGGAGCATAATACAGCCAGCTATGACCAGAATGTAAAAAATAGCACTCTTTTTGAGCCCTAGGTATTTTACCAATATGGGCAGGAAGATCAAGGGGACCAATTTTACCATTATGGAAATGGCATAAATAGGACTGGCCCACAGCCATTTGTTTTTTGATAAGAGGTAAATGGCCCAAATAAAAAAGAAGAGCATGACCCCTTCAAAATGGAGATTTCCTGTGAGCTCAATTATCACCAATGGATTTAAAAAGTACCAAAATGCCAAGTGGTTGGCCCTATTGAGGTTTTGAAGAAGTTTTCTTCCAAAAAATAGCATTCCTAAATCCGCAAGGATTATAATCAACCGTAAAACGATCATGGATCCCACTACACTTCCGCCTCCCAATACAGCTGATAGTGCAAAAAGGATTTGGTTGATCGGTGGATAATTACTGTAATGTCGAGCGTTGAGGTCCGTCATGCCGGCATAAAGTTTGTTCATACCGGCAAACGCAATCTCGCCCTGTTCCATAATTTGGTCAGGGGTGTACAAATAGGGGTTGATACCACTTTTAATGAGTTCACCGTCCCAAATAAAACGATAAAAATCTTGCGATAGATTAGGTTCGGCGAATAGAAAAACCAATCGAAACAAGATTCCTATGCCCAATAGAAACTTATAGTTCCACTTTTCGAATTGGAGTATTTTGGAGGTAAGATAGAAGAGTGCCCCAAAAAGCATTAAGAGCTTTGTAAAATCGGTTCTGACGAGATTATATGCAAAGCTCCAATAAAACAATGTGCACGCGACGGCAAAAAGAATGGGATATCTATGCAGTCGCCAGTAAGATTGCATGGTTTTGGTTTATGCCTTGGACGTTATGGATTTAAAGAAAACAAATCCAAAACCTAAAAACAACATTAGGTGGAATGGGAACAATCCATAATCGTTCAAAGGAATGGCACTGTACATTCCAAATAGGAAATAGATCATTAAAGCGAATTCCAAGATCATGTTCGGCGATAGCTTGTTGGTCAAATATTTATTGCCTTTCCAGCTATCGGAAAGGTTATTGATATTGAACTTAGGGGTTCTTACAAATTCACTTCGCTTGCCCAAATGCCCTTCCAAAACGGCCACGGTATTGTGCAAAGAAAAGCCCAACGCCACCGAGAAGAAGGTGAAAAAGAGTTTTATATAATCCACAAAATTGTCGAAACCGCTCCCTTGTATACTTTTATAGGTAAACCAATAGCAAACAAACAGGATTATAGTGCTGAGGATAAAAAAGCTGGTAACCTCGAACACCCATCCCAAATGGCCGTATGTGTTTTTTATGTAGAGCATGGGAATGCTCAATAAAGCCACAATGAAAACGCAAAGGAACATTGAGCTGTTCAATAAGTGCATTACACCATGAAACTTGGTTTTAAACGGTATATTTTTGGAGGTAACAACGCTCCAAACCGTTTTTCTAAAGTTTTCTGCACCTCCTTTGTTCCAACGAAATTGTTGGGAACGGGCGGCACTGATCACTACAGGAAGTTCTGCAGGGGTTTCTACGTCTTCCAAATATTTGAATTTCCAGTTTTTTAATTGGGCACGGTAGCTCAAATCCAAGTCTTCGGTAAGGGTGTCGCCTTCCCAGTTACCTGCATCGAGAATACATTGTTTTCTCCAAATACCAGCGGTACCATTAAAATTGATAAAATGTCCTTTGGAGTTTCTGCCAACTTGTTCCAGGGTAAAATGGGCATCCAAGGCAAAGGCCTGGATACGGGTTAGGGTAGAATAATCCCTGTTGATGTGTCCCCAACGGGTCTGAACCACACCGATTTCTTGATCTTTAAAATAAGGTACGGTCTTTTTTAACCAGTCCGTTTCGGGTAGAAAATCCGCATCGAAAATGGCTATAAAATCGCCCTTGGCGATTTCCAGGCCTTCTTTAAGGGCGCCGGCTTTAAAACCTTTTCTGTTTTCCCTGCGGATATGCTGAATATCCAGTCCGGTTTCTTGGAGTTCTTGAACCCTGCGAGCGGTTTCTATCACGGAATCGTCGGTGGAGTCGTCCAGTACTTGGATTTCCAACTTGCTTTTGGGATATTCTATTTTGGCAATATTGTCCAGTAAACGCTCCATTACGTATTTCTCATTGTAGATGGGGAGTTGAATGGTAACGAATGGTATTTCTTTTGGATCTAACAGATTAAACTTGGGAGCTTCCTCGTTTCGTCTTTTGTAGCCAAGGTAGTTTATCAGAAGATTCAATTGGGCAAGGCTGTAGAAAAAAATCAAAATCAAGGCGATACTATAAATAGCAATTATGATGTAAGCAATAGCAAGTCCCATTATTTTAAACTGTATTTAAAGATCCAACCCAATATTTTTATGCCCGCAAATATAGTACCTTTTATGGTACCTGAAACTTTTGAGATGCCAATTCTTCGTTTGTAACGCACTGGTACTTCGATATATGACATTTTTTTTCTCAGAATTTTCAATTGCATTTCCACAGTCCACCCATAAGTTGTGTCCTGCATGTTCAATTCTTTGAGCTTTTCGTATTTAATTGCCCTAAATGGTCCTAAATCCGTAAATTTTGATTTAAAAAACAAACGCATTAAAAATGTGGCCAGATTGTTTCCAAACACCTGTTGAGGAGTCATGGAACCTGTTTCACGGAGCGACTTTTTTCTTGCTCCTACCACAAAATCAATATCATTTTCCAAAATAGGGGCCACTATCTTATCCAATTCTTCTGGATAATCCGAATAGTCTCCGTCGATAAATACGATAATGTCGGGTGTTTTGGATTGTTCGGAGATATATTTTAGCCCTTTTAAACAGGCAAAGCCATAGCCCTTGCGGTTTTCCATGACCACGGTTGCCCCCGCTTTTTTTGCATTTGCCACGGTATCGTCTCCGGAACCATTGTCCACAACGATTATTTCCGAGACATGATCGGGGATTTCCGAAACCACTAGACCAATGGAATCTCCTTCGTTGATTGCAGGAATAATGACTTTTATGTCTGCCATTGGTTCAGCTTAATTGTAGTTTGTGTTTAGGTGGCAAAACTAAAATTTTCCTAGGAATGCCTATTTTATTTTTCAAAAAGAGAAAACAACTACCTCTTGTTCACTAGGGACATTAAATCTACATCGTTGCCCAATAAAACCTGATTGCTGTCAATTCTTCCTTCCAAAGGCCCATTCTCCAATTTTAGGACGCCTCTTGGGCAAACGGCGGAACAAATGCCACATCCCACACAGCTGGAGCGAACTATGTTCTCTCCTTTTTGCGCATAGGCTCGTACATCGATCCCCATTTCGCAGTAGGTGGAACAGTTACCACAAGAAATACATTGCCCTCCATTGGTTGTTATTCTAAATCGAGAAAAAAGTCGTTGCTGAAAGCCCAGTATGGCCGCCATGGGGCAACCAAACCTACACCAGACCCTGCTCCCAAAAATGGGATAGAACCCTGTGCCGATAACTCCAGAAAAAACACTGCCTATTAAAAAAGAATAAGATTTACGAAGTGTGCCGGACTTGAATAGGAATACTTCTCCTTCGCCACTAAAAAAGTGAAACCCGATCAAAGCTATTATAATTACAAAGTAACCAATGGCTCCGTAAAGGGCATCTTTTTGAAGCTGTTCTCGTTTAAAGATCATGACCCAGCCAAATACCAAGGTAAGCAAACCACCTACACTTAAAAGGAATGTGCTTTTGGTCAACCAATACTTACTGGTGTCGGTTCCCAAATAGGAATAGATTACCGCCGTGGTCATTAAAGTTACAAAAACCACTACGCTGTGCACTACCCAGCGTTCCACTTTCCAAGCAAATGTGGATTTATCACTCAATTGCCTAAACGAATCACCTGCAGTTTCCGCAAGACCGCCACAACCACAGACCCAGGAGCAGTACCATCTTTTACCATATTTATAGGTAAGGATAGGGGTAATCACAAAAATGGAAAGGATACCAAATATCAATAAAGCAAAACCAATTTCACCTGAACTTAAAAAGGCTTTTATACGGTAACTTTCAAAGTTGTAATAGTTGAGCGGCCAAACGTTCTTTAGGTCATAATAAGGAAGGCTTCCGCCGTTCAAGATTTTGTGACCGTTCAAACGGGCCATTAATTCTGGGATGATGAAGGCAAAAGCGGTTTGAAAGAACATTACACTAATGGTACGCAGCTTTTCGTAACGGTTGTGACGGTATTTCCAGAGAAATTTTATGCCAAAAGCCAATATGGCCACCGTATATAATGTGCCGTAAACAAACCATTGACTGGCCGGATTTCCGCTCAAAAGCCTGCTCAAAGGGTCAAAAAGTGCAATTATGCCTTTATTTGCACCATCGCTGACAAGGCCAAGGTATTCGGGGTAAAAATATAATACGATATAAAATCCGGTAAGTGCAATTCCGGCCACCCAACCCCATAATCCGCGACTGGATATGGATTTGAACCAGACCCCATCGTTTTTTATACCAGGAAGTTTGTTGCTGTAGGCATCCCAAGAGAACCAAATAATACCGATCGCAATAGCTGATAGCGATATGGAAAGCCATAACACCTTGTTCGGGAAGTTGATGTTGAACATGGCAAGTAAAAAAATGCCAAGGCCGGAAAGGCCCAATAATGTTGCCAGTTTTTGAATGGTACTTAGGCTTTTGGGGGGTTCCCCGGTCAGGGCCATGCTTTTGTCAAAAGTGCTCATAATATTCGGTTAGGCGATCTGGAAGATGCGTTTTAGGTTTTTCTTTTTCAGTCTGATGGATTTTTGAAAGTCGCTATTGTACTGGGATACAACTTCGTTTTCAAAACGTTTGTAGAACTCTGGATCAAAATTAGCATCAACCAGATGCTCCATTACAAAATCGATATCTCTTTTTTCGTTCAGCCAACGGTCGAAAATCTCGTGGCGCATGCGAATGCCAAAGGTGTTGATGCCCAAAAAGGCATTGGAATCTTTATCGAACGCAATCGTTAAGCAAATTTTTTCTTTGGGGTGCCGCCAATGAAAATGGGTTTCGGAATCTTTTTTTCTTCGTTCCGAAAAAACCCAACCATAGGTTTGGTACTCAATGTCCAAAAACTTGGCCGAATTGAACCAATGTCCCGGTTTGTACTCGGTGGGATTCCCGCAAATCGTTTGGGCAAGGGTTTCTCCCATCATCCGGCCGGTGTACCAAACAGCCTCAATAGGGCGACGGTTTCCAATGGCCTCATGCTGTTCGGCACAATCGCCAATGGCATAAACATCTTTAGTATTGGTTTCCAATAAACGGTTCACTTTAACCCCCCGTCCCAACTCAATACCTGAATCTTTCAGAAAATCAATATTAGGTGTGACCCCAGCGGTCAAACCAACAAGAGTGCAATCTATTATCTCGCCGGTCTCCTCGATCACCACGGACTTTACTTTTCCGTTTTCATCTGGAATTATTTCTTTTAAGGAAGTACCCAAACGTAGGTCTATGTGGTGTTCCCGAATGTGTTCATTGATCATTTCCGATTCGCCACTTGGCAGTACCCCGTTCCAAAAACTGGTTTCGCGTACCAAAAAGGTAACAGGGATGTTTCGGGTACGCAGCATTTCTGCCAATTCAATACCGATCAATCCACCACCTACAATCACGGCACGTTTACACACTTTGTTGTTCGGGGCGTTTTCTTCCAATAACTCCAAGTCTTGTTTGGAGTAGAGCCCTTGTACCCCATCCAAATCCTGACCTGGCCAGCCAAATTTATTGGGCTTGGAGCCGGTTGCTATAATTAGTTTATCGTATTTGAGGTCGGCAGCGCCTTTAATTTTTAGAAGTTTGTTCTGGGTGTCCACCTTATCCACAAAGCCTTCCATCAAATCAATTCCGTTCTTTTTCCAAAAATGGTTTTCATAAGGTTGGGTATGTTCAAACTTCATATGCCCCATATACACGTACATTAGGGCAGTGCGTGAAAAAAAGTATTTGGATTCGGCGGAAACAATGGTAATTTTTTTATCGGACAACTTTCGAATATGTCGGGCAGCCGTAACACCGGCAATACCATTTCCAATAATAACAATGTGTTCCATAGGTTTAGTTTGATTGTTTAATACGTCGACTTTATAGGGCGAACTTAACAAGCGAAAGTAATTTAATAAGATTTTGGGAGTCTCACGATGTTTTAAAATTAGTAATTTAGTAGGTCTACAATCATTATGAAGAAGATCATTTTTATTTGTGCCACGGTGTTGGTGTCTTGCAGCAGCGCCAAATTCCATAAGGTCAACGGTGTTAGTTTTGTGTCTTCTGGTGAGGAAGCTTCGCAACAGCATATCGATCCGGTACTTGATGTCCAGGCCAATTATGCGGCCATTATGCCATTTGGTTTTACGAGTGATATAAATTCACCGGATTTGGTTTTTGATTCCGACAGGCAATGGTTCGGAGAGCGCAAGGAAGGGGTTGAGCAGTATATCCAAAAAATGCACCAAAATGGGGTCAGGATTATGGTAAAACCTCAAATTTGGATCAGCAGGGGAGCCTTTACGGGTAACTTGAAAATGTTGACAGAAGCGGATTGGAAACAATTCGAAGAGGCTTACGAAGCATTTATTCTGCTATATGCAACTTTAGCGGAGGAAACTCAAAGCGATATATTCTGTATAGGTACCGAGCTTAAGGTTTTTGTAAACGAACGCCCCGAATTTTGGAGCGAACTCATCACAAAGGTCAGACATGTGTATCATGGCGAAATTACTTATGCAGCCAATTGGGACGAGTATGCAAAAACACCATTTTGGTCCCGATTGGATTATATTGGGGTAAACGCCTACTTTCCCCTTTGCGAAGAGGAAAATCCATCCGTAGAAACACTTTCAAAAGGATGGCAACCATGGAAAGCAAAATTAAAAGAGGTTTCCAAAAACAAAAAAAGCCCCATTCTTTTTACGGAATTTGGGTATAGGAGCATGGATTTTACAGGGAAAAAACCATGGTTGGTGGATCGTAACCAAACCGATGTCAATCTTGAGGCACAGGCAAGGGCCACCCAGGTATTGTTCGATGAGTTTTGGTCCGAGAGCTGGTTTGCTGGAGGTTTTGTCTGGAAATGGTTTATGCAACATAATGAGGTAGGTGGACATGAGGATAATAGGTTTACCCCACAAAATAAACCTGCCGAATCCGTTATTCGAAAGCAATATTCCCAAGAAAGAAAAACAAGGCTTTGATGGTTTTGGTGTATCTACTGAAATTTTTTCCCGGTCAAAACATAATCAGAACAGTTTTTTTACCATCTTTGTAGGGCATCCCACCCAAAAACATACTAAAAATGAATTTTAGATTATCCCTTCTATTTTGGGTTTGGGCCTGTACGTTTATTTTTTCCCAAGAAAACCAATATACCATTGCGATTGCAGAACAAGGAGACGGTATTTTTTCTTTGCTTCGTAAACAGGGGCTGGACCCGGTAAAGCATTATGGCGAGTTTTTAGCGTTAAATTCAGATAAAATAAAAGAAGGCAGTGCGCTAAAACTGGGTACGGAATATAAAATACCCAATGCTAGCGATTCCTTTAAAAAAACAGGTATAATCGTAGCACCCAAAAATGAAGAAGAGGCGCCAATTTTTGATAAGGAACTTGCACAAATGTCGTTAAAGAGCGAAAAATTAAAAGATGCTGTATATTACCTAATTGCGGAAAACAGGAGTGAAGGAGATAGTTTTTTAAGGGATATTTCTCAACAATTGGCAGCCGAACTTATGGTGCATGGCGCTAAAGTGTACATTATGGAAGAAGATACGCCCTTAGCAAGTGCATCCAACGAAAATCCGATGGGCGACTACGTAAATGTAATCAATAAACGATATCTGCAGCACAAAGGTAAATATCAGCGTGTACTGGTTATCCGCAGTGAAAATGTTTCTGGGAGCAACACCATGGATGTTGCGGTCTATCACTACAACAAAAGTTCACAAGGTCAACGTTTTGCGCAAAGCATCCAGAATGTGTTTAAAGAAAACAGTGTCTCCAATAGAACACTGGATGAGGCCAGTCATATTTTTGAAGACCAAAGCAGCCTTTTTTTGGCAAAAAACATACTACCCGCTATAAGCTTGCTGACCCTGGAAAAGACATCTCCAGAGTCAGAAAGTAAAATCTCCATTAAACCGAACAAAGAAGAATTTGCCAATTTGATCCGCAATGGCATTATGAATGACTATGCTGATGTGAAATTCGAGAATTGACCACACTGCCTGCTTGGCTTCAAAGGAAACTATTGGTCTTCTTCAAATCAGCAACATCCACCCCCGTTATAGTGGTAGGTACTTTCGCTAATATAGATTTCATCGGAGACCTTGGCCAAAGCTGCAGCAGTTTTATCACAAACGGCTAAAGGTTGGTTCTGCAGCAAAACATGCCCTTTTTTGTCATCCAAAAACTCCTCATTACCAAAATAGATGGCGGTTTTACCTGTAAAAACACAAGGGCCGTCTTCGGGCATTGGGTCTTTTATGGCAGCAATTTCAATGGACTCAATGTGGATAATTTCGTTCGTTGGGTAATGGTTGGGCGATAAAACCCGGTAAGATCGTTTTCCTCTTATCTCAATGGTTCCGAAACCGGTGTCTGTCAAAACTTTAATGTATTCCTTAAGTGGAATGCTCCCGCTTAGGCATTGCGCCCTTAAACGATCGTCGTTGCGTAGCTCATCGCTCATAGGTTGTTCACAAACAGGGTCGCTCATTACCAGTCTGCCATGAGGTTTTAAAACTCGGTACATTTCGGAAACCGCTTTTTTTAGGTCATCCAGTTTAAAAATGTTGAAAAGACAGTTTTGAGCTGCAACGTCTATACTTTCATCGGCAACAGGAAGGTTTAATGCGTTTCCTTTTACCAAGTTTACAAAGTCACTTTTGAACCAATCGTTTTCCTCTTCCGCTATTTTGAAGTTTTTTCGAGAGGCCTCCAACATTTCATTTACCGAATCCACACCAGTCACACTTCCCTTTTTTCGCGAAAAATAAGAGAATTGCAAAAGTTCCATTCCACCGCCAACACCAACATAAAGTATGTTGGGCTCATTTACCAAATCTTGGGCAGATACAGTGCTGCCGCAGCCGTAGTTCATCTCTTGCATTATTTTGGGAATGGAAAGCCCTGGAAACTGCCAAATCGGGTTGGTGGTACAGCAAAGTCCCACATCTGGTGTTAGCGCAGCTTCTTTGTAAAGGTTTTGTGTTGCATCTAAATAGCTCATAATTCTTTTATTAATTCTTTAAATAGTCTAATCATTTTGGGTTCGGTTTCACCAGCTATCTTCAAAATTTCTTGAACCTTTACGGGTTGTAGGTTATCCGGGTCGCATTCGTCGGTCAATACCGAGACCGCCACAATAGGTAACCGTAGTTGATTGGCTACTATAACTTCTGGAACGGTACTCATGCCCACCGCATCGGCACCCATTATTTTCAACATGCGGTATTCTGCCTTGGTTTCCAATTGTGGACCAACGACCGAGGCATAGACGCCCTTTTTTAGGGAAATATGTTCTTTAGTGGCTATTTGCTCTATCTTTTGTCGCATTTGCAGGTCGTAGGGCTCGCTCATATCCACAAAACGATCTCCAAACTCACCCACATTCTTAAATGCCAATGGGGAGCCGCCTTGTAGGTTGATATGGTCTTCGATCAGCATAATGTCGCCTTTTTTAAATTCTAGGTTAATAGCTCCTGCGGCATTGGAAACGAACAGTTTTTTTATGCCCAGTTGGTGCATTACCCGTATCGGATAGGTAATATCCAAAAAATCGTAGCCTTCGTATAAATGAAAACGCCCTTGCATTACCACTGCGGATTTGCCCTCAATGGTTCCGTAGATCAGCTTACCGGTATGGAATTCTACAGTGGCCAACGGGAAATGGGGTATATGGTTGTAATGGGCCTCAATCGGGTTTTCGATGCTGTCAATGAGTTGACCAAGCCCTGTTCCGAGTACAATGCCTATTTCAGGATTTTCAAAGCCTCTTTTGTTTAAATAATCTACCGATTCGTCGATTTGATTTTGTGTCATGGCTCAATGTGTTTTAAAAATGGCTCAAAGGCCTCAATATCTTTAATGTCTTCGTAATGATCAACATCGTTTCTCTCGTCCAAAAAATAAACGGTTTTGGATCTTAAATCTTTTAGGGTATCGGACAAAACGGTATCGGTTCCCCATGCTTTGTTCTCGAACAATGCTGTTTGCAGGGATTTCATCCCCAAAAGATAATATCCACCATCTTCGGCAGGTCCCACTACGTAATCGTTGGATTGGAGTTGGATAAACGCTTTTTCCAGATCGGATTGGTCCAAATGGAACATATCGCTACCAATAACAATAATATTCTCGAATCCTGCCCTAAAACCTTCGGCAAACGCATGTGACATGCGTTCGCCCAAATCTTCCCCGACCTGCAATTTTTTTTTATAGCCAAGGTTGCTCCAAATATCGTCTTCCCAAATATTTTCAGAATACAAGACCCATTTCTCTACTTGTAGATCTTGGGTAATAGAAACCGTATGGCGTAAAAGAAACTTATAAATATCCAGAGCAGCCGTATCTCCCACTTTTGCTGCCAAACGGGTTTTACATTTGCCAAGTTCCGGATTTCGTGTTAGGATAAGAAGTAGATTTTTGCTCAACGTATTTGTATTTAGTTGTTGTTGCAAATCGATGCTTAAAGATAGGTAGATTTTTAGGTTCGTTCCTTTCGAGAAAGATGAATTTTTTCCAAGAAAGGATATGGCGGGTATGGATTTTTGAAGGTGCCAACATTCTTGTGAAGAACAAGGCAAAAAATGCAGCTTCATCATTATAAAATACTTTGAGCAAAGTAGCACTGCCTGATGAACATCAGTTTTTTTATAAAGTTTCAAGCTCATCTTTGTAGTAAAAAGTAGGTATGGGCCTTACGGTAGATGAACTTCAAAAAATACTAGTACAAATTGACCAGGTCATAGAGCTGATTCAGGAAAAAGACCTTGAGGGCTACGAATTGGTGGAAATGGTGTCCCGAACGTACAAGGAGAGTGTAAAAAATCTAATGCACTATGCGGCTTTTCGAAGTTTTGATGCCAGAAAAATGCAAAAAGGGCTCAAGCAATTGGGACTGACACGTTTGGCCAATTCCGAAGGAAATATATTGGGAAGCCTGTTCAAACTAAAACTTATTGTTCATAGTTTGATGGGGATGCCACCAGATTTGGCAGAGGATAGAATCTTGGGCATTGGGGACGGGGCAAAGCTGTTAGAAAAACATACCAACAAATTGTTCGGAAAATCCAAAAGATCGCGAAGAGTTCGCATAATGGTCACCCAACCGACCGAGGCGGCAGAGAATTATGGATTGGTTTTGGAAATGGTTAAAAACGGAATGGATTGTGCTCGAATAAATTGTGCCCACGATTCCCCGGAGGTATGGTCGGCCATTATAAGGAATGTTAGAAAGGCGGCGCTGGAGTGCAACACCACGGTAAAGGTCGCCATGGATTTGTCCGGCGCCAAAGTAAGAACAGGAAAAATTGATTTGGGTTACCATAAAAAGAAGAAAAAGAAGAGAAAAGAATTTTTACGACTCAACAAAGGCGATGTGCTCGTGGTTACCGGCCGATCGGATGTTGCCGTAGAGGCAACGTTGGACCATGAGGGAAAGGTGGTAGTGCCAGCAGAGGTAAGTTGCGTGCCTCCTCAAATAATTCAAAGGGTGGAAACCGGAGCGCCCATTCTGTTCGACGATGGTAAGATTGAAGGCAAGGTCGTATCGGTGGGGGCAGATTCTTTTCGGGTTGAGATAACTAGAGCAGGAGAGGGAGGCTCTAAATTAAAAGGAGAAAAAGGAATTAATTTTCCGACTTTGGATCTGGGTATATCCGGATTGACCGAAAAGGATAGGCAGGATCTCAAATTTGTGGTCGAAAACGCGGACATTGTCAATTATTCCTATGTTAACAATGCAGAAGACGTTAATGAGCTTTATGTTGAATTGGAAAGATTGGGCGCAGGTGTAAATTTGGGGGTTATTTTAAAAATAGAGACCAAATTAGCGTACCAAAACCTTATCAATATTTTAATTATGGCAATGCAGCGAAAACGGATAGGGATAATGATAGCTCGAGGAGATCTTGCTCTTGAGGTGGGTTGGAAGAGCATGGGGATGGTACAAGAAGGGATACTTTCCTTTTCAAGTGCCGCCCATGTCCCGGTAGTTTGGGCCACCCAAGTTTTGGAGGGATTGGCAAAAAAGGGGATGCCATCCAGGTCGGAGATTACGGATATTACATCTTCTGTACAGGCCGAATGTGTTATGTTGAACAAAGGCCCCCATATTGGCGAGGCCATTTCTTTTTTGAACGAAGTACTGATCAATGTGGAGAACTCTCACAATAAAAGGGAAATAATGCTCCCTAAAATGGAATGGAAATAAAAAGGCCCCTAAAAAGGAGCCTGATCAGACACATAACTAACTGAGGATATTTTGGTCGGTGTTTAGTATAGCTTAATTAAAGTAGAGATAAATACTTCTTAATAGGGAGTAGACGGACAGTGCAATTACAGCATACCAGAACAAGTATCCTAACTTTGCTTCTATAGTGTTCATTTTTTGGGTGTTTTTGATTTAGTTGAGTTAAAACTACAGACCTAAATTATCTAAAACACCAATAATTCCAATGCATATTTTTATTGGTTGCGGCAAATGCAACATAAGTGGTCGTAAAAGCTATGTAGATGGGAAAACAACCTTTTTGGTAGAAGGAAATAGAAAATAAATTCCTATTTCTTACTGATAAGCAAGAGGTTAAATAATTGTGAGGAAGCTTGTTTGTAGTATTGCGAAAGGGCGTTGGTCCTAACCAACGCCCTTTCGCAATAGATTTGTATAAAATTATTTAAACCAGTGGGGTACCTTTAAGGCGCTTTTCGATTTTGCGCTTTTTGGCGGTAATGTTCTTCATAACTTCCATTAACTTGGAATCCTTGGTTTTCTTATATATCTCGTTAATGGATAGGATTAAACTTTTTGCTTCTCTCGAGGCCTCAACCCTATCACTTGTGGACATGTGGCTCATGGGTCTTTTTTCAAACTCCTCTGCCTTTTCAATTAATAGCTCTTGGGTCATTTTTTATTTTTAAAATTATTCGCAATCGGCTAAATATAAGAGTTAGTTTGATATTTTTTGCCTATGGAACCATTTGATTTTCATATTTATGAAAACATTAAGAAGTCAATTTACTAAAGTCCTATCAAAATCTAAAAGAGTGAAACTCATAGGAGTTGAGTATCGGTATTTATGGAATGCCTTGTCTATTCTAAGTTGCGATTATAATTGATGTTCGGAGATCAATTTGTCAATATTAAATTAATGTAAATAAATTGTTATCAAAATATTATTTAGATTATTTTTGTAAAAAATTTATTTTGAAAATAATCTGGAAATCTTTGAAAAGCGGCAAGGGTTTGGACCATTTCCAGCGCGTAGAACTGGAATATGCAGTTCGGTTACAGGTGGTAAAGATACTCATTGGTGAGGCAGAACACTTAATGGAATACCTTTCTTTGGTCGTAATGCAAATTAATCCATCCAACGGTTATGTTTTGGTCAATGAGGAAACTCCAGAACCACTTTTTTCAAAAATTAAAAACAATCTTGTTCAGCCAAAACCAAAAAAAGGGGTTAAGGTATCCTCGTCCTTGCAGGTTAGCCTTAATTTTTAAGATCATTTACGTTAATTTAAATATGGATTGAGTAAAACTCTCCGAGCTCCACTGGGTACTTTTGAGTAAAACAAAAAACCCAAAATGGCGATTATAGGAAATATTATAAAAGGAGTTATCGAGGCGCGAGACGCCCTGAGCATAGAAGGTGATCCGGCAAAAGAGCAACATAAGGTATTGGTGGACCTACTGGAAAAGGCCAAGGACACCCAATTTGGAAAAAAGTATAGTTTCGATTCCATTTTGAATTCCAAAAATATCCAAAGGACGTTTTCGGACTCCGTACCCTATTTCGATTATAACAAGATAAAATCCGAATGGTGGGACAAAACCATAAACGGGGAACCCAATGTGGCTTGGCCGGGCAGTCCGGATTTTTTCGCACTTTCTTCGGGAACCACCGGCAAAAAATCCAAACGGATACCCGTAACCACCGACATGCTCCATTCCATTACTCGAGCAGGTAGAGAACAAGTGTTCGCAATGAGCAATTTTGATATGCCAGCGGATTTTTTTGAAAAAGAGATTATGATGCTGGGCAGTTCTACCAATTTAGAGGAACGGGACGGAAAAAAGGAAGGTGAAATAAGCGGGATAAGCGCCAGCAATATTCCATTTTGGTTTAAAAAATATTACAAGCCCGGAGAAAAGATTGCTAAAATAGATGATTGGGACGAGCGGGTTTTGTCCATAGCCAAACATGCCAAAAACTGGGATATTGGTGCATTGAGCGGTATTCCTTCTTGGATGGAGCTAATGCTCAAAAAAGTACTGGAATATCATAGGGTGAACCATATTCACGAAATATGGCCCAACCTACGGGCCTATACTTCCGGGGGGGTGGCTTTTGATCCTTATGAGAAAAGCTTTAATGCTCTTTTGGGCCGTCCCATTCAGGTAATCGATACGTACTTGGCTTCCGAAGGATTTTTTGCTTGCCAAGTGCGGCCGGAGACCACTGCAATGAAGTTGATTACGGACAATGGTATTTATTTTGAATTTGTCCCTTTCGAGCCCCAATATGTCAACCAAGATGGGTCTTTAACGGAAGATGCTCCATCGCTTACATTGGACAAGGTGGAAAAGGACGTGGATTATGTTCTAATTATATCTACAGTGGCCGGTGCTTGGCGGTACATCATTGGGGATACTATTGCGTTTACGGATGTAGAGCGGGCCGAAATTAAAATTACCGGTCGCACCAAATTCTTTTTGAATACCGTTGGCTCCCAACTTTCCGTGAACAAGTTAAACGATGCGGTAAAACACCTGGAAGATACACTGAACATAAAAGTGCCGGAATTTACATTGTGCGCCAAACGTTTTGACGATGGGTTTTATCATTCGTGGTACTTGGGCTCCGATAAAAAGTTGGACAGGGATAACACCGCCCAGATTTTGGATAATTATCTACAAAACGCCAATAAAAATTATATGGTCGCCCGTAGCAAGGCCTTGCAAGGGGTCAAGGTGCGGTTTGTACCGCAGCAAATGTTTGCGGAATGGAGTGGTGCCAACAAGAAAAAAGGCGGACAGGTAAAAATGGAAAGAGTGATGGGAGAGGAACGCTTTCAGGAATGGGAGGATTTTATATCCCAACAATTATAAAAGATCGTTGTTGTTCGTGGAGTCTTGTTTTTTTACCATTTCCATAATTTCGTCCGGCGACAGATAATATTGTTTGATTCGTTCTTTATACCCATTGTCTATATTGGCATGGTTCAGTATAAACCGTTTAGTTTTTAAGATATAATTGGACATGCCTCTCGATACTGCAAACGAGTCGGCAGCTCGCTCCGCTTTTTTTACAAATTCTTTAAGCATTACATATCTAATTCCAAATCCCATTAAGTTTAAATTTCCTCGCTGTTGGTAATCCATTACATGTCCGAGCTCGTGACCTATCCACCCAATGAGCACATCGCGCGGGACATCCACAGTTTTGAATTCTTCTCCCGATATTTTAAACTTTTCGCTGATAAGAATTACGTAACTCCGTTCCTTTCGGGGTTTTAACAGTCCGCTCCAGGTGGGCTGCGCGAGCATCACCGATTTTTTTATACTTTTCTTGAACTTGAAACGAATTGGAATACCATCCAGTTCGGGAAAATAGCTCAGCGCCGTTTTTACCTCTTGACGAATATTCTTGGGAACGGTGCTTTTAGGTTTTTTAAAAAATGTGATCATAATAAAGGAGCAGATAAAAAATACAAAAAGGAGCAATAGTCTTTTTTTCAAAATGAAAGGGTTAAAAAAAGGGCAAAACTGTGTTGCCCTTTTATATGGTTGAATGTTGCTTTTTTAGAATTGGTATCGCAGACCTAGGGCTATATCCAAATCAAGGTCATCGGAATAATCATCATTAAAACCAATTTCAGGTCTCATGTCCAGTGAGATCAATAGAGGAATATCAAAATCGTATTCAATTCCCAGGTCTCCTGCTATAAGGGCAAAGGCACCGTCGTTTTCACCGGCATCAAAGGAACCTATACCTCCACCGGCACCAACATACCAATGAAAACCACCATCAATGGGCATTACCCATTGGTAGAGTCCTACCAACTTAAAGGCCTCGACATTGTCGGAATCCCTCCAACCCAGGTCGAATTCCAATCTGTTGTTCTCTTTCAAGTATCGCTGATAGGAAACCTCGCCTCCAAAACCGTCGTTGTCACCTACTCTAATACCCAGGGCATTTTTGGAAATACTCTGAGCGCTCATGGTTGTTGCTCCAATAAAAAATAGAAATACAAGTAAATTTTTCATGATTGTTTTATTTTGAGACAAAGGTAGTCTCAACCCTGTTTTTACTTGTCTTAAATCATTTAATGATTGATGCAAACCATTAATTTATTGTGCTAAATAAGCGGTTTGAAGAATTTGAAGAGCCCTTCGAGGAATTTGAGCCAAAGGCCACGGTTTTGGAACCTTTCCAACGTAACTTCATTCGCATTTTTGCAGATTCTGTCGAACTCCAATGTTAGTTCCTCATTTATTTCTGTATTGTAGATAAGAATATTGGTCTCGTAGTTGAGTTCAAAACTTCGAATATCAAAATTTCCCGACCCGATAGATGTGAGGTCATCATCTACGACCATAATTTTACTGTGTGAAAAATCTTCCCGTAAATAAATTTTTACGCCCACTTTCAGTAATTCCTCAAAGTGTGAAAACATGGCAAACTTTGCGGCTTTGGAATCGGATTTTTTAGGGACCAACAAGGTAATGTCCACTCCCTCGAGAGCGGTGATCTTTAAACTTTGTAAAAATGCTTCGCCGGGTACAAAGTAAGGATTGGCAATGCGAACTGTTGCTTTGGCCTGGTTCATCATACTTATATATTGTTGCATTATGGTCGGGTGCTTGGAATCGGGGCCTCCGGCAACGACCTGAGCTTCTATTTCGCCTTTGGATTTTTGTTCGAACAAATAGTCCGTTATATTGAACTCTTCCTGCTTACTGGCAAAAAAGTAATCTTTCAAAAAAACCATGTGCAAATCGTTGACAATGGGGCCTTCGAGTTTCAGGTGGGTGTCCTTCCATTTGCCTAGATCATTTTTGCGCTTAATGTATTTGTCGGAGACATTAACACCGCCAGTGAATGCTATTTTATTGTCTATGACCACTATTTTGCGATGGTTCCTAAAATTGAGAGAAAACAACAGGTTCTTTAACCGAATGGGCATTATGGGGTGTATTTTGACCCCTATATCCTGAAATTTCTTTTTGGGTCGCCCACGCAGTTGGTAGCTGCCCAGTGAATCGTAGAGTATCCGGATTTCTACGCCTTCTTTAATCTTTTGTTGGAAAAGGTCCAACATCTTATCGAATAAATCGCCTTTCTCTAAAATATAATACTGCACATGAATGAATTTTTTGGCTTCTTCCATGGCGTTGAAGAGTTCGTTGAAGGTTTCTGCCCCGTCTTGTAGAACGGCTATTTTATTTCCTGTTTTTGCAGTGGTATTGGAGCTTTTGGATATGAGTCGATTGAGCCTTTCTTTTCGGATGTCCTTGTTAAAATGGGACTTAAATTTGTCCTGCGCCGATATCTTGGGGTGGGTATAGGTGTTTCTTTTTTCAAATTCTTTGGAATTGAAGAATTTGAATTTTCTGCGGTTCATACCAAAAAGGTAATAGAGAACGGCGCCGAATATGGGCAGAACTATGATGGCGAATGCCCAACTAATGGAGCGCGATGGCCTTCTTCCGTGGTAGATTATGGCCCCAATGGCCCAAACGGAAACAACTAAATATACAATAATGAAAGTTGTTTTCACAAATAAAGGGTGGTGTTCGTTTCTTCTAAGTTAAGCAGGATTTACCAATAAATCGTGAGGTAAGGGGAGGATCGGTACAATAAAAAAACTCTGGCAAAACTATTGCCAGAGTTGTTCGGTCGGGAAGTAAAGGATTATTGAGGACTATCGTCCACAGCATCTTCTACTTCGTCTTCCACGTCGTCCGCGGCATCTTCAATACCGTCGCCAACATCTTCTGCTGCATCTTCTACTTCTTCAATGGCCTCTTCGGCCTTATCTTCTTTTGTTTCCCTGCAACTGGTAAAACTTAACGTTAGTGCCATTGCAATTAACATGGTGAATAAACTTATCGACTTTTTCATGGGTTCTTTATGTTTAGGGTTAATACTTTTTTTTAAGTGTGTGTGATCTATATTTTTTTTCTTCCTGTTATTAGGGAGATGATAAATAATACAATAAATATGAAGAATAGGATTTTGGCTATACTGGCTGCTCCAGCAGCAATGCCTCCAAATCCGAAAATACCGGCAATTATGGCCAATATGATAAAGGTAACTGTCCAACGTAACATAATGATTGTGTTTTTAAGGTTAATGTCTGACTATCTCTTAATCAGTACAGTACAAATATCGGTCGGTTTGGAGCGGGAGTTTGTCGCTTTTGGTTTTAATCTTGACTCAAAAGCTAATCGATAGTGCACTAGCCAGTTAAATACGTTGTTCGCTGGTAAATAGGCTCTTTTCGCGTTGAAAAAATCTGCTTGGGACGGCTTCGGCTATTAGATCCAACTGTTGTGGGTGGTTAATAATGTTCGATAAACCCTCCTTTGGAGATTCTTTTTGGAGCCAAGTGGGTGCATTCTCTTTGGAAACAATAACGGGTGCCAGATTGCTGATGTTGTGGTACTTGGAAATAAAAGGGTGCGTTCGGTTGACCATTAGTGCAGTGCACAAAAAACCGTCCTCTAGTCTATTATAGGTTCCTGCAAGGTAGAAAGGTTTTTTAGATGCCTGTTGTATGTGGTAACCATAAGTATTGCCATTTTCCAATAAATAGGTGTAAAAGCCGTTAACAATGATCAAACAACGTCTTTGGGTAAAGGAATCCTTCATCCAGTCAACACTGTTGAGTTCCACGGATGTTACGTTCAATGAGTTGGTGTACTCTTGGAAAATGTGCCAGTCTTCTTTAAAATTTTGGGGCATAAGTCCCCAGATAGCAAATGTGATTACTTTTGGTTCTTCCATGGTCACCACACTAAGGTTGGTTTCATGAAAACCGTTGATCACTGGGTTTGGTCTGTATAGATTTGGATACCTGAAGGGGATTCCAAACTCCTTTTCTATGGCTTCTCTCCCTGCATCATTTGAAAGCTTGTAAATCATAATCTTTAATAATGGACTCCAAGTAATCGATAAATGGGTAAAAAGTTTGACTCAAACCGTTTTAATCGTGTTGCTTTCCATTTATTTTTCTCAAAATCATTCTAAAGGCAAAATGTATGGTTGTACAAACGCCAACAAAGACTATCTTTATGGGTTAGGATCAATAGTTGAACAAAAAGCAGGGAGACCTTTTAATGATAACAATTGAGGTAAGTGCTCAGGATACCGCAGAGTCGGTCGAGCAGATCAGGCAAGTAATCGGTGGAGAGATAACGGAACGATGGGGACAGTATTCCTTGAATGTTGCCAATGAGAGGGCAACCGGAAGCATACGTTTCATAATTTTTGAATGGGGAGTGAGCCTGTTGGAGTTCGATATTACTTTTTCTGATGAGGTATTGATGAAAGTGGACACTTCGGAGTTCAACCCTATTAATTTTTATTATTGTCTCGAAGGCTACTGCGGACATAAATTTGGATATCAGCCAGAAGACAAGATCAAGATCATGGAACAATTTCAATCGGTGATCTTAACCAATCGTGATGGTGGGGTAAGCGACAGATATTTCCCGAAAGATGTAAAGATTTCGCAAACGGTGATCCAAGTGCGCAGAAAGCCATTTTTGCGCAAAAGACTGAATCAGGGCGAAGAGTTGAACAAACAATTGTACCGCGTTTTTTTAGATACCGACCACGAAAAGATATTCGCCTATTACGGCTCCTACAACCTTAAGATTGCCGAGGTCATATCACAAATAAAAAAAGTAAAGGCAAAAGGCATGGTCCGTATTATGATGATCGAGGGATTTGTGTATCAGATCCTGTCCATGCACATTTTACAGCACAATAAAGAAGTCCAGAATAAGGGGCCGCAGACCAATTTGCTCAAACGAGAATTAAAGGCAATCCGGAAATACGCCAAAAAAATAGAAAAAAATATTGCCAAGGATTTTTCCCTTGAAGAGATTTCCGCGGAAACCGGCCTTACCCAGGCCAAGTTGCAAGAAGGTTTTAAGTTGTTGTACAATAAAACGGTAACGGAATATATTCGACATGCGCGATTGGAGCTGGCCCGTGATTATATTGCGAATACCGAAATGAATATTTCGGAAGTAGTTTATTCCATTGGTTTTACGAGTCGGAGTTATTTCTCCAAGATCTTTAAGGAGAAATATGGATTGAGTCCGAGTGAATTTAAAAATAGTAAAAGAAGCGTTGAGGTAGTGGGGCAGTAAGGACTAGTAAGAATAAAAAACAAAAAACCCACAACATTTGTTGTGGGTTATTGATGTGGTACCTCCAGGAATCGAACCAGGGACACACGGATTTTCAGTCCGTTGCTCTACCAACTGAGCTAAGGTACCATGCCCTAAAGCGGGTGCAAATATAATTTCAAAATTAGGATATACAAACAAAAACCCGAAAAAAAGGTACCGATTTTTTTCAATTCCCGATCTTTGTAATATGAACTTGGTCATCGACATCGGTAATACACTCATCAAATTCGCTGTTTTTGAGAACGGAAGGATTATTTTTCATCAAACAACGGAATCCGGTTTGTTTTTATCAAAAATCAAGGAACTCTTCGAAAAATATCCGCAGATCAACCAAGCCATTTTATCGTCTGTGGGTAAATTGGACCGAAAAGAGCGGGATGTGGTTGCTCTTTTCTGCAAAGTGCACGTACTGACCAATGCATCCAGAGTCCCATTTAAAAACAGTTATGCCACGCCACAGACCTTAGGGGTGGATAGAGTTGCCCTGGCTGCCGCAGCGTATCACCACAACCCAAGGGGGAATACTTTGGTTATCGATGCCGGCACGTGCATAACGTACGATCTGGTGAACAATATTGGAGAATATGTCGGAGGAGCTATTTCCCCGGGCGTGCAAATGAGGTACAATGCCATGCACGATCAAACGGCCGGACTACCTTTGCTAAAGCCTGAGGAGTTTTTGGATATTATCGGGAATTCTACCGAATCCTGCATGCACAGTGGTGTAATCAATGGTGTAGTCCAAGAGGTAGACGGTGTTATCGATCAATATCGATCTCGTTTTCAAGATTTAACAGTTATTTTAACAGGCGGAGACTCCCATTTTTTTGACAAAAGGCTAAAAAACACCATATTTGCGAACTCCAAATTTCTCTTGGAGGGGTTAAATTGCCTACTGGAATACAACACAAACTGAATGATTAAACAAATTTTGATCGCTTTTTTCTGCGTGGCGGCCCATGGTCTGTTCGCACAAAATGGAACAATATCGCCATACTCTTACTTTGGAGTGGGCGACCATCGGAACAACGGGACGGTAGATAACCAAATGATGGGCGGTGTAAGTATGTACGGAGATAGTATCCACATTAATTTGTCCAACCCGGCGGCATACTCCAAGCTAAAATTGACCACATACACGGCAGGTATTTCACATAGGGAATACCGACTAAAAGACTTCAACGAAGAGCAGAATCTATCCGTGACCAATTTAGATTATCTGTCAATTGGTTTTCCCATAGCGGATAAATTGGGAGTCGGATTTGGGATAATGCCCTACTCCTCGGTAGGATATAGCCTTAACTCGGTGATGGACAATGCACAAGGTGCCGAAGTGACCAATATTTACGAAGGCGATGGAGGTATAAACCGATTGTACGCGTCTGTCGGGTTTGAACCCATTAAAAATTTAAGTTTGGGGGTAACGGTCAACTATAACTTTGGAAACCTGGAATATCAGAGGATACAAAGTGTGGAAGATGTCCAGTTTGGGACATTGGACAATCGCGAATCCAAAATAAATGGATACGATTTTAAATATGCCTTGAATTACAACCCTACCATTAAGGATAAATACACGCTGTATACTTCGGTTTTGGTCAACACACAAGGGAATTTAGTGTCTAAAAACACGCAGACCCTGGGGTCTTTTTCGCTTTCCAATGGAAACAATGTTGAGGTGGTCGATGTCGATTTGGATGCTTCCAACCTTAGGAATACCGAATTAAAAATCCCTACTAGGACCACTTTGGGTCTTGGTTTTGGTGAAAATAAGAAATGGTTTTTAGGAGCAGAGTACAGTTTTCAGCAAATGAGCGATTTTGAAAATAGATTTTTAGGACTCGAAAATGTAACCTATTCCGATGCGAACACCTACGCCTTTGGAGGGTATTGGGTGCCGGATTACCGGGCATTATCGGGCTACTTTAAACGCGTAACCTATCGTGCGGGCCTACGTTACGATGTAAGCGGTTTGGTAGTGAACGAAAAAGAAATAAATAATTTTGGCATAACTTTTGGACTTGGTCTACCGCTGGGGTCATCCTTCTCCAATCTTAACCTAGGATTTGAATTGGGAAGACGTGGAACAACCGATGCTAACCTTATAGAGGAAAGTTATTTCAAAGTTAATGTGGGCTTATCATTAAATGATAGATGGTTTCAGCAAAGAAAAATAAATTAAAAGCCCATTTTTTGAAAAATTAATAAATAACCACCCATAGAAAGTCCTATTGAAGGATTTTTTAATGAAAATTTGTACTTTAACAGCTTTAAAATTAGTAAGATGAAAAAGAGACACTACTTAACAATGATAATGGTCACGATGTTGGCGGGATTAAGTATGGCACAAGCACAGAACCCCGAGTGTATGACCAATCTGTCTATTTACGCAGAACACGTAAAGGTGAAAAACTACGATGCGGCTTACGAACCATGGAAAATGGTTTACGAAAGTTGCCCAGATATCAACAAAGCCAATTTCTCCTATGGAGAGCGTATCCTAAAGGCAAAAATAGATAGCTCCACAGGAGCAGAGAAAGATGCCTTTATTCAGGATTTGATGGCGTTGTACGATAACAGCCTAAAATATTTCCCTACCAAGTACAGCAAAGCAGGTGTAGCTATAGACAAAGCACTGTTGATGTACGAGAACAAAATGGCATCGGACGAGCAATTGTTCAACTTGTTGGACAAGGCCTTCCAAGAAGATCAGGCCAATTTCACCAATCCGAGAGCATTGTACCTATACTTCTCAAGTTTAGTGGATTTGCACGGGTCTGGTAAAAAAGACCTTCAGGATGTATTCAATACCTACGATGATGTTACAGGAAAAATTGAAGAAGAAAATAAAAAGTTGACCGATGTGGTAACCAAACTTCTTCCAAAAGACTCTTTGGGAACATTGACCTCTAAAGAAAAAAGAACACTTAGGGTAGCCACGGTAAACTCCGAATCATTCGGTAAGGTAGCAAGCAGTGTAGACTCCAAATTAGGTGCTCTGGCAGATTGCGATAACCTAATTCCATTGTACGAGAAAAGCTTTGATGAGAAAAAGGACGACGTAAAATGGGTAAAGCGTGCCGTGGGTAGAATGTTCTCCAAAGAATGCACGGACGACCCTATGTTCAGAAAGTTGTTCGAGGCCCAGTTGGCTTTGGATCCATCAGCAGATGCATATATGTATGGCGGTGTATTAAAACAAAAAGCAGGTGACACAAAAGGTGCTTTGGCCGATTTCAACAAAGCTGTGGAATTGGAAACCGATGCGTACAAAAAATCTGAGATTCTTTACAAGATTGCAACAACCGTTAGAAGATCTAGTAAATCACAAGCAAGAAGCTACGCACTTAAAGCTACCGAGGCCAACCCGGCAAATGGTAAAGCATATTTGTTGATTGCCAACCTTTACGCGACCAGTGCCAACGATTGTGGTAGCACACCGTTCGAGAAAAGAGCGATGTACTGGAAAGCAGCCGAAATGGCAAGAAAGGCAGGTAGGGTTGATCCCGCATTGAGCGGACGTGCCAACCAAACTGCCGCAAGTTACAGTGCAAAGGCTCCCACCAAAGAAATGATCTTTAGTTCAGGAAAAGCCGGTCAGACCATTACCTTTAGCTGTTGGGTAGGAGGTAGTGTTAAAGTACCTAGTTTATAAGGTGAAACAAACATCCAAACATATTTTAAACAGATTTGCCACGGTTTTTACCGTGGCAATGCTTTTTATGTCCTGTGGGGACGACTACCGGAGAGTAGGGGAAGAAGCCGTAAAACCATTGTATCCGCAAGGAGTGGCCCATAATTTCACCTTGACCTATACCGAGACCAAAGAGGCCATGGGAACGCAGGATTCTGCACATTCCAAACGGATTGCCGTTTTGTCCAGTCCGTTGTCCGAGGATTTTGATAATCAAAGATTCAAGTTTAAAACCTTTCCCGAAGGACTTCAGGTGGAGTTTTACGACGACGAAAATCAAAAAAGTACAGTGGTTGCGGATTATGGAATCCAATATTCACAAACTAATTTGATAGATTTGCAAGGAAATGTGGTCATAGAGACCCACGACGGAAAAAAACTGGAAACCGACCAGTTATTTTTCGACCAAAAGAACAATTGGATATTTACAGAATCCACTTTTAAGTACACAAATCCCGAAGATGGAACCGTAATGGATGGTGAAGGGATGGATTTTAATAAGGATTTTACTTTTTTTAAGGCCCACAAAACATTTGGGCTAATGACGATTAAAGAAGAAGAATAAGATGATCAAAATTTTAAGATATACTGAATACCTTTATTTGGCCGTAGCGGTGATTTCTATTTATAAGATCGCAACACTTTGGAGCATTAATCCAAAGGAGACCTATATCTTTATCTTCTTCGCGGTAGTATCTGTGGCAATGTTCCTCTTTAGAAGAAGGTATCGGAAACGATTTGAACAGCGCAATTCGGATAATAAAAAGTAGCATTGGACCCCTCCGTCATCATTATCGTACTTTCCCTGCTGTTTTCGGCATTTTTTTCTGGAATGGAAATAGCCTTCATTTCAGCCAATAGGATTCATATTGAAATAGAGAAAAAGCAAGAAGGCTTTTTGGCCAAGGTGCTTACCTTGCTAACCGACAAGCCTTCAAAGTTTATAGCCACCATGCTTATTGGAAACAATATCGCCTTGGTGATCTATGGTCTGTTTATGGGTGACCTGTTAATGGAATGGTTCCAAGGTTTATTGCCTACCAATTATCAGTTCCTAAATGTTTTGTTGACGGATTTTAGCCTGCTATCGCAAACGGTGATCTCTACGTTGGTGATACTCCTCACCGCCGAGTTTATGCCCAAAGTATTTTTTCAGATCTATGCAAACGCATTATTAAAGGCCTTGGCCGTACCTGCTTATTTTTTCTACCTGCTTTTTTCCATTATATCTTGGTTTGTTATTAAAGTATCCGACTTTATACTTAGGGTTTTCTTTAAAACCGATGGAGATGATATGCAGCTCTCTTTTACCAAACTGGAATTGGGGGATTACATAACCGAGCAAATGGAGACCGTGGAAGAAGAGGACGATGTGGATTCCGAGATTCAGATTTTTCAGAATGCACTGGAGTTTTCAACCGTAAAGGCAAGAGAGGTCATGGTTCCCAGGACCGAAATCGTAGCAGTGGAGCAGAGCGAGACCCCTAAGAATTTGGCCAAGCTCTTTTCGGAAACGGGGTATTCAAAAATCTTGATTTTTAAAGAAAGTATAGATGAGATAATTGGCTATGTCCATTCCTACGAGCTATTTAAAAAACCCAAGACCATAAAAAGTATTCTCCTACCGGTGGAATTTGTTCCAGAGACCATGTTGATACAGGATATTCTTAACGTACTTACTAAAAAACGTAAAAGCATGGCCGTAGTTTTGGACGAATACGGTGGCACATCCGGTATTCTTACCGTAGAGGATATTATAGAAGAGTTGTTTGGCGAAATCGAGGATGAACACGATTCCACCGACCTGCACGAAGAAAAAATAAGTGAGAACGAGTTTAAGTTTTCTGCCCGTATGGAGGTGGATTACATTAACGAAAACTATAAATTGGAGCTTCCCGAGGGAGAAGAGTACGAAACATTGGGCGGATTGATCGTAAACCATACAGGCGAGATTCCCGAAAAGGATACAGAAGTGACCGTGGATAATTTCACCTTCAAAATATTGGAAGTGTCCAATACCAAAATTGATTTGGTAAGTGTGGTGGTTCAGACTGAAGATTAATCTATTCCACTCCCTTTTTTAGCTTTCCTATTTGAAAAGAAAGTGGTATTTTCGCCCACTGAATTTAAAGAAAACAAGCAGTAAAATGGCAATATTAGAGAATATTAGAAAACGGACAACAGTTCTAATTCTAATAATTGGTTTGGCGTTGTTCGCATTCGTAATATCCGGAGTATTCAGCAGCGATAATTTTTCTGGAACAAAAGTGGGTTCCACGGTCGCTGAAGTTAATGGGGAAAATATTCCTATTGATGAGTTTAGAGCTCAGGTAGAAACAGCTTCTCGACGATATGGGCCAACGGTATCATCTACCCAATTGGTGAACATGGTGTACGATCAAGAAGTAAGAAAGACCATTTTGAACCAGCAATTCGAAGATTTGGGAATCGATGTGGAAAGTGATCAAATCGTTGAGTTCGTAAGAACATCCGGCTACGCTCAAATTCCGGATTTCCAAGATGAGAACGGAATCTTTAACGAAGAAGTGTTCAGAAGCGCCATTGCCGATTGGAAAGCGAACGATCCTTTGCGATATGATGCTTGGTTGCAGGACGAGGCCTCCATCATTCAAGCTGCCAAAGAACGTATGTACTTTAATTTGGTTAAAGGAGGGGTTACTGCGACCTTGACCGAAGGAAAACTGGACTACGATATGTCCAACGATAAAGTTGACCTTCAGTACGTTCGTATTCCTTTTACTTCAATACCCGATAGCACTATCAATGTGTCCAAAAGTGATATACAGGCATATATCAACGACCATAAGACCAAGTTTCAGCAGGAAAAGGCACGCGACATCAGATTTGTGTATTTTGAAGAAAAGCCATCCGCAGAAGATGACAACAATGTAAAAGAAGGCATTACCGCTCTATTGGACGATTCTGTGGAATATTCAGAAGCAAAGGACGCTAACGATACCATTGCCGGATTCCGAAATACAACAGCGATGGCCGCATTTTTGGACCGCTACTCCGACACTAAATTCGACACCATCTACAAGGCCAAGAACGATTTGCCCACGGTTGTGGCCGATACACTTATGGCAATGAATGTTGGTGATATTTATGGTCCGTACAAGGATGGGGATTTTTACAAAATTTCCAAAGTAATGGACAGAAAGGCCAATGGAACCGTTAAGGCAAGCCATATTTTGATTACTTGGGAGGGTGCAGAGCGTGCCAATCCATCGATTACCAGAACAAAAGAAGAGGCCGAAACAGAAGCCAAGAGACTATTGGCAGAAGCCAAAAAAGAAGGTGTCTTGTTCTCAACATTGGCAAGGGATAATTCGGATGGTCCATCGGCCCCACGTGGAGGTGACCTTGGGTATTTCCAAGAAGGTGTAATGGCAGACGAGTTCAACGATTTTTGTTTTGGAAACCCAACGGGAACCATAGGTTTGGTGGAAACACAATTCGGATACCACGTGATCAAAGTGGACGATAAGCAAGATGTGATCCAGGTAGCAACTTTGGCGAGGGAGATAGAGCCCTCCGAGGAAACCATAAACACCTTGTTTACCGATGCCACCAAATTTGAAATGGCCGTTTTGGATGCAGAACCCGAAAATTTTGGTGATATCGCAAGGGAAAGTTCTTACACTGTTCGACCAGTGAACAAAATCAAGGAAATGGAAGAAAATCTTCCCGGGCTCGGTTCACAACGTAGTATTGTACAATGGGTGTTTAACGAAGATACCAGTGTTGGTGACATCAGACGGTTTAATGTGAACAATGGATATGCTGTGGTGCAATTGACCAAAAAATACAAAAAAGGTCTTATGGCGCCCGAGGATGCTTCTGCTACCGCATTGCCTGCAATCAGAAAAGAGCGCAAGGCACAACAGATCATTTCGGCCAATCAGGGTAAGGCTATGGAAGCCATTGCATCCGACAATAATGTAAGTGTTAGCACGGCCTCTGCGGTGACTTTGTCTTCTCCTACCATTCCAGGAGCCGGTAGAGAGCCTTTGGTTGTAGGAAGTGCCTTTGCTCTGGATGTGAACCAAACATCCAAATTAATCGAAGGCAACTCAGGGGTTTTTATGATCAAAGTGACCAATAAAACCGAAGCTGCAGATGTTGAAAATTACAGTACCTATGCACAAAATTTGCAAAGTAGTGCTGCTGCAAGGGTAAACGGTTCGGTTTACAATGCCTTAAAAGATAAGGCTGAGATAGAAGATAAGAGAGCTACATTCTACTAATAGATAGCCATACAGAATATAAAAAATGCCTCCCGTTCGGGAGGCATTTTTGTTTGTTCAAGATAGTTATTTGCTTTCGGAATCGTTCCATTTCATTTTATAGCAGATATCCGTGATTCTTCCCTGAATATCAACAGTGACCTCAAACCCTTGCTTGGTGCGGAAATAGGCATCGCGTAAGAAGTACCATTTGCCATTTTTTTGAAAATATTCTCTATGGTCGGGCTTCCAATCTTCTATGGGATAAATATAATCCAAGAGGGATTGGAATTCGTGCGCGCTTTCTTGATCAAGAATAAAATCTTCCCGAATATAGTCGGTAAGTTCAGGCAAGCTCGTATTCGCTTGGACGCGTTCAAAACTTGCTACTTTTTGTCCAGTATCGATCACAATAAATTCATTGATGTTTTTCTTCTTTTCACCATACATGTTTTGGGTCTCCTGAACAATGTGGAAGACTTTGTATTTGAGTATGTTTTCTACTGGGGTGGAAGAAATTTCATTAAATGTGGTTGTGCAGTTTTCGCGCATAAAGCCATTGAGCCTATTGGAAACCGCTGGGTCAATTTGCGAAAAGGTCTGGGAAGCAGTTAGGAATATGGTTCCTAGGAGGAATCGATAACCTATTTTGGTAAAGATTTGGGCCATCTCTTATAAATAGTTTGATAAATAGGTATCAAACATATAAGAAATGCCTTGAAATTAATGGGTCTAATTGATGGATGCCCTGTTTGAGTTGATAAAAATAGAGAATTTATATTGTACTGATTTGATTAAAGTTATTAGATGTTATTATGCTAGCATACATAGTTAAACATAAAAAACCAGAGAAGTTAGCTTCTCTGGTTTTAATGGAAGTATTAAAAATGTCAATCTATTTTAGGATAAGCTACAGATTTAATTATTAATTGGTGTTGGCACAAAAAGGCCTACCACATCCGGAGCATTTGAGTTGGAAGATGACTCTGTTAAAGGGTATAAAAACCTTTGTGGGATGGTGGTTTGATTGTCATTTTTTATCGTTGTACCAATCAAATTTTTTGTTCTGTTCACGTCATGGAAAGTTGGCAATCCAATAACGGAACAAAACTTCTCTTTTAGAATCTCGACATGCAACGCATTGGTGTCTGCAAAATCACCAATTATATAGGGGTCATATTGGCTACCAGCATACTTTGTTGTATTGTTGGTTCTTACCAGGTTTAAAGCTACTATGGCAGCATTACTATTTGTATTTGCCAATATTTCGGTTTCGGCAATGATCAATTGTATTTCCTCGAAAGATACAACCGGAAATGATGCTGTTTGGGCAGCAAAACCATCTGTAGTGTTTAAACTTTCACCATCGGCGTAAAAGTTATACCTTACAGTTTCATCCGTTTTGGCATTGCCTTTATAATTAGGATGATTGGCGTCCAACAATTCCAACATATAGGAGAAATTGGCTGGATCTCCCTCATTAGCTCCCGGAGCTGCAACTTTCAGATAATCCCCTCTTTGTTCAACTTCAAATTGCCAGAATAAATTCTCACCAAAGTTTGCGGCTGAATGTACAATTGACCAGTCATTATCATTTGAGGTGAAGTTTGCATCCTTTGCAGCTTGATTGGCTAGACCATATTCTCTCAATGCCAAATAATATCTTGCTAAAAGTGCATTGCCAATTTGCCCCCAAGTTGAGTTTGTAGCCATAACGTTATTGGCAGCAGAGGTGTTGCCGGCTTTGCTAATTCCTTCCTGAATCAGAGATATTGCACCGTTGATGACCGTTTCTTGTCCTTCGTAAATAGGGTCGGTTATTTCTGCGTTGTTCACTTCTGAAAATGGTACATCACCAAATAGCAATGCAGCTTCGGCAAAGTAATATCCTTCTAAAATCAGTGCTTGGCCTTCAGCGGACACATTTGTAGCCTCGATGGCTTTGGCTTTGGCAATCTGTGCCTGGGTAATACCTCTTTGGTATAAATCTTCCCAGTGCTCATCAAAATCTGCTTGGGTTACACTATATCCATTTAAGGTTCCGTATTGCCTGTCAACCCCCATAAATTGATCGGTAAATATTGTAGCATATCTAGCCATGTCAGACTCAGCTACAGTTACTAAATTTAAAATGGCATGATTCAAAATCAGTGATAAGCTGGTATCATTGAAGTTATTGGGGTCGTCGTTTAAATCCTCCACTACACTTTCGCAAGAAGTTAGAGTAAGAAGAATAGTTAATATGTAAATAAATTTTGTTTTCATCTTAAAGACCTAGTTTTAAATTGAGAATTATACTTCTGGTCGCAGGGTTAGTAAAATAATCTAAACCTCTACCTTTTGATGCCCCCGTTAGGTTTACTTCAGGGTCTACACCTTCAAAATCAGTAATTAATAATAGGTTTCTGCCCGTAATACCTACTTCTAAACTATTTAAGAATGTTGATTCAAGGAAGGCCCTAGGGACTGAATAGGCAAGGCTTATTTCTCTTAGTTTGGTCCATGAGGCGTCCTGAACAAATTGCTCATCCAAGTTTCCAAACCCACCGCCATCGGTTCTATACCATCCTTCTTCGAGGGCTACTGGTCCGCCGCCAAAGTCACCAATTGAGCCCCGGAACGTGGTGCCAGCAGGTATTATTCCACCAAACCCTCCAGAATATCTTGGTAGATCTGTTGGCGCAACTGTTTCAACTGCGGTATTCGGGTGTATTCCAAAATAATGTAATACTCCCGAAGTCCCTGCCCACATATCGTTTCCTTGGCTGGTTTCAAATAGGAAAGAAAACTTAAATCCTTTGTGTTCCAATGACATCCCTAGACCACCTCTCCAATCTGGATTAGGATCTCCAATAACGCCTTGTTCAGCGTCAATAAGGGGAAATCCGTCTTCATCCAATTGGATGGCTCCATTATCATCCCTTAGATAACGACCTCCATAAATTGCGGCAAAGGGTTCTCCCTCTACGACAGCAGAGGACGTTGAGGTAAATCCGTTTAGGATATATCTAGATACATTGGGTAATTTTTCCACTATGTTTTTATAGGTTGTCCAGTTCCCAAATAAATCCAATTTCCAATTTTCATTTCTTAAAATGGAATAGTTGAAATCTACTTCTACACCTTTGTTTGAAATCTCCGCAGCATTTTCATAGGTCGAGGAGTATCCAGTTGAGGCGGGAAGTTCTAGTTCTAAAATGGCATCGGTAGTCAACCTGTCATAGTATGTTAACCCAAAACTAAATCTATCTTGAAAAAACCTAAAGTCACCACCAACCTCAAACTCATTTATTTTTTCAATTGTTAAGTCAGGATTACCTCTAATTGCGCCTCTTCTTACGGTACCGCCATAATTTGCACCATCTAAGAAATCTCCCCATCCTTCAGCACCGGCAGTAGAGGCAAAGAACACGTCTCTAGCTAAATATAATTGTGGTTCTATACCAATTTGGCCATATGAGGCTCTAAGTTTGGCAAAGGATAGAAAGTCAGATTCGATTAAGTTATCAGTCAAATCATATCCTAAAGAGACTGAGGGGAAGAAATTAGTGTCTTCAACAGTTGTTGCTCTTTCCATTCTACCGGTAGTTTCCAAAAGAAGACCTTTGTACCCAAAGTTTAATGAATAGTATGCTCCGTTCTTTCTGTTGAGGCTATTGTATTCTTCTGCAAGAATGTTCTCATTCGTTGCATTGTTCATTAATTGTCTAACCGGGTCTGGATTCAAGAAAATATTAGTGGAGGAACTAAATCTACTGTATCTATTGGATTCGAGCATATATCCTACTATCCAATTTAAGTTTGAATTCTCACTTACTTCTATATCGCCATTGAGGAAGATATTTAAGTTTTCAATCTTCTCAGTGTAGTCATCTCTAAAGTATGCACCTTGAGAAAAATCACCTGCTGAGTTTACAGGGAAATATGTATTCCTTTTGTCGAGGTAGAAATCCAATCCGTAACGAGCGGTGATACTTGTGTTGTCTCCTAAATCGTATTTTAATTCTGGACTTAAAGTAAATCTATTTACATCATTGGGGTTAGATATATTGTTTATGGTCCATCCAGGATTATTGTATATAGCTGAAGCTTCACCGAGATGTCTTGCTCTATAGGATCTGTGACTATTAGCAACTCCAACAGGGTCGGTTTGGGAAGCAAAATAAGTGCCCTCATAGTCGGTATTGTTAAAATCAGGTGCTGTTCTTAAATAACCTAGGTAAAGTCCGTTGAGGTTAGATCCTGTTTGTATTCTGTTGGAACTGGAATGCGCATAGGAGGTATTTACTCTAACGGAAAACTTATCTGTTAGCTTCCTAAAATGGTTTAGTCTAATGGTATTCCTTTCATAATCGGACTGGCCGTTTATGATTCCTTTTTGATCTAACCTAGCCAAACCAAAATAAGTGTTTGAGTTGGACTCAGCAAAGTTGATGCCGACAGAGTAATTTTGTGTTACACCAGTTCTAAATATTTGGTCTCGGTTAACGTCATTAAAAACCTCTGTACTATTCTTTTGTGTAACGGGGAAGTAGGTATTTCCTGTTTGGTTACCTACAAAATAGGCTCCCGATGTGTCAAAAATGTCATTTCCGCCAGCCCTTTCTGCAATTTTATCTCCCCACGATAGACCAGAAGCGTTCGAACTCCATGATCCACCTGCTCCTTGACCATAAATGCTTTGCTTTTCGTGTTCTCTGTTAATCTCATCAATACTCAGGCTGCTTGTAATGTCTATGGACATCTTACCATATCCTTTTCCTTTTTTGGTATTTATTACAACAACACCATTGGCTGCTCCAGTACCCCAGACTGCGGCCGCTGCAGCGCCTTTTAAAACAGTTACACTTTCAATGTCACTAGCGGGGATATCGTTTAACCTAGATTGTTGTACTACTCCAGCAGTGCCAGCACCAAATGCGCTGTTGGAAACGGGAACCCCATCTACAATAATTAAAGGGGAACTATTTCCTAAAATAGTGTTTTGTCCTCGAATTTGGATATAGGCACCAGCACCTGGGTCACCAGAGTTTTGGGTAATGTTAACACCAGATGTTTTTCCGGCAAGCCCTTGCACCAGATTTGGTTCTCCAGACCTAGAAATTTTATCAGTTTTAATAATTGTTGAGGATGAAATGTCATCATCTTTTTTCTTTTCAAAACCTAACGCGGTCACAACCACTTCTTCCAGTGCCTGTGCGTCATCTTCCATTTGCACATCAATTGTGGACGATGTCCCAACGGTCTTTTCCACTGTTTTTTGGCCAATGTAGCTGAACCGGATTGTTTGTCCTGTTTCAGCAATAATAGAATAGTTTCCATCAAAATCTGTTTGGGTCCCAGAATTGGTGCCCACAATAAAAACGGACACCCCAGGCAAGGGTAATCCGTCTTGGTCGGTAACCGTACCGCTTACATTTTTTTCTTGAGCCAGCGCTGCTGTAATGGAACAGCATAAAAACACCAACATCATCCAATAATTTCTCATTATCATAAAAATTAATTAAGAGTTAGTTTTTCATTCCGTAGTCATAGGGTAGGAGGTTGATCTGGTTTTTATGCCCATTGAGAAGTCTGTTGTTTTTGGATAATAAAAACCAATTCCTTATTCATACGGAATGGGCCAAAAAAACTAAAAGAATCTTAAAGAACTGTTAAGGTTTAAGAACCTTTACAGGTGCCGACAGGTGTTTACAATTATAAGAAGAGAGGTAGAATCAATTAACTTGCTAAACCCTATGGCATTCCGAGTATTATTTTTTAGTTTTTCTAAGATATCTGTGATTTTTTTTAGTGCTTTTAACGTTTGTTCTACTCTGGTATATTTAAATTCTCACCTATTAATTAGCCTATGTGCTATTGGAGTTGATGAAATTGTGGTTTAAGTAGGCACAGGAACAAACGGAATAAAAAGAAGTTCATCGTTTTGTAATGGAACGCATGGGGCAGTTATCATCGCGGCTGTAATAGTTAGTCAGTAAATGCTCCTATGAAATGACCTTACTGTTAGAAAAGGTTGTTTTCCAAACATTGAATTATTTAAAATAATAGTCTTTTAGATATAAAAAAACTCCCTTTTAAGTAAGGGAGTTTTAGTTTCTATTAGCGTTTACGCTTTTAACTAACTACGTTACGTCAATAACCTGGATTTTGTTCGATATTAGGGTTGTTCTCCCTTTCCCGGGTAGGGATTGGAAAAATTGTTTTATCTGCGCCAAAAACTGCGGCAGAAAACTGCGGGTTACCGATGGGACGTAAATCTCTGGAATTTCTCAATAAATCCATTCTTCGGTGACCTTCAAGAAAGAACTCCTTGCGACGCTCTTCCAAAATTCGATCTAGATTTACTGCAACCAAAGCTGGTAAATTTGCCCTTTCCCTAGCCATGTTAATGTCGTTCACGGGAGAATTACCAATTGTTGTCCCCCCTCTCAAGTTTGCTTCAGCTCGTATGTAGTACATTTCAGTAATTCTGATTATGGGCATGTCAGCATCACCCTGGGCACTTGGAACCTTGTTCGAGAAAGTTTTAATAACGGCGTTCGTGTTTTCTCCTTGAACTGCATTGTTAATATCTACGATTCTTAAGTCTCCTGGTTCATCAGCAAATGAATCCAACAAATCTAGAGAAAGGAAAGCGTCCCCTCTACCGGCTGGTGCGGCTACCGCAAAATTGTGAAGCCCTGTCCCTCCAAAAGCTCCATCAATCGCGTTGTTATCAATATAGAAAATGTGTTCGGTGCTTTCAGAGTTCCAAAAACTGTAGTCAGTTGCAAAACCGTAAGTGCCAGATTCTATCACCTCATTGGCCAATGCAGCGGCTTGCTCCCATTCACCTCTATACAGGTGTAATCTGGCCTTTAAAGCCTTTGCTGCACCTTGGGAGGCCCTGGTATTATCCGCAGTATCAGGTAGCAGGCTTAATGCTGCCTGTAAATCATCGGCTATTAAGGTGTGTACTTCATTCACCGAAGATCGTGGCAATTGAAAATCATCGATAACGGCATCATCATCGAAGGGCAATGTTACAATTGGAATTCCAGGATTTGAACCATTTGAGAAGGAAAATGGCTGTGCATATAAATTTACCAATCTGAAGTAAATCAAAGCACGCATGAATCTAGCCTCACCAACCAATTGATTCTTTTCTGCCTGTGTTATTGTTGCTTCATCCATTAAAGGGACCTTCTCAATAATAAAATTAGCAAGATTGATAAGGTCATAACCCTCCTGCCAAAATGCTCCAGTAGAACCATTTGTAGCCTGAATCTCATAAAGATTAATGTCTACAATAGTAGGAAAAGAACCAGTCCATTCCAGTTCATCGGACATCACACCTTCATAAACATAACTATTGCCATTCAACGCATCAACTTCACGTGCTTGGGCATATAGTCCGGTAACGGCACCTTGGGCCGCAAACTTCGAGGAAAAGACAACATCGGATGTTAAAGAATCTTCCGGAGCCAAATCTAAACGATCATCACAACCAACTATTAGGGCAAAAATGGCCATAGCTGGTACGATAACTCTATTTAACTTATTTATTATTCTCATATTATTTTTTTTAAAAAGTTATACGGGCGCCTACTAAATAGGTCTTGGCTTGTGGTGCAGTAAAGAAAGTTTCCCCTTGTATTAGAGGATTGTTATCATCCGTAACTTCGGGATCAAAACCATCCAATTCACTCGACTTGATTACAAAAACATTATTTGCCGTAGCATAAAGTCTCAACCCTTTAAGGAAGGTATTCTCCAAGAATTTGCTTGGCAAAGTGTATCCAAGGGTAATGTTTCTCATTCTCAAAAACGAACCGTCTTTCAACTGTAAAGTTGAAGCTTGTCTAAATGAATTATTCGTGAGGCTCCCCAAAGCAGGAGCATAAGCATTATCTCCCGGCTGCTGCCAATAATCGAGTATTCGTACACTCTGATTATATGCTCCTGCCAGCGATGGAGCATCAGTAAACCTTAATCCATCCAAGAAGATATCATTTCCGACACTATAGGTCATAAAAGCCCTTAAATCCCAATTTTTGTATCTAAAAACGTTTGTAATACCACCAAAATAATCTGGATTCGCATCCCCTACAATTACCCTATCCGTATCAAAGTTTGGTGTGGTGGTCACATCACCTTCCTTAGTCAACCATTCCGCATCACCGGTCTCTGGGTTAATTCCATTGTAGCGAACTAAATAGAAGTTATTGGCTGAATAACCTTCGATAGCTCTTTGATTCGCACTGCCGGCAATGAATTTACCTTCTTCAGAATCTGAAGCCCCGGGTAGCTCTTCTATCACGTTTTCGATAAAAGATATATTGAAATCAGTAGTCCAGGAAAAATTGTTGGTTACTATATTTTGGGTCTTCAAAGAAAACTCCCAACCCGTATTGTTCATTGAACCGGCGTTTTGGGTAATACTTGCAAAACCGGATAACCAGGTGACTGGCACATTCAACAGAAGTTCTGTAATATCCTTCTCAAAATAATTTGCGCTAAAGCTAACTCTGTTTTTAAATAAACTTGCATTAATTCCCAAATCCAATGTACCACTCTCTTCCCAACCAATATTTGGATTGGAAGCTTGTAGTGGCCTTAAACCTGGTACATTTGCATAAGCACTATTCTGAAATAAACCCAGGGATGGGAAATTTCCAATTCTATCGTTACCTGAGGTACCATAACTGGCCGTTAACTTTAAATTGTTAATCCAGTTGGCGTTTTTCAAGAAGTTTTCCTCAGATAGCACCCAACCTCCAGCAACAGACCAGAAGTTACCATATCTTTTATTGGAGCCAAAACGTGAAGATCCGTCCCTTCGATAAGAACCTTCAATGATGTATTTGCTCATATAATCGTAAGAAACTCGTCCGAACAATCCAAACAGTGCCCACTGGGTTCTGTTTTGCTCCGTTTGTGTTGCCTCGCCACCCGAGGAAACATTCCTTAAATCATCGGATAAAAAATTCTGTGAAGCGGCCTGAATCGTATTATCCAACGAAGTTTCGTAAGAAAGACCACCAACTACAGAAACCGAGTGATTCCCAAACATATTATTATAGTTCAAAGTCTGGTTTGTCAACCATTTGTTATCATTGGTTAATAGAACAAAGGCATTTCCACCCGGAGAACCATCTGGACGGGGGTCAAATAATTCAACACCCCTTCCAAACTCTTCACCTTGAACCCTGTCTACACCTACCTCTGATCTTAAGAACAAATTATCGGTAAAATTGATATTGGCGTAAGCATTGGCTATTATTCTAGTGTTATCAACCTGTCTAGTTTCCAATTGTTCAATTCCAATGGTATTCTGAATGAAGCCAGTATTTAGGAAATTTCCTTCTTCATCAAAGGGTTCTTGCCATGGCAACATCAAATATGATGAAGTCAAAGGTGCGAGCGTATTATTTTCTACACCAATTCTATCATTTCGGGTATTTGTAAAACCAATATTCATTCCTACTTTCAACCAATCATTTGCTTGATGGTCCAAATTCAATCTTCCACTGAACCTGGTTAAATCGTTCCCAATTACAAAACCTTCCTGATCTCGATATCCTGCACTCATAAAAAAAGAGGTTTTTTCACTTCCTCCTCTAATAGAGACATTGGCATTATGGGAAATACCCGTTCTGGTAACTCCATTTACCCAGTCAAAATTACCTTGCGGCAAATCGTCAACACTGGGTGCAAAGCCTCTCTCCACCAAATATTGACGAGTTTGATCTGCGGATTGCATCGGTATCAAATCTGTAGCCTGACTAAAAGAGGTAAATACGTTTAAATCAACTTCCGTTTTACCTTCCCTACCCTTTTTAGTGGTTATGATAATTACACCGTTTGAACCCCTAGAACCGTAAATGGCCGAAGCGGCTGCATCCTTTAGAACCGAAAAAGATTCAATATCCTCTGGATTTAAATCCTGTAAAGGATTCAAACCCGTATTACCACCATTATTAAAAGTGTTGTCGTTGTCATTTAAGGGAACCCCATCAACCACAAAAAGAGGTTGTGCTCCAGCTGTTAAAGACCCTACACCTCGCACTCTAATTACGTTAGCAGCTCCAAGTACCCCTGAACTCTGTACAAATTGTACACCAGAGGCCTGTCCCTGTAATAGCTCTTGTGCCGTAACCGCTGGGATATCCTGTATATCTTCATTGCCAATTTGGGCAACATTCTGCACAAGTTTTTTATCTTGAACCTCACCATAACCCACAACAATGACCTCTTCCAGTGCCTGTGCATCTTCCTCCATCTGTACACTTATTGTGGATGATGCCCCAACAGCCTTTTCTACTGTTTTTTGGCCGATATAGCTAAAGCGAAGTGTTTGCCCCGTGCTTGCCATGAGGGAATAATTCCCATCAAAATCGGTTTGGGTCCCTGTATTGGTGCCCACGATGGTAATGGAAACACCGGGCAAGGGCAATCCATTTTGGTCGGTAACCGTACCGCTTACATTTTTTTCTTGAGCCAGTGCCGCTGTAATGGAACAGCATAAAAACACCAACATCATCCAATAATTTCTCATTATCATAAAAATTAATTTAGAGTTAGTTTTTGCAATCGAGCAGGGGGAGGATAAATCTTTATTTGTAGGCTAATTCAAAAAATCTTCCGAAACAATGAAAACTAAAAAATCGGAAAGAAGATAAGATTTAGGGCCTCCACCCTGTGGATTGCGGAGCAAAAGAATGGAAAGTTGAAGGGAAGAATGTTAGCGCTTATTAACCTTTACTTATTTCCCGAAGTGGATTTACGTTTACAAATTCAGCGGCAAACCCTGCTAGGCCGCGTTTTGGATGAACTCCTTTGGCGTAATCTTGGTACGTTTTTTAAATGCCTTGTAAAACGATACCCGGTTGTTAAATCCACATTGGTATGCGATATCGGAAATGGATTCAGAGGACTTTTTAAAATTGTTGCAGAGCTTTTTTTTGGCCTCTTCAATGCGATACGTATTGATATAGTCGTAGAAGCTCATTTTAAAATTTTCGTTGATTACTTGGGAGGCATGGTGTCTGGAAATATTGAGCATGGTTGCGATATCGTCCAGGCGTAGTTCGTGATTCAGAAAGAGTTTTTGGGAGTCCATTAAATCCTCCAATTTTTCCTTTAACTCTTGCGAAAAGGCTTCGGACAATCCCGTTTTTTCATATTTGTCCTGTTTGGTATTGGAAACGATACGACTGTTTTTTGTGTTCAACAGGTTACGATATTTCAACAAGACACAGGTGGCTACTACATAAATTGGGAGGGGTACCACAAAAAGAAGAAAGGAGCCCTCAAAGTTGGACCAGCTGTAAAAAATCAAGAAGAGAGTATAACCAAATAAAAACAGGAATAGCAAAATGAAACTTTTTGTAAAAAGGTCTGTTTTGTTTTTCTGAAAAAAATGTGTGTAATCCCAAAGTGACATAAGCAATCATTTTTTGTCTTTGGGATTCAAAATGCAAAAAACAAAACGTTCAGCTTAGTGTAAATTGACGAATGCCCGATTTGAGTTTACGAATGGGGTAAATGAATTCAGGGAATAATTATAAGAAGTGGTTTAAAGGACCATTTTGGAATATGGGATCACAGTGTTGTACCCCTTCGATTTAAAATAGGAAATGGATTTTTCGTCACCAGTAGCCAAGATAAAATCACCGCCCCAGGCGCCTAGACTTTTTATTGTTCCGTAATAATCAGGGAAAAGACGCTCTTTTACAGGAGTCATCTTCAATATTGCTGAAAGTACGGTTTCGTGCCTATCCATAGACAACTCAAAATCCGACAAGGTTGTTGCCCCGATCATAGCTCGGGTGAGGTCGGTTATCTTTTTAACCAGCTCGGAAGTGTCGAACTGTTGCTCCCTATAATTGGCAATTGCCTTTTTGCTGCTTTGCTTTTGATTTAGATGTACAAAATATAGGGATTCTTTAAAATACGGGTCAAAGGCGATGCTTTCTACCTTGGGTTTATTGTTTTTTAATTGGTACACCAAGGGTGAATTGGTTTGTGCACAGGCAATATCGTAACCACTGCCGCCAAATGCGTTCCATAATAGTTGGTAGGCATCTACCCGCGCCCATTGTGCCAAATTGTTTATCAGGGTAGACGAGGTTCCAAGCCCCCAGTTCCTTGGAAAAGTAAGGTGTGTTTCAATTTTAAAACCCTCACTGTCTGTTAACAACAACGGGTTTTGTGCATTGGCCTCCAACAATAGGGTTTTTAACGTATTGGCCATGGATTTGTCCGATGTGGCAACTACATTTAAATTGGTAAGGTCGAGTTGCGCCGAGAACCAAACATTCTTGTTCAAGTCCAAGCTGGTCCAATCCAAAAAACCACTGGTGTTTGGAGTTACCTGCAACGATTGCCCATAACTGGTGGGAATGGCCAGTCCCAATGCTCCATCCAAAATGGCATACTCGCCCGAGAGCAATAACTTTCCATTACTGTAAAACTCCTTTTCCATTACTCAGCTTTAATTTTTTCAAAAGCCTCTTTGACCGCGGCATTGGTAACGGTCCGCTCTTTAAAATAAGCGACCAATTGTAGTTTTTCCGCTTCCGTTGCACCTAATTGGTTCAACATGTTCAATAAGTGCATTTTCATATGTCCCTTTTGAATACCTGTAGTGACCAAGCTGCGAACCGCGGCAAAATTCTGTGCCAATCCTGCTACCGCAACAATTTGCATCAATTTCTTGGCTGTTGGTTTTTGAAGTATTTCCAAGGCAAGCTTCACCAAAGGATGCAAAGAAGTCAAGCCGCCTACTGTACCAAGGGCCAAGGGTACTTCTATCCAGAACTTAAAAATCCCATCTTCAATTTTGGCATGGGTGAGGCTAGAGTATTGCCCATCTTTTGCAGCATAGGCATGTACGCCTGCTTCCACTGCCCTAAAATCGTTTCCTGTGGCGAGCACCACGGCATCAATCCCGTTCATGATCCCTTTGTTATGGGTCACGGCCCGGTAGGGCTCCACTTTCGCGATATTTACCGCTTGAACAAATTTTTGCGCAAACTCTTCGACGTCCATGTCCGAATTGTCCAGTTCTGAAACCGGACAACTTACCTCTGCCCTTACCAAACAATTGGGAACGTAATTGGATAAAATGCCCATTATTACTTCAATGTTTTTTTCGTGGTTCGAAAATTCATCAAAAGAAAGGGCCAATTCCTTGAGTGTTTTGGCAAATTGTTCCAAACAGGAGTTGATGAAGTTTGCACCCATGGCGTCCAAAGTCTCAAATGTACAATGGAGCTGATAGTACCCTTGAATTTTATCGCTTAGGTCACGTAATTCAATATCGTTGATGCCCCCACCGCGCTTTTCCATATTTTGGGTAATGGAAGCAACACTTTTTAAAAGTTCAGGTTTTGCAGCAATAAAAAATTCTTTGAGTCTTCTTTTTTCGCCCTTAAATATAAAATGGACCTGACCTACTTTTTCGGTGCCTATAATCTCTGCTTTAAAACCGCCACGATCCATCCAAAATTTGGCAGCCTTGCTTGCAGCGGCTACGACCGAACTTTCTTCTATGGCCATGGGAATGGCCAGGAACTCTCCATTTATCTTAAAGTTTGGGGCTATGGCAAACGGCAAATAATAATTTGAAATGGTATTCTCTATAAATTCATCGTGCAGTTTTTGTACTCTTGGATCGGTGTTCCAGTACTGCTCCAAGAGTTGTTTGGCAGCTTTTGGGTCCTGAGTGCAATTGGTGGCTATCCAATCAATTTTTTGGGTTTTGGATAGTTTGGAAAATCCTTCAACGGGCGTTTTCATAAAGCAGGGTTAAAGAGTTCAAAGATACGCATATTGACCGTTTGGAGGAGCCGCATCTAAATTTTGGAACCGAAGCGCATCGGCAAAGGTTAAAATTGTTGCAAACGCAACAGCAAAGTTTATTTTTCCGATAAATATTAGTAAACTTGGGAGTTTTTAATCAATTTTTTTCACTTCATGAACAAAAAATATTTTCTATTCCTATTCCTTTTGGGCGCATTTACATTTTCTACTGCACAAAAGAAAAAAATAACCCTTGAAGAAATTTGGGGCGGGGAATTCAGGACAGAATACATGGATGTTTTGCGATCCATGAACAACGGTACTCAATATACCATATTAAACACAACCCGCTCTCCGCGCGCCAGTAGTTTGGATAAGTACGACTACAAGACATTGGAAAAAGTGGAAACCATAGTGGCATCATCCGATGCTGTTCCCTATTTTTCATCATATTCTTTCAGTGACGATGAATCACAAGTGCTTTTGGCCACAGAAGTGGAACCCATTTTTAGGCGTTCCCGGCTCGGAATTTACTATGTGTACGATATTGCCACCAAAAATCTGGTAAAGATTTCCGAGACCAAAATTCAAGAACCAACACTTTCGCCGGACGGTAGTAAAGTGGCCTATGTCCTGGACAATAATTTATATGTGATGGATTTGGCCGATCGGACTACTAATCAGGTTACTTCTGATGGAAGTAAAGGAACCATCATAAATGGGGTGACGGATTGGGTGTACGAAGAAGAATTTGCATTTGTCCGTGCTTTTGAGTGGAACAGCAACGGAACTAAAATCGCATTTTTAAGATTTGATGAAACCGAGGTTCCCCATTTTTCCATGGATGTTTACGGTAAGGACCTGTACCCCTCTCAGCATGAATTTAAATATCCAAAGGCAGGAGAGAAAAACTCTATCGTGTCATTGCACATGTACGATGTGGCTTCTGGGAAAATATCGAACGTTAATTTGAACGATCCATATTATATCCCAAGAATCAAATGGATGAACCACCCAGATCATTTGAGCGTTCAAACATTGAACAGGCATCAAAACGACCTAAAAATGTATGCCGTAAATGCAAAGGATAATTCATTCTCTGTTTTATTGGAGGAAACCGATGCTGCCTATGTGGACATTGATGATGACCTTACTTTTTTGGACGATGACAGTTTTATCTGGACAAGCGAAACCGATGGCTATAACCATTTGTACCTGTACGGAAGAAACGGAAAGTTGAAAAATCAGATTACGCAAGGTCCTTGGGAAGTAACAAGGTACTATGGCTACGATGAGGATAACGATCGTATTTTTTATCAGTCCGTGGAAAACGGCTCCATCAATAGGGGCGTTTACAGTATTTCGACCAATGGGAAGCGCAAAAAAGAATTATCCGTGGAAGAGGGAACAAATTCAGCAGCCTTCAGTAGCGATTATACCTATTATATAAATACATATTCCAGTGCAACAACTCCTTATAGGTTTACCTTGCACAATGTATCCAATGGGAAACTGGTTAAAGCAATCAAGGATAATTCAGCTTTGCAGAACAAATTGGAAGGCTATGAGATTTCACCTAAGGAATTTTCCACCATCAATATAAATGGGAACGATCTTAATATGTACATGATCAAACCGGCAGATTTCGATCCCAATAAAAAATATCCATTGTTCATGTTCCAATACAGTGGCCCAGGTTCGCAGCAAGTGGCCAACCAATGGATGGGCAGCAACGATTATTGGCACCAGCACTTGGCATCTCTAGGATATATCGTAGCCTGTGTAGATGGTAGGGGAACAGGTTTAAAAGGACGTGATTTTAAAAAGGTGACCCAAAAAGAATTGGGCAAATTCGAAGTTGAAGATCAAATTGCAGCGGCTCAAAAATTGAGCGAGCGGTCTTATATTGATGCGAACAGAACCGGTATTTGGGGCTGGAGCTATGGAGGATTTATGTCCACCAATGCCTTGCTGAAAGGTAACGACACCTTTGAAATGGCCATTGCTGTGGCGCCAGTAACCTCTTGGCGTTTTTACGATACCATTTATACAGAACGATACATGCAGACTCCCCAGGAAAACCCAACGGGGTATGACGATAACTCTCCTTTTAACTACCCTGAATTGTTGAAAGGCAAGTATTTGTTGGTTCACGGATCTGGAGACGATAACGTACATGTGCAGAACACTATGCGTATGATAGAGGCATTGGTACAGGCCAATAAACAATTCGATTGGGCTATTTACCCAGATAAGAACCATGGTATTTATGGAGGATATACCAGATTGCACCTATATACCAAAATGACCAATTTTGTTAAAGAAAATCTTTAAATAAAACCAATACCAAACCAATATGTCAGAAGTAGCTAAGCCAGTGAACGAGAAACAAGTTTTTGGGCATCCACAGGGATTGTTCTATCTCTTTTTTGCAGAGTTGTGGGAGCGTTTCAGTTTTTATGGAATGCGAGCCTTGCTTACACTCTACATGGTAGATGTAATTTTCGCCGCCTTAATGGAACGGGATTACGCTACCGCAGCAGTATATTCCTCCTATGGATCATTAGTGTACGCATCCACGGTAATTGGTGGCCGTATTTCCGATAGTATTCTTGGAATGCGCCGATCCATATTTCTTGGAGGCATTTTAATGTCCCTTGGGCATTTTGTGCTTGCCATAGAGAACGATGTCGCCTTTTTTATGGCCCTTTCCTTGATTATTGCAGGGAATGGCTTTTTTAAACCGAATATATCAACATTTGTAGGTTCCTTATATAAGGATGGAGACCCTAAGAAAGATTCGGGCTTCACCATTTTTTACATGGGGATCAATATAGGTGGATGGGTTGCGCCATTGCTTTGTGGATATTTGGCGGCCAAATATGGGTGGCACTATGGATTTGGATTGGCAGGAATAGGGATGCTTACCGGATTGATCGTTTTTTGGAGCGGAATCAAAAAAGGTGTTTTTGGCGATAAAGGACTCCCTCCAGAGAATGGAAATATAGAGAAAAAGGTTATGGGCCTAAAACAAGGCATAATGGTTCCAGTTTTGGCTTTTGCCTCGGTTCCCGTAATTGCTTATTTGTTGTCCTCTTACAAAGCATTGGGAGTAGAAGGTTCTTTTTTTGGAGACCAGAATATCGTAAATGTGATATTTAAATTAATTGGGTTCTCCATTTTGGTATACTTGGGCTACATTATGTACAAAGCCACATTGGAAGAGCGTAAAAAGCTATTTGTAGCCGTGCTGATAACCTTCTTTATGACCATCTTTTGGGGTTTTCATGAACTTTCCGGAAGTGTGATCACACTTTTTGCCGCTAGAAATGTGGATTTGGAGGGTATTATGACCGCTTCACAGACCAATTCCTTAAATTCCATGTGGATCATAATTTTGGCCATTCCGATTTCTTTAATGTGGCAATGGTTGTCCAAAAAGAAACTTAACCCAAGAACGCCCTATAAGTTTGGTATGGGACTTTTGTTCGCAGGGGTCAGTTTTTATGTATTGGCCATTAGTGGTGCCAGTGCAAACGACAACGGATTTGTCCCCTTTACCTATTTATTGCTAATGTATTTCTTGATTTCGGTAGGTGAATTGTTCATGTCGCCCGTTGGACTTTCAAAAATTACGGACCTTTCACCAAAAAGGATAGTGGCCTTTATGATGGGGGTTTGGTTCCTGTCGTCTGCATTTGCATTTCAGGTAGTAGGGTTTATCGGTAAACAAATGGCGATAGAGAGCACCGATTCCGATATTAGTGGTTTTAGTACACTAAGTGTTTATACCGATGGATTTATGCTCATAGCCCAATATGCAATTGGAGCGGGAATTCTGGTTATAGTGGCTTCACCATTGATCAAAAAGTTGATGGGCAACGTGCATTAATTTAATTGAGCTTAAACGTATAAAATCCCTTTTCCCCCGTGTGGTGAAAAGGGATTTCTTTTTGTGCACAAGTCGCTTTCCATTTTTTTATCAAGCTTGGGTAGTTGCTCCCGTCCACAAATATTTTTTTGGGTTGTACAGAGTCCAGAACCCGTTCCAGGTTAATTTTTGATGATTGAGTCAACAAAAGATACTCTGGCCTTGCTTTAATGGGCAGTACGGTGAGACTGTCCACCACGAACAATCTTTTAGAGCCAATTCGATAACTGTTCTTGAGCTGAACGGCACCCATTTTTTGAATCCGCTCTGCTATGGAATAATCCGTCGCTATATTTCCAATATTGAAAGTGTCCGAAGCGATAATAACGAGTGAATCTCCTAATTGATGCAGTAAGACCGTGTTTCTAGAGCGATGTGCCAAGGTTATTGTTTCCTTCTGATGTAACTCGACCTGTTTATAAATGCCCCATACTTGAAAAATGATAAGCCCACTGAAAAAAACAACCATGGTTTTCCATTTGGGTTTGGATAAAAACAACACAAGAGCAGTAATGATCAAGTATCCCCAAATGAGTTGAAAAGAATCGAAGGGAATGTTTTTGATAATAAAACTCTCTTGTTTTGCCACCCATCCGACGGTGGCATTCATCAAGCGGATGATCCAATCAAAACCTTGGGCCATAATATTGGGCAAGAAGTCTATCAAAGCTAAAAAGATGACTAGGATACCAAAGCCTAAAATCAAACCCAGAAAAGGGACAACAAGTAAGTTGGTAACAAAAAATAAGGCCGGAAACTGATGGAAATAAAACAAACTGATAGGCAAAACACCCAATTGGGCAGCAACACTTACCGATAATAATTGCCATATTTTGCGGACCAGGATATTTTCAGGGAACCAAAACTTTTGCAATTTTGGGTAGATCCAAACAATGGAGAAAACAGCGGCATAGCTCATTTGAAAGCCTACCTGAAATAAAAACAAGGGCTTGACCAAAAGAATGAACAACATGGATAGCGCAATAATGTTAAAGGAATTGGTAGGACGATTTAGATACATCGCATACGCTACAAAAGAAAACATGGAAACAGCCCTGACAATGGAAGGAGAGAGCCCTGCAACAAAAGCAAAGGACCATAGCAACAAAACTATAAGTAAAAGTTTTACGGTCTTACCTTTAGGTAAACGCTCCAAAGGCGAAAGCAAAAATTCCAATAAAAAGAGAAATATACCAACATGGAGCCCGGATACGGCCAAGATATGAACTGCTCCTGCGTTTTTGTAATTATCGTAGGTGTTCTCGGAAATGTCGTCCCGTTTTCCCAAAAGCAATGCTTGGATAACCCCCGATTCCTCTAGTCCAAAGTCGTATTTTTTTAATTTGGATATAATTTTTTCCCTTAAGTTGGCTGCTCTGCCGACCCAGGTTTTTGGAGCGTTCTCTTTTTTTATAATGGAGCTATAGTTGCTTTTGATGAAATGTACGATCCCTTGCTTTTCGAGATAGCTTTTGTAATCGAATTGATGGGGATTCAATGGAGGTCGGATTGCCTTTGGTTTGGCATGGATCAAAAACTCATCATCAACCTGCAACTGCTTAGTTAGGGAGTCTACAGATAAACCGAAAAGTATGGTGCCGGTTGTTTGTTCGTTGTCCGAAGCAATGATTTGGGTAATATAATTGTGGGAAAAGATATTGGGTTTGAGCACTTCCCTTACTTTTAGGTGCCATACTTTTTCCTTCGTAGCGTCCTTTTTGGAGTAATGTTGGGACATGCCCTTGCCCATTGAAATTCCAACGACCCAAATTCCTAAACAAAAAGAGGTTAAAAATGTAAGCGCCTCAAAAAACGGGAGTCCATTGCGTTTTTGCTTTGCTCTTGCCCAGAAAAGGGCAATGGGCAATAGGGATAGCGCAATGAGCAATAAAAAGGAGTTTACATCAATATAAAAACCAAAAACAATACCCAGTACAACCCACAATGTGAGTTTTACGGATATAAAGTTAAGTTGTTGCACTTATAGGATGCGCATGGCCTTTACAAAGGCACTGTTCCAGTATCCCTCCCGTAACGAGGATACCAGCACGCCGCGTGAGGTTGTGGCGTGGATAAACTTAATGTCGTTGCCCTTTACATCTACCACAAGCCCAACATGGTTGATGCGCTTGCCCGTTTTACTTGTTTTAAAAAAGAGCAGATCTCCTTTTTCCACACGGGCAATTTGTATTTTTTTTCCTTCCAGGGCCATTTGATACGATGTTCTGGGAAACATAATGTCGTTTTCCTTTAAGGAAACATAGACCAAGCCAGAGCAGTCCATGCCCTTTTTGGTGGTGCCCCCGTATTTGTAACGAGTGCCCGAATATGTTAGCGCCGTGGAAATAATTCTGTTTGCCTTTGCATTTTTACGCCCCTCCTTTTTGGATTTTGGTTTAGGGGAAGTGTCGGTGTTGGACCCCTCTACCGTAACGGTTCGGGTCTTGCTGTAGGTTCTTCGTTTTTTGCCCGGGCCACAAGCCGTTATGGCAAAAAACAATAGTAAGATTATGGTTTTACGTAACATCCAAGAGTAGATTTACTTTCTTGGAATATAAAACTACACATTTTTCACAATTAATTGTGCAGCCAATTTACTGGCACCTTTACCGCCCAACTTTTCTTTTAGCAGTTTATAATCGGATAATATACTGTCGCGATCAGGTCCATCCACAATTTTTGAAAGCTCTTTTTTTAAGTTTTTTGTGGTCAGTTCATTCTGAATCAGTTCTTTGACCACTTCCTTTTTCATAATTAGGTTTACCAAAGAAATGTAATCGAGGGTAATAATACGTTTGGCAATTTGATAGGAGATCCAGTTTCCTTTGTAGCATACCACTTGAGGTATCCCAAAAAGCGCAGTTTCCAATGTAGCCGTTCCGCTCGTGACCATGGCGGCATGTGAGTGCTTTAAAAGCGTGTAGGTCTTGTTGGAAACGAACTGTACTTCGTCACCTTCTAAAAAAGGAGCGTAGAAATCGTTGGAAAGACTTGGTGCCCCCGCAATCACGAATTGATATTGATTAAAATCCTTTTTTACCGAAAGCATAACGTTCAACATTTTTTGGACCTCTTGTTTTCTGCTTCCCGGTAGCAAGGCGATTATCGGTTTTTTGGGATCTAATCCGTTTTCTTCTCTAAACGTTTGATTATCCTGTAACGGGGTGTTCTCAATGGCATCGATCAAAGGGTGGCCGACAAATTGTACGGGATATCCATGTTTTTTCTCGTAAAACTCCTTTTCAAAAGGAAGGATTACGTACATCTGGTCAATATCCCGCTTTATTTTTTTGATCCTACCTTCTCTAGAAGCCCAAATTTGAGGCGAAATATAGTAGTTGGTTTTATATCCTTCAGCTTTGGCCCATTTTGCTATTCGTAGGTTAAAGCCCGAGAAATCGATAAATATGATCACATCTGGATCAAAATTCTGAATATCCTCTTTACAATAGGCAATATTTTTAAAAATGGCAGGGATGTTTTTGATTACTTCCAAAAACCCCATAAAGGCCATGTCCTTGTAGTGTTTGGCCAATTCTCCACCCTCTTGTTGCATTAAATCACCTCCCCAACATCGAATCTGTGCCGAGGTATCTTCTTTTTTTAAGGCTTTTATTAAATTGGAACCGTGTAGATCCCCGGATGCTTCACCAGCTATGATATAATATTTCATTGGTAAGGATCAAATTCAAAAACTAAAGGCAAAAATCAAAAATTAATATCGATTAGTTTGGGTTGTATATAAAAGAGTTCTGTGTTTACCTAGCCCATAACTTTGTACATTAATATGATCAGGGCGGTAACCAGAGTGGCCAACATTACTCCTTTGGCCCGTTGGTCCCTCTTAATGCGCAAAAAGGCAAAAAAGGCAACAAGGTTTAAAACAGCGCCCAGTGCCAACAAACTGCCAATATGGCCTTGACTTATGGCGGCATTGATGGTTTCCCCAACACTTAAATCAGAAAATAACAGGATATAGAGCAGGGTGCCAAATGTGTTTGCAATGAGCCCGACTATAAATCCGATGATGATCTCTTTTTTATTGTTCATTTAAATTCCAGTTGTTTATTTGTGGTATGGCGTGGTGCGCTGTAAGGTCGAATTGTGTTGGCACTACGGAAATATAACCCTGTGCCAAGGCCCATTCGTCGGTGTCCTCACCCTTGTCCAGGAGCTCAAATTCGCCCGTAAGCCAATAATAATCCTTGCCCGATGGACTTGTTCTTTTATCAAATTCCTCTTTCCAATTACCTCGTGCTTGTCGGCAAATCCGAATGCCTTTAGGCGGATTTTCCGATTTTGGAATGTTCACGTTCAATACAGTTCCTTTTGGAATTCCATTGGTCAATGCCTCGGAAACAATATTTTTTACACAATCGAGCGCTGGTTCAAAATTAGCGTTCCAAGAATAGTCGCACAGGGAGAAACCAATGGCCGGAATACCTTCAATACCTGCCTCAATGGCAGCGCTCATTGTTCCTGAATAAATAACATTGATAGATGAATTGGATCCATGGTTGATTCCGCTCACACAAATATCGGGCTTACGGTCCAAAATTACCCGAAGCGCCAATTTTACACAGTCTGCTGGAGTCCCGCTGCAGCTGTACTCACTTGGAGCACCTTCTTTATGATCAACTACCACCTTTTTGGAAAACAGGGTGCTGTCCACGGTAATCGCATGCCCCATGCCGCTTTGAGGGCTGTCCGGGGCAACAACGACCACGTCACCAAGTTGTTTCATGGTGCGTATCAATGCCCTGAGCCCAGGCGCTGTAATTCCATCATCATTAGTTACAAGAATCAACGGTTTTTCCATATGGCATAATTAAAGGCATAAAAATACGTTTTTCATAAGGATATGAAGCTCTGGTCGTTTAACAAAAAATTAAATTCAGCAGAAAGGACTGGCACGGTTTTTTCTGTATCTTAGAGAATTCATACAAGTAGAACGAAGGAAGACATTGTGAAGATTTGGCAGTATGAGGTCAAATGGTTTCCCTCAAAAAAAACATATTTATGAAAAAGAACTTCATCTTAGCACTTTTGGTTATCCTTGTGGCAGTAGCCTCCTGTAGTTTTACCAATAAGTCTTTTGAAAATGATGATAAGGATAAATTTTTGTTGGAATTGATTTCCTATGTATTGGAAAAAGGACATTATGAGCCCAAGGACATCAACGATAATTTTAGTTCCAACGTTTTTGATGATTTTATCGACATCGTAGATCCTACCAAGAGATATTTTCTTCAGAGCGATTTGCGCGAATTTGAAAAATATCGGTTTATGATCGATGATGAGATCAGAAATACCGACATTACCTTTTTTAATGCCGTTTATCAACGGTTAATGGTTCGAATGGAAGAAGCCAAGGAAATTTACAACGAGGTGCTTTCCGAACCATTCGATTACACCATTGACGAAACCATAGAAATCGACTACGATAAACAAGAGTTTGCCTCGAGCAAGAAAGAACTCAAAGAACGTTGGAGAAAACAATTAAAGTACAACACCTTAAATATATTCGACAACAAAATAGACAACTTGATCAACGATGCCAACGATGTTGCCAGTACCGATGCAAAACCGGTGTTATCTTTCAACGACATACCAGGTACGGTGGACAAAGTAGCGGTTGAGGAAGAAGCGAGAGAAGTTACTAAGAATACTTTGGACGAGTTTTTTGATTTTGTGGATGATCTTGAGCGCAAGGACTGGTTTGTACAATATTTGAATACGATCGTAGAGGAATTTGACCCCCATACATTCTATTTTGCTCCAGAAGAAAAGGAGAAGTTCGATATAGGTATGTCCGGAAAGTTTGAAGGTATAGGGGCCAGGTTGCAGAAAAAACCCGAAGGAGCCAAAATTGTAGAGATTATTTCCGGTGGTCCGGTTTGGAGAGACCAGAGTTTAGAGGTGGGAGATCAGATCTTAAAGGTTGGTCAAAAAGGAGAAGAACCTATAGATATAGTTGGTATGCGACTGGACGATGCCATAAAATTGATCAAAGGCCCCAAAGGCACCATAGTTGAACTTACCGTAAGAAAAGTAGATGGAACTATTGAAACGGTGTCCATCACAAGAGATGTGGTAGAGTTGGAGGAGTCCTATGCAAAATCCGCCACAATTGATGCAGGCAACCAAAAGTACGGTCTAATCAATCTACCTAAATTTTATGTGGATTTCGATGACTATTCCGAACGAAATGCAGCTACCGATGTAGCCAAGGAATTGGAACGTTTAAAAGAAGCAGGTGCAGAAGGAATTATTTTGGATTTACGGGACAACGGGGGTGGATCCCTAAAAACCGTTGTAGAAATGGCAGGATTGTTCATTAAAGACGGTCCAATTGTGCAAGTACGTTCCTCTGGACAAAGAAAAGAAGTGCATGAGGATAAGGACGAGCGCATTCAATGGGATGGTCCTTTAGTAATTCTGGTTAACGAACTTTCCGCATCGGCGTCCGAAATATTGGCAGCGGCCATGCAGGACTACAAAAGGGCCGTGGTGATCGGCAGCAAACAAACTTTTGGTAAAGGAACTGTTCAAAACGTTATTCCTTTGGATCCAATTGTTAGAGGTAACGAACATGGTGATTTAGGTGCCATAAAATTGACCACCCAAAAATTCTATAGGATCAATGGAGGGTCTACCCAATTGGAAGGTGTAAAAAGTGACATTGTTGTTCCGGACAGATATAGCTATATCGATCTGGGCGAGCGCGATCAGCAAAATCCATTGGGCTGGGATAAAATCACACCTGCCGATTACAAGATATGGGACGGTTACATCGACTTGGACCAAGCAGTAAAGAACAGTAAAGAACGTATGGCCAAAAATGAGCAGATCAAGTTGATAGAAGAAAACGCCAAGTGGTTAAAAGAGCAACAGGATGAAAATTTAATCTCACTCAAATACGACGCTTACGTAGGGAAGGAACAAGAGGCCAAGAAACGCTCAGAACGTTTTAAAAGCTTAAAGGACTATGATTCAAAGCTGTCCTTTGGCTCTTTGCAATATGAGACAGAGTTGTTTACCCAAGACTCCGTATTACGTGAGAAAAGGGATAGATGGCACAAGGATTTGGCACGTGATATCTATGTTGAGGAAGCAGTCAATGTGCTGAAAGATCTTCATCAAAACAATATTAAAAAAGAAGAAACAAAATTGGCCAGCGTTAAAGGATAGGCCCGATCAGTTTCAAATTATTTAGAAGACCAACTCATTTGAGTTGGTTTTTTTATGCATTTTTGATGTCAAAATTTAAATCATAACTAACCTATATGAAGGATAGAACTATATATGCCATTTTGATATTGGCATGTGTCATAGGATTTTGGCTATTCGATAATTTTTATACCCCTGCAACATATTCCCCTCCCGATGAAACGCCAAAGATTACTTTGGAATCCGACTTATTGCCAAGTTCAACCACGGGCGAAGTGGTGCAGCATGCGTATTATGCCCTTTCTTATAGTGAACCTCATGAACAAGCGGAATGGGTAGCCTATACCTTAAAAAAAGAACACCTCACCTATGATGAGAGAAAGCGGCCATATTTTATAGAGGACCCCAAAGTAACATCCAAATCTGCGGATTGGCGAAACTATAAAGGTTCTGGTTACGATAGGGGGCATTTGTGTCCGGCAGGGGACAGGCGTTTTTCTGAACAGGCCTACAACGAAACTTTTTACACGAGCAATATTAGTCCGCAGGACAAGTATTTTAATGCGGGCATATGGAACCGATTAGAGCAGAAAGTACGCTATTGGTGTAAAAAATATGGCGATTTGATGGTGATTACGGGCGGTGTTCTCCAAAATGATCTTCCCCAAATTGGGGATGAGGATGTGGATGTGCCACGTACATTTTATAAAATCGTGGTCAGGTCCAATAAAGGAAAAATGGAACCGATCGCTTTTTTGATCCCAGCCAAAGAAACCAAAAAACCACTTCAACAATTTATAGTATCCATTGATGAGATTGAAGCAAAAACCGGAATCGATTTTTTTCATGGGCAATCAAAAGATTGGCAACAAAAAATGGAAGCTACAATAGGAGATGCAGGGCGATGGAAACTTTAAATCCCGTCCTTTAAACGGTTGGAATCAAGCTTTAGAAATATGAACAGTAGCATGGTAAAAAATATTAAACCAGAACCGCCATAGCTAAAAAAGGGCAATGGTACCCCAATGGTTGGCAAAAGCCCGATGACCATACCAATATTTATAAAGTAGTGAAACACCAAAATGGAAATCACCCCATAGCCATACATCCGGCTAAAATCACTTTTTTGTCGCTCCGCAATGTAGATCAAGCGTAAAAAAAATAGGGAGAACAACAAGATAACCGCTGTAGTGCCCAAAAAACCCCATTCTTCGCCAACCGAACTAAAAATGTAATCGGTATGTTGTTCGGGAACAAAGTCGCCCTTGGTTCGGGTGCCCTCCAAAAATCCTTTTCCGGTAAAACCACCAGATTCGATGGCTTTTTCCGACTGATAGGTATTGTAGCCAATGGTCTTTCGGATTTCGTCCAGTTTGTCCTCATCTTTTTCCAAGCTCAACCATAGGGCAAATCGATCCCTGTGGCGCTGTTCAAAAACATTTTCAAAAACAAAGTTTACCGAGAGGGAAAACAATATGGAAACCGCAATAACGCCCACCACGGGCAATATTGGAATTTTTACAGATGCCTTTTTAAAGGTGTAGATGAGCAAGGTAAGTATGATCAGGCCAATGGCGACCCAAACCGTACCGAACATTAATGTAGTGGCAAAAAGCACCACGGCAAAAATTAATATACCTAAATAGTAAATTGGGAAACCTTCCCTGAACAGGACAAAGAACAGTGAAAAATAGATTAGGGAACTACCGGGGTCTGGTTGCGGCAAGATTAAAATTGCGGGCAAAAGAATAATGATCAACGCATATATTTGATGCTTGCCCGTTCGTATATCGGTCTGTATATCGCTTAAAAATTTGGCAAGGGCCAACGATGTGCCCACTTTGGCCAACTCGGACGGTTGCAGATTAAAAAAACCAAGATCATACCAGGATGTGGCTCCAGCAATGGTTTTGCCAAATAAGAACAGTCCCAATAGCAGTACAATGCAGACGATGTAAAAAATTGAGGCAAACCGTTCAAAAAAATGTGACTCCACAAACAGTACGAATATGATGCCCAAGGCGGCAAGGCCAATAAAAAACAGTTGTTTGCCGTAAAGCGTGGAAAAATCAAAAATGGAGGTGTGCGATTCTCCGACCGATGTTGAATAAATATTGATCCATCCGATCAAGACCAAAAGAGCGTAAAGAATTACGGTAACCCAATCCAAACGTCCAAATAGACCCTTACCAGACATACTCGTTTATCTTGAAAGGTTCGCCACTATATGGCTTGGCATATTCGTGTTCCAACGTTTTTTCCAACATTCTCTTTTCCAGGTCTTTTCGTGTTATCTCGCCTTTAAGGTATTTTTCTATCAGCAGCGAAGCTATGTGACCTGCGTAGCGAGAGCCATAGTAACCATTTTCGATATATACGGCCAAGGCAATTTGAGGGTTCTCCACGGGGGCAAATGCAACAAAAACAGAGTGGTCCGTCAACTGCATTCTTTCTCCATCAACTCGTATAAAATTTTCTACGGTACCGGTTTTACCTGCTATTTCGATATCTGGAATTTTTACCCATCTTGCCGTTCCGTAATTGTAAACGTTTTTCATGCCTTCGATTACCGGCTCAAAATGTTTTCTATCTATGGTAGTGTACCGAGGTTCTGTAAATTTTGGGTCAATGGCCCCGTTGTTTCCAATGTTTTTAATAATGTGAGGAGTATAAAAATAACCGCGGTTGGCAATGGCGGCCGTCATGTTGGCCAACTGTAAGGGCGTTGCGGCAATTTCCCCTTGCCCAATAGAGTTGGATATAATGGTTGATGCCGCCCATCTGCCGTCTCCGTACCATTTGTCGTAATATTCCTTATCGGGTATTCGGCCAGGCGCACCAGTCGGTAGATCGGTGCCAAGAAAATTCCCTAGTCCAAAACTTTTCATGTGTTTTTCCCAAACATCCATGCCCTCGTCGGTAGTTTGGTATTTATCGAATATTTTACGGAAAACACCGGCAAAGTATGCATTACAGGATTGATAAATACCGGAGTTCATATCTCTTACCCCGCCACCACAATGGCATCCTCTTAAAGTATTGCCCACATAGAACCCATGATAACATCGAAATTTGGTATTGGCATCGACAACCCCTTCTTGCAATCCTACAAGGGCATTTAGGGTTTTAAATGGTGATCCTGGTGATGGTTGTGCCAATATGGAACGGTCCCAAGTTGGTTTGGATATGGTGTCGTAGTGCAGTTTGCTATAGTTTTTGGAACGCTTTCTGCCCACTAAAAGCGAGGGGTCGTAAGTGGGGCCGGAAATCATGGCCAAAATCTCGCCGGATTTAGGTTCAATGGCAACAATTCCCCCTCTTTTGCCGTGCATTAATTTTTCGCCATATTCTTGTAGGACCTTGTCCAATGTAATATGGATTTCTTTGCCCTGCTCTGGCAATGTGTCCAATTTACCTTCCTTATACGGGCCAATATCACGGTTAAAACGGTCCTTTTGAATATGTTTTACTCCTTTTCTACCTCGCAGTATTTCTTCGTACTGCTGTTCGATACCTGTTCTGCCCTTTAATTCACCGGCAACATAATAAGGATTGTTCTTTAGGTCCCATTCGTTAACTTCGCTAATGTAACCGAGTACGTTGGCCGCACTTTTGGTATTGTAATAGCGCAGTGATCTTTTTTGGATATAGAAACCTGTGTAGTGGCGCATTTTTTCTTGGAGCCTGGCATAATCCTCTTTGGATAATTGAGGTACCAAAACAGAGGGCAATCTGGGAGAATAGATTCTTGCTTTTTCCATTTTGGACATAAATTCGGCCTTCTCAATGCCCAAAAGGCCACAAAATTCCAAAGTATCCAACGGTTTAACCTCTCGAGGGATCACCATTACATCATAAGCCGGTTGGTTTCCTACCAATAGTTTACCGTGCCGATCGTAGATATAGCCTCTTTCGGGATAATCGTACACTTTTTTGATTGCCGGGTCATCCAAGATTTGATCGGGTGAAAACCGGAATAATTGCAAATAGGAAAGCCTACCGATAAAGGTGAATCCTATTAGGACAACAATGGATGATAACAATAACTTTTTCATGAACTGCCTAATGTTTTTTGGCTCTGTATATATGCAACGAAAAAAAAGTCGGTTTTATTCGGATCTTGGACTAAAAAGTGAACTGAACAGTATACAAAGTACTAAAGTTACAACACCTGTCACAAAAACGTTCTTCAAAATTAACAGGATATGGGCAATACTTAAAATTTCAAAGAAAAAGTATATCAAATGATGGATCAGTACCACTAAAGCCATAAAGGTGATGCGTTGGATCTTGGTCGTATTTTTAAAACTGAAATTTTGAAAATCGTAGTTTACACCAAAACAAAAGCGCATAACCGGCGGCCTTAAATAAGCTACGGTGGTAGAGGCCAAAGCATTAAGGGCAAGGGTGTCAGAAAAAATATCGATTGTTAGGCCCAACAAAAACGCAGTGAGCATAAACACGGCCCTGTTCACTTTAATAGGGTACCAATAAAAGAAGATAACGTACACCATGGGGTTGATAAAACCCAAGAAATTCAGATTGTTAAAAATGAGGACCTGTGTTAGGACCAACAATACAAATCTGAATATATTTATGATTACCGTATTGTTCATTCTATGGTTCTTGCCTCAAGTTCTTGAATCTCTTCTTTGTCCTTATTTTCGATCAGATAAACATTTTTGATGTTCGCCATGTCGCTGAAGAGTTCAACATCAATATTGTAAAAGCTCTTGGAATCGTTAAGGTCATATTTTTTTATGGTACCCACAGGAACGTTCTCTGGAAAAATACTCGACATACCTCCGGTTACAATAGTGTCCCCCACAACAAGAGGGACCAATCGAGGAATATCTACCAACTGCACCACGGTATAATCTTTGGCATCCCAGATCAGTGACCCAAAGTATTCTGTTCCCTTTATTTTTGCGTTGATGTTCGATTTTGTGTTCAATACACTTTGAACTGTTGCAAATTTATTGGAAACATTTTCTACAATGCCCAATATCCCATCGGTAGTGATGACACCCATGTCCTGGTGCACTCCATCCCGAGCACCCTTGTCGATCGTTACATAGTTTCTTGGAGAAATATAACTGTTCTTTATCAATTTGGCGCTGAGCACTTCGTGTTGTATTACGGTCGAATCCAAAGATGCTGTTATCGTGTCGCTGATCGAATTGAACAACAAATTGCGCAACCGTCTGTTTTCATCTACCAGCCTGGAATTTTCGTCCTTCAGATTAAAATAGGAGGAAACATCCGAACCAGCTCCATAAATGCTGCCGGTGACCCACTTGGATGAATTGAAAAACTTGGATTGATGGTACGAATGTGATCTAATGGTCATCACCAAAGAAATAAACGCAAAAAACGCATATAAAAATGCGTTTCGATAGCGTAGTACAAAATTGATGATGCGTTGCATGCAATCGTATGTTACTCAGGTTGTATACCTTTAAAATAATGGAACTGTTTTAAAAACAGGCCTATTTTATTAAAATACTTTTGTATCGTTCAATATTTTTGAGAGCAATTCCTGTTCCTCTTACCACGGCCCTTAAGGGATCTTCGGCAATGTATACCGGTAAATCTGTTTTTTGGGACAATCTTCTATCCAGTCCACGCAACATGGAACCGCCACCTGCAAGATAAATTCCGGTATTGTAAATATCGGCTGCCAGTTCTGGTGGGGTCTGGGACAAGGTTTCCATAACTGCATCCTCTACCCTAAGGATACTTTTGTCCAGCGCCTTGGCAATTTCCCGATAAGAAACGTGCACTTGTTTTGGTTTACCGGTCAATAGATCACGACCTTGAATGGATTTATCCTCTGGCGGCGACTTTAGGTCCTCTGTAGCGGAACCAATTTCAATTTTTATGGCCTCTGCCGTACTTTCACCAACATATAGGTTGTGCTGGGTACGCATGTAATAAATGATGTCGTTGGTAAACACATCTCCGGCGATTTTTACCGACTTGTCACAAACTATCCCTCCAAGGGCAATAACGGCAATCTCCGTAGTACCCCCGCCTATATCCACTATCATATTTCCTTTGGGCTGCATTATGTCCAGTCCAATACCTATGGCCGCAGCCATGGGCTCGTGGATCAAGTATACCTCTTTTCCGTTTACACGTTCTGCGGATTCACGTACTGCACGCATTTCCACTTCTGTAATCCCGGAAGGTATACAGATAACCATTCGAAGAGCCGGTGGAAACCATTTTTTCTTAAGGGCCGGAATGCTTTTGATCATCATGTTCATCATCTTCTCCGAAGCGTCGAAGTCGGCAATTACCCCGTCTTTCAATGGCCGAATGGTCTTGATGTTCTCATGGGTCTTTCCCTGCATCATATTGGCTTCGCGACCAACCGCGATTATTTTTCCTGATACGCGGTCCCTAGCTACAATGGAAGGACTATCGACCACCACTTTGTCCATATGGATGATCAGGGTGTTTGCAGTACCAAGGTCAATAGCTATTTCCTCGGTCATGAAATCAAAGAATCCCATAGAAATTGTCTGTTTTTCGGATTAACGGTAAAAAATTATCGGCTAAAGTACTAAAATTAATGTTTAAAATGCCTAGTACCAGTCATCACCATCGCTAATCCGTTTTCATTGCAGTAATCAATGCTCAATTGATCCTTTATGGAGCCGCCAGGTTGAATCACACTTTTAATGCCTGCTTTGTCCGCAATCTCTACACAGTCCGGGAAAGGAAAAAATGCATCGCTGGCCATTACGGCACCATCTAGATCAAAATCAAAGGACTTTGCTTTGTGTATCGCTTGGTTCAGAGCATCGACTCTTGAGGTTTGGCCCGTACCGCTGGCACATAATTGCCTGTTCTTGGCCAAAACTATGGTATTGCTCTTGGTGTGTTTGCATAATTTGGAAGCAAAGATCAAATCCTCTATTTCTTCGGAAGTGGGTTTTTTGTCGGTAACAGGATTTAAATCTTCTTTAGTATCGGTTTTGGAATCTTTATCCTGGACCAAAACGCCGTTCAAACAGGTTCTTACCAAAGTTTCAGGCAATTCAATCTCGTTTTGGATCAAAATGATTCGATTTTTCTTGCCTTTCAAGATTTCCAAGGCCTCATTGGAATAGCTTGGGGCAATAACCACTTCGCAGAATAGCTTGTGGATTTCTTCTGCCGTTGCTGAGTCTATCTCCACATTGGAGATTAAAATTCCGCCAAAAGCAGAAACAGGATCACCGGCCAACGCATCCACATAGGCTTGCTTGATAGTGCTTCTAGTTGCCAATCCACAGGCATTATTATGTTTAAGAATGGCAAAGGTAGGGTCGTCATTTTTAAATTCGCCCATTAGGTTTACTGCAGCATCAACATCCAAAAGGTTATTGTAGGATAACTCCTTACCGTGCAATTTGGTGAACATGGCATCAAAATCGCCAAAGAAGAACCCTTTTTGGTGAGGATTTTCTCCGTAGCGCAAAACTTGGCCCTTGGTCTCACTGATTTTCAACACAGCTTCCTCATGGTTTTGGTTGAAGTAATTGAAGATAGCAGTATCGTAATGTGAGGAAATATTAAAGGCCTTAGTCGCGAAACGTTTGCGGTCTTCCAAGGTCGTGGTACCATTTCCTTCGGTAATCACATTCAAAAAGTCCCCATAATCCTCCATAGAGGATACACAAAGTACATCCTTGAAATTTTTAGCAGCAGCTCTGATCAGGGAGATACCACCAATATCAATTTTCTCAATAATATCTTGCTCCGAAGCACCGCTTGCAACAGTTTTTTCAAAAGGGTATAAATCAACGATAACAATGTCCAATTGGGGAATTTCGAATTCCTCCATTTGGGCAACGTCACTTTCATTGTCCTGTCTGTTCAAAATACCTCCAAAAACCTTGGGGTGCAATGTTTTTACTCGACCGCCCAAAATGGATGGGTAGCTGGTCACATCTTCAACAGGTACCACATCGATACCAAGGTCACGGATAAATTTTTCGGTTCCCCCTGTGGAATAAAGGGTTACACCAAGTTCATCCAATTTTTTAACTATAGGTTCCAATCCGTCCTTATGAAAAACGGAAATCAATGCAGCGGAGGCTTTTTTGGCAGTACTCATTTGTATCTTAAAAATCAATTTCTTAAGCGTACAAAAGTACTTGATTTAGACCTAAAAAGCAGAAGGGTTTATCAACAAAATTCGTTAAGTTTTACAGAATTTTTGCCACCTCTGCATTGATGAATTCCAAAAAGCGCTCATCTTCGGAGGTAAATGGGTCCGGAGTGTTGGAATCAATGTCGATTTGCCCCACATTTTCCCCATTCACAAATAAAGGAACCACAATCTCCGCTTTTACCGTTATACTACAGGCAATGTAGTTATCTTGAGCGGCCACATCAGGTACCACAAAGTTCTCATTGCTTACGGCTACCTGTCCACAAATGCCCTTTCCAAAAGGTATAATAGTATGATCGGTTGGCATTCCAGCGTAGGGTCCCAGTTTCAATTCCTCCTTATCACCATTTTTAAAATAGAACCCTACCCAATCGTAATGATTTACGTTATTACGCAAAAGTTCGCAGATTTCTCCCAAACGGGTGTCCACAGTTTTGGTCCCGTCCTTTATGATTTCAAGTGCCTTGGGTTCCAATGATTTTAGCATGAGATTATTTTTTTTGCAAATGTATTGAATCGTGGATTTGTACGACAAATTTAAGAGAGCTTACATGTTGAAAACAGATAAAGTTCTGTTAAGCAAAACAATAAATGTTAATAATTTGTAGTTTTGTAATCGAATGAAACAGTTTTTTCATCAAATAGTATCCTCATTGATGGCCCTATTGGTCTTGGCCTCCACAGTTTCGTGGACGGTGGACAAGCATATTTGTATGGGGCGAGTGATGGATATTTCCCTTTTTTCGCATGCGGATGATTGCGGAATGGATATGGACATGGAGAAATCCTGTTGTGATGATGAATCTTTTACCGTTCAAGGTCAGGATGACCTAAAAATCTCTTTTGAGAACTTCGATTTGGACCAACAGGTCTTCTTGGTAAGTTTTGTCTAAACCTATTTTCATCTTTTCGAAATTGATCCTGAAGGACCTAGTACTTTTTGTGAGTACAACCCACCACCATTGATACGGGACGTACAGGTTCTTGACCAGACTTTCCTTATTTGATTTAAACCGATTGAATGTACCCGACCAAACTGGTTGGGCAAATGCGTTTATGCGTGTTTTTTGTGTCGATCTAATGTTTAAATCAAATCCTTATGCTGAACAAAAGCATCAAATTTTTAATAGAGAACAAATTGGTAGCCGTGTTGCTCCTGCTGTTATTTATGGCTTGGGGTATCGTAAGCACTCCCTTTAACTGGGATACCGGGGGCATTTTACCGACCAATCCCGTGGCTGTGGATGCCATTCCCGATATTGGCGAGAACCAACAGATTGTTTTTACCAAATGGCCGGGTCGCTCTCCTCAGGATATCGAGGATCAGATTACGTATCCGTTGACCACTTCCTTGTTGGGAATTCCAGGGGTCAAGACCATCCGTAGTTCTTCCATGTTCGGATTTTCGAGCATCTACATCATTTTTGAAGAAGATGTAGAATTTTATTGGAGCCGTAGCCGTATTTTGGAAAAGCTCAATTCACTTCCCAATAACGTATTGCCTGATGGTGTAAATCCTGCCTTGGGACCAGATGCCACTGCCTTGGGCCAGATTTTCTGGTATACTTTGGAAGGTCGTGATAAAGATGGCAATGTCACCGGTGGATGGGATTTGCAAGAACTCCGAAGCGTACAGGATTACTATATAAAATATGCTCTTTCTTCTGCATCAGGGGTATCTGAAGTGGCCTCTATTGGGGGATTTGTACAGGAATACCAAGTAGATGTAGATCCCGAACTGATGAAGCAGTACAATGTTGGTTTGGATCAGGTGGTCAAAGCTGTGAAGCAAAGCAACAGGGACATTGGTGCTCAAACCTTGGAAATCAATAAAGCGGAATATTTGGTGCGTGGGTTGGGTTACATCAAATCTTTGGACGACATAAAAAATGCAGTTGTTACCGCAACAGACTATACTTCCATTCGTGTTCAGGATGTAGCCCGAGTTTCTTTGGGGCCAGCTGTTCGCCGAGGAATCCTCGACAAGGAAGGTGCCGAGGTGGTTGGCGGTGTGGTTGTGGCCCGTTATGGTGCCAATCCGTTGGAGGTCATTAATAATGTGAAAGAACAAATTAAGGAACTGAGTGCAGGTCTGCCATCCAAAGTATTAAAGGATGGAACCACCTCACGGTTGACCATAGTTCCTTTTTATGATAGAACGGAACTCATCCAAGAAACATTGGGAACCTTAAATGAAGCACTCACCCTAGAAATTCTGATTACCATTTTGGTGATTGTGGTCATGGTGTTCAATCTTAGGGCCTCTATTCTGATTTCCGGTCTGTTGCCCGTAGCCGTATTGATGGTATTCATCTCCATGAAGCTATTTGGCGTAGATGCCAATATTGTGGCACTTTCAGGTATTGCCATTGCCATAGGGACCATGGTGGATGTTGGGGTGATTCTCTCCGAGAATATTATCCGGCACATGGATGAGAACGACAACGATCTATCTACAAACCAAGTAGTGTACAACGCCACTTCCGAGGTCTCCGGTGCCATTTTAACGGCGGTACTTACGACCATCATTAGTTTTATCCCCGTGTTTACTATGGTGGGAGCCGAAGGAAAATTGTTTCGTCCGTTGGCCTTTACGAAAACCATGGCTTTGACAGCATCCATAATCGTTGCCCTGTTTTTGATTCCACCTTTTGCCGCCATGATTTTTAGAAAGAAAAGCGCCAATCAACTCTTCAAATACATCTGGAACGGAGTGTTGGTGGCCTTGGGAGTGGCAGCCATTGCCTTTGGTTATTGGGTAGGCTTGGCTTTAATGGCATTTGGGATTGTAGGCATCCTCGAATTGAAAGCGATCGTTGATGAAAAACAAGGAGGAATGCTCAATGTGGGTATTTGTGTTGCAACGATTATTTTCTTGTTGGCCGCATATTGGAGACCGTTGGGCTTTGATCGCAGTATTGGCATTAACTTGCTCTTTGTGGGATTGATCTGTGGTTTGTTGCTCGGGGTATTTTACCTATTTAGGCAATATTACAGTCGAATTTTAACATGGGCCTTGGAGCACAAACTATTGTTCCTTTCAATTCCTACCACAATTGTGGTATGCGGATTTTTGATCATGCGAAATACGGGAGAAGAATTTATGCCTTCCTTAAATGAAGGATCTTTCCTTTTGATGCCCACTTCGTTGCCCCATGCCGGAGTGGAAGAAAACAAGAGGGTGTTGCAGCAATTGGATATGGCCGTGGCTACCATTCCAGAAATTCAAACTGTGGTGGGAAAAGCCGGAAGAACAGAATCCGCTTTGGACCCCGCGCCGCTTTCCATGTACGAGAACATTATTCAATACAGGTCGGAGTATCAAAAAAATGAGGCGGGCAGTCCACAGCGTTTCAAGGTCAATTCCGATGGCTATTTTGAATTGAGCAATGGAAAAGTACTCGCCAATCCAAATTTGGAGGTAAGCAATGAGCAGAATTATGCCGAGAACCATGTGAGTGAACCCTTGCGAATCAATAGGGACCTTTTGATTCCAGATGATGATGGTGAATATTTTCGAAATTGGCGTCCCGATATTAAGAAACCGGACGATATCTGGAACCAAATTGTAAAAGTGACCAAGTTGCCCGGGGTTACCTCGGCACCCAAGTTGCAGCCCATCGAAACACGGTTGGTCATGCTTCAAACCGGGATGAGGGCTCCCATGGGCATTAAAGTAAAAGGTCAGGATTTAAAAGAGATTGAAAGCTTCGGACTTCAATTGGAACCTATTCTAAAAGAAGCTACAGGGGTTAAGGATGAAGCGGTTTTTGCTGACCGAATCGTGGGTAAACCCTATCTGCTCATTGATATTGATCGTGAAAAACTGGTCCGTTACGGTTTGGTTATCGAAGATGTCCAACAAATTTTGGAGGTAGCGCTCGGCGGGATGAGCTTGACCCAAACCGTGGAAGGGAGGGAACGTTACGGAGTTCGTGTACGCTACCCAAGGGAGCTTCGTGAAAACCCTACCGATATTGAGAACATTTATGTTCCTGTGCAAAAAGGAAGTCCTGTTCCCTTGAGTGAGTTGGTCACCATCCGCTACGAAAAAGGCCCTCAAGCCATTAAAAGTGAGGATACCTTTTTGGTGGGTTACGTGCTGTTTGATAAACTCGATGGTTATGCTGAGGTGGACGTGGTGGAAAACGCACAAGCCAAGATTCTTGAAAAGATAGAAAGCGGGGATTTGGTAGTGCCCAAGGGCATTAGCTATCAGTTCACCGGGACCTATGAAAACCAGTTACGGGCCGAAAAAACCTTGTCCGTAGTGGTTCCATTGGCCCTTTTGATTATTTTCTTGATTTTGTATTTCCAGTTTAGGTCAGTGGCCACATCCTTGATGGTCTTTTCGGGGATAATGGTGGCTTTTGCCGGTGGCTTTTTAATGATTTGGTTCTACGGTCAGGATTGGTTCCTCAACTTTAGTTTTATGGGAGAAAACCTGAGGGACCTTTTCCAAATGCATACCATCAACTTGAGTGTGGCCGTTTGGGTCGGATTTATCGCCCTTTTCGGTATTGCTACGGATGATGGGGTGGTGATGGCCACGTATCTCACCCAGACTTTTGATAAGAACAAACCAGAAAGCCTGAAGGGAATTCGTGCTTCGGTATTGGAAGCAGGTGAAAAACGAATCAGACCCTGTTTGATGACCACAGCGACTACTATTTTGGCGCTGTTACCTGTGTTGACCAGTACCGGAAGGGGAAGCGACATTATGATACCTATGGCCATTCCCAGTTTTGGAGGTATGCTGATTGCACTGATCACGTTGTTTGTGGTGCCAGTGCTGTTCAGCTGGAAAAGGGAATGGCAACTTAAAATGCAAAACCGATGAGAAAAACAGTCATTTATATAGTTTTTGCTTTAGTAACAATCAGCTTAAAAGGGCAGTCCTTGGAGGGTTATCTTCAAGAAGCAGAATTGAACAGCCCCATGATTCAGGCTTTGGAATTACGCTACAACATTGCCAAGGAAAAGGTGAATGAAGTCAACACCTTGCCCAACACAACCTTTGGTGCCGGGTATTTTGTTAGCGAACCAGAAACGAGGACAGGCGCACAGCGAGCCAGATTTTCAGTTTCCCAGATGCTTCCCTGGTTCGGGACCATTACCACCCGTGAAAATTATGCCAGTTCCATGGCGGACACTGAATTTGCGGAAATTGTGATAGCCAAACGAAAGTTGGCCCTTTCCGTAGCGCAATCGTATTACAAGCTTTATGGAATTCAAGCCAAACAAAAGGTGCTTCAGGAAAACATTCAATTGCTCAAAACCTACGAAACGTTGGCCCTGACCTCTGTGGAAGTGGGAAAAGCTTCGGCTGTGGATGTTTTAAAACTTCAAATTCGACAAAACGAATTGCAGCAACAGAAAGAAGTGTTGGAACAATCGTATTTAGCGGAACAGGCCGTTTTCAATAATCTGTTGAACCGTGATGAAAGCATTGCCGTAGAAGTAGTAGATGAAAGGGATATTCCGCAGGATGACCCTATCCTCGACAAGCAGGACTTGAGCTTAAATCCAGAATTGTTGAAATATGACCAATTGTACGAATCAGTTGCACAATCCGAATTGCTCAATCAAAAGGAAAATGCCCCTAGTTTTGGAATCGGACTGGATTACATTCCCGTTTCGGAAAGGGAGAACATGGTTTTTAGCGATAACGGAAAGGATATTGTGATGCCGATGGTCACTTTCTCCATTCCCATTTTCAACAACAAATTCAGGTCCATTTCCAAGCAGAACGAGCTGCGTCAAAAGGAAATTGAATTGCAGAAAGAGGAGCGGTTGAATGTTTTGGAAAATGCTTATGCCAATGCCATTTCGCAAAGGAACCAAGCGAGAATAGCGCATCAAACCCAAACAAAGAATTTAAAACAGGCCAAGGATGCCGAAGAAATCCTGATCAAAAATTATGAAACGGGAGCCATCGATTTTAACGATGTACTGGACATACAGGAGTTACAGTTAAAGTTTCAGACGAATCAAATACAATCAGTGCAGACGTATTACCTGCAATCTGCCATCATCAATTATTTAATTAACAAGTAAATTTAATTTATCAAAAATGAGAACAAACATTAGAACAATTATCGGAATCGCATTTGCTTCAGTATTGGTACTTGCCGTATCGTGCAAGGGAAAAACCGAGGAAGCAAAGGAAACATCGACCGAAGCGACCATGGAACACGAAGGCCATGACATGGAAAACATGGATCATGAAGGTCATGATATGGAAGGGATGGAAACTGCCAAAATGGAAGGCAAAGAGTATACCTCTAAATATGTTTGCCCAATGCATTGCGAGGGTAGTGGAAGTGACGAAGAGGGTAAATGCCCAGTTTGCGGGATGACCAATGTGTTGAACGAGGAGCACATGGCAGACGGACATACCCACAATTAATCAAAATTAGAATTGTACCAGCCATGCGCATCAAAGTAAAAAATATGGTTTGCGACAGATGTAAAGGTGTTTTGAGACAAGAGTTTCGGAATGCGGGCATTAAGGTGGTACATATGGACTTGGGAGAAGTCCAATTTTCTGATGGGGCCCAAGAACAAATGAAGCGTATTCGGGAGATTTTGGTCAAAAATGGATTTGAATTGATCGAGGATGTAAATGACAGTTATGTAGCTGAAATTAAAAAACACTTAATCAATGCTGTGAATCATGATTTGCACCAGAATCTCTCGATATACCTATCAGGAAAAATGAACAAAGATTATTCGGCACTCAGTAAGATGTTCAGTGCTAAAGAAGGCCTTACCATTGAAAAGTATTTCATCCTTTTAAAAATTGAAAGAGTAAAGGAAGAAATCCAGATGGAGAATAAAACATTTTCAGAAATCGCTTACGATTTGAATTATAAAAGTAGTAGTCATTTGGCAAAGCAATTTAAATCGAAAACGGGAATGTCCATGAGCGAATATCGAAAAGTACAAGATTGGAATCGGAAGTCTTTGGATGAAATTGTATAAAAGACATCCAGAATTGTAAAAGGCTTTCAACTGGTTTTCAGCGAGTTTTGAGTAAAAAATAAACAAGATGAAACATACCTATCACATACACGGAATGAGCTGTAATGGCTGTAGAAATCATGTAGAGGAAACGCTTTCCAAAGTAGAAGGGGTCAATGCGGTCGAGGTAAATCTGGAAAAAGCCGAGGCCGTAATCGAAATGGATGAGCATATTCCAATCGAAAAATTCCAAGAAGCTATGGAAAAGGATGGTGGTAGCTATAGCATTCATATGCCTGGACATCACCACGAACCGAAAAAAGAAAAGAAACAAGCTCCATCCAATGGAACAGGAACCTTTTATTGCCCCATGCAATGTGAAGGAGACAAAACCTACGACAAGCCCGGTGATTGCCCTGTTTGTGGGATGGACTTGGTGGAGGAGCAAAACACGTCCACTAGCTCCAAACAGCAATGGACATGTCCCATGCACCCGGAAGTTGTGGAGAATGGTCCGGGTTCATGCCCTATTTGTGGTATAGACTTGGTACCCAAAGAACCAGAAGCCAGTGCGGAGGAGAAAACATATAAAAAGCTGCTCAAGAAATTTTGGATAGCGGTGGCTTTCACGTTGCCCATCTTCCTTATTGCCATGAGCGATATGTTAACCCACAATCCATTACATGATGTAGTGGCTCCGAAATATTGGAATTGGGTGCAATTTGCGCTATCGATTCCTGTGGTTTTTTATGCCACTTGGATGTTTTTTGAAAGAGCTTACCGAAGCATCAAAACATGGAATTTGAACATGTTTACTTTGATTGGTATTGGGGCAGGGGTTGCATTTGTGTTCAGTGTATTGGGATTATTGTTTCCAGGATTCTTTCCCGATCAATTTAAAGGTGAATCCGGTGCGGTCCATGTTTATTTTGAAGCAGCAACCGTAATCCTCACCTTGGTACTTTTAGGTCAATTATTGGAGGCCAGGGCACATAGTAAAACCAATAATGCCGTAAAGGAATTATTGAAATTGGCACCGAATAAAGCCATAAGAGTTGTGGATGGGGAAGAAGTAGAAGTAAGCATCGATGATATTGAACTTGGTGACATTTTGCGTGTTAAACCCGGAGATAAAATTCCTGTGGATGGCGTCATAACCGAGGGAGAAACTTCCGTGGATGAGTCCATGATCACAGGTGAACCTATTCCTGTTGAAAAAGGAGTAGAGGATAAAGTGAGTAGCGGTACCATTAATGGGAATCAAACTTTTTTAATGAAGGCCGAAAAAGTAGGTAGTGATACCCTGCTCTCGCAAATCATCAATATGGTGAACGAAGCCAGTCGAAGCCGAGCACCCATTCAGAATTTGGCGGATAAGGTATCGGCCTATTTTGTGCCGACCGTGGTCATTGTTTCCATTTTGACCTTTGCTGTTTGGGCCATTTGGGGACCACAACCCACTTATGTGTATGCCTTGATCAATGCCATCGCGGTTTTGATCATAGCCTGTCCTTGTGCACTTGGTTTGGCGACACCGATGTCCGTAATGGTGGGAGTGGGAAAAGGTGCCCAAAATGGTGTGCTGATAAAAAGCGCAGAAGCGCTGGAGAAAATGGCCGATGTGGACACTTTGATCATTGATAAAACGGGAACCATAACTGAAGGTAAACCCACCTTTGACCACTTAGAGGTGTTTTCAGATGCCTATTCCGAAGAAGATTTACTTCAATATGTGGTTTCGGTAAATGCCAATAGCGAGCACCCTTTGGCTCAAGCTACCGTAAAATATGGCAAGGAGAACAACATCAAAATCCTAAAAACAGAATCTTTCAATGCAGTTACGGGAATGGGTGTTGAGGGTAAAATCAACGACTTGAAGATACATTTGGGGAACATCAAATTGATGGAAAAGGCGAATGTTGAAATCTCGGATGAGATGAAAGAGAAGGTTAAAATGGCACAAGAAAAAGGAAAAACGGTTTCATATCTGGCTGTAGAAGGTAAATGCCATGGTTTTGTGTCTATTGGTGATAAAATCAAAGAGACAAGTGGTAAGGCCATCAAAGCGATTCAGGATAAGGGCATAGCGGTAATTATGCTCACGGGAGATAATACTACCACCGCTAAAGCTGTTGCCAGCGAATTGCATTTGGATGACTTTAAAGCCGAAACCTTGCCAGAAGATAAGATGAAGGAAGTGGAGCGTTTGCAAGATCAAGGCAAAGTAGTTGCCATGGCAGGGGATGGAATAAACGATGCGCCCGCATTGGCCAAAAGTGACCTGGGTATTGCCATGGGAACCGGAACCGATGTGGCCATTGAAAGCGCCATGATTACTTTGGTAAAAGGAGACCTTCATGGCATTGTAAAAGCACGGAACCTCAGTGAGGCCGTCATGAAAAACATAAAACAAAACCTATTTTTTGCATTGATATACAATACCATTGGTGTACCTGTGGCAGCTGGAGTCCTTTATCCCTTCTTTGGGATTTTGCTCTCACCTATGATCGCTGCCCTTGCCATGAGCTTTAGCTCAGTATCGGTAATTGCCAATGCATTGAGATTACGAACTAAATCAATCGATTAAAACAACATGGTGAAACGAACAACAGCGGTTATAATTAGAAAGGCCCACAGATATTTGGGCATATTCTTGGGGATTCAATTCATTATGTGGACAGCTAGCGGATTATATTTTAGCTGGACGGATATTGATGAGATCCATGGAGATCATTTTAGAAATATGGATTATGAACCCGCTGCTTTTGATGGGCTTATTGGGTTTTCTGAGATTCATGTCCCCGCTAAAATCAGTTCGTTGAGCTTAAAGGAGATCGCAGGGAAACCTTATTATTGGATCAACAATGAGTTTTTGGTAGATGCCAGAACAGGAGACCATAAAGAAGGGATTTCGGAAGAAGAAGCCTTGGCTGTTGCCGAACGTGAAATGTCATCCGAATTAAAGGTGCATGGAGTTGAGGTTATCGATGAAACGGATAAACATCACGAGTATCGCGAAAAAAAGTTGCCCGCTTATGTAATCAGTTACGATTCTCCTGAAAACATCAAAGCCTATGTTTCGGTTGCCGATGGATCGTTTCAAACAGTAAGGCACCGCGATTGGAGATGGTTTGATTTTTTATGGATGACCCACACCATGGATTATGAAAGTAGGGATGATTTCAATACAACCGTGCTTCGAGCCTTTTCCCTTTTGGGATTGATCACCGTTTTGAGCGGATTTTTACTTTGGTTTACCTCGTCACCTACGATGAGGAAAGTCGTTAAACGAAAAAGATAGTGCTATGAAAAAGGAAAATATCATTTATATCGGAATTGCCGTGTTGGTTGGATTGTTGGTGGGTTACCTCATATTTGGAGGCAATGGAGAAACTACTACTGCGAACGAACATGACCACAGTGCTGAAATGGCTTCTGGCGAAATGTGGACCTGTTCCATGCACCCACAGATTATGCAACCCGAACCGGGCTCTTGTCCTATTTGTGGGATGGATTTGATTCCTGCGGATAATGGGGGAGAGGGATTGGCTGTCAATCAAATTAAGATGACGGAAAACGCGATGGTTCTGGCTGGCGTTGAAACCATTAGGGTTGGTTCAGGGGCCGATGCAGAAGAACATGTGAAAATATCTGGAAAAGTTGCTGTCAACCAGGAATCGGATGCGGTGCAATCGGCCTATTTCGACGGAAGAATAGAAAATATCCATGTCAATTTTGAAGGAGAACAAGTCCGTAAAGGTCAAAAGTTGGCCACAATTTATGCCCCGGCCTTGGTTTCGGCCCAGCAGGAATTACTCACGGCGGCCAAATTAAAGGAATCACAACCGCAATTGTACAAGGCAGTCCGTAATAAATTAAAACTGTGGAAGTTGTCCGATGCGCAGATTAATCAAATTGAAGGTTCTGGACAGGTGCTGGAAAACTTTCCTGTTTATGCCAATGTAAGTGGAGTGGTTTCTGAAATCATGGTGGAAGAAGGTGATTACATTAAAACAGGGTCACCTTTGGTAAAAGTGGCCAATTTAAATTCGGTTTGGGCCATTTTTGATGCGTATGAAAATCAATTAAGCTTATTTAAGGAAGGCCAAACATTGAATGTGAGCACCAATTCCTATCCGAATGAAACTTTTAAAGCAAAAATTTCCTTTGTAGCTCCTTTATTGAACAAGCAAACCAGAACTTTGGAGGTGCGTGCAGAGCTTGACAACAAAAATGGGATGTTGAAGCCAGGTATGTTCGTACAGGCAGAGGTTGAAGTGGCATCCAACCAAGATGGAGAAGTGTTGACCATTCCCGAAAGTGCTGTGTTGTGGACAGGAAAGCGTTCCTTGGTGTATGTGCAACCTAACCCAAATAGCTCCACTTTTGAAATGCGTGAAGTGGAACTTGGAAATTTGATAAATGGCAGTTACGCAGTCAATTCAGGAGTACAATCGGGAGAAATGATTGTGGCAAAAGGAACATTTACGGTCGATGCTGCTGCGCAATTGCAGGGAAAAAAGTCCATGATGAACCAAGAAGGCCAAGGTATGCAAGCAGGTCAAGAAGGACATTCCAAAATGGGTTCTACCATGAAAATGGAATTTTCCCAAGAAGCGCAATCAAAGTTCAGCGACCTTTTAAAAGTGTATCTGGATTTAAAGGATGCCTTGGTGGCTTCCGACCAGAAACAAACTCAAACTTTGGCAAAGAATGGAGCGGGAATCGCTTCTGAGCTAAGTGGGATGCAAATGGATGATATGGGTAAAAGTCATACCACACAACTAGCGAGTCAATTAAAAGAGATGGGCTCAAAAAGTGACTTGGAAGGTCAGCGCGAGGTGTTTGTTTCGCTTTCTCAAAATATGATTCAAATTGGTCAACAAATGCAAGGTTTGAATTCAAAACTTTATGTGCAAAATTGTCCTATGGCCAATAACGACAAGGGTGCTAACTGGCTCAGTTTAGAGGAGGAAATCCGAAATCCGTATTATGGAGATGCCATGTTAACCTGCGGTAGCGTGGTGGGTACGATCGATTGATTTTAATTTTAGTTAATGTTTAGCCAAATAAGATCGGTGGATTCAAAACTGAAATACATTTACTTCGGTTTTTAATTTATTGACTGATGAAACAAGCAAAGTCAAATGGAAAGTCAGCTCCAGCAAAAGCAATAAAGCCTGCTGCTAAGAAGACTGCTCAAGCTACTGGTAAAAAGAAGTAACTTGGTTTAGGCTCTCACGGAGAGCTATTTATCTGAACAAGAAAAAAAACGCCCCGATGTAAATCGGGGCGTTACTATTATATTGGGATGTTTAATGATCTTACATCATGCCGGGCATACCGCCACCACCTCCCATTGGAGGCATTGCAGGGGCATCTTCCTTAATATCGGTCAATGCACACTCGGTGGTCAAGATCATTCCGGCCACAGATGCAGCGTTCTCCAAGGCAATACGGGTTACTTTTTTAGGGTCGATGATTCCTGCTTTGAGCATATCCACGTATTGATCGGATTTGGCATCATAACCGTAATCTTTTTTGCCTTCCAATACTTTGGAGATAACCACAGATCCTTCACCACCTGCGTTCTCTACAATGGTACGTAGTGGGGCTTCGATAGCTTTTGCTACAATTTGTACACCAGTGGTTTCGTCCAAAGAATCGGTTGCCAGTTTTTCGAGTACTTTTTTGGCTCTTACCAGGGCAACACCACCACCGGCAACAATTCCTTCCTCGACGGCGGCACGTGTGGCATGTAGAGCATCGTCCACACGGTCTTTTTTCTCTTTCATTTCCACTTCGGAAGCGGCACCAACGTATAGTACGGCAACACCACCGGCCAATTTGGCCAAACGTTCTTGCAGTTTTTCTTTGTCGTAATCAGACGTAGTGGTCTCGATTTGGGCTTTGATCTGTCCAACTCTAGCTTTTATGTCTTCTGCGTTTCCGTTTCCGTTTACAATGGTCGTATTGTCTTTGTCAATGGTTACGGTCTCGGCAGTGCCCAACATGTCCAACGAGGCATTTTCCAAAGAGAAACCTCTTTCTTCTGAGATAACCGTACCACCGGTCAAGATGGCAATATCTTCCAACATGGCCTTTCTTCTGTCTCCAAATCCGGGAGCCTTTACAGCGGCAATTTTAAGTCCACCTCTCAATTTGTTCACTACCAAAGTGGCTAGGGCTTGGCCCTCAACATCTTCGGCGATGATCAAGAGTGGTCTTCCGGATTGTGCTACTGGTTCAAGTATGGGAAGGATTTCCTGTAAGTTGGAGATTTTCTTGTCAAAAAGGAGGATGTAAGGATTCTCCAGATCAGCGATCATTTTATCGGTATCGGTAACAAAGTATGGCGATAGGTATCCTCTATCGAACTGCATACCTTCCACTACGTCCACGTAGGTGTCGGTACCTTTGGCCTCCTCTACGGTGATCACACCTTCTTTGCCTACTTTGCCGAATGCTTTGGCGATCAAATCACCAATGGTATCATCGTTATTGGCAGAGATCGAAGCTACTTGCTTAATCTTGTCGGAGTTGTTGCCTACTTCCTTGGTTTGTTTTTCTAGGTCGGCCACCAAGGCTTCAACAGCTTTGTCGATACCTCTTTTCAAATCCATTGGGTTGGCACCAGCGGCAACGTTTTTTAGCCCTTCTTTTACGATAGCTTGGGCCAAAACGGTTGCAGTAGTGGTACCGTCACCTGCTTGATCGTTGGTTTTGGAAGCAACTTCCTTCACCATTTGTGCACCCATGTCTTCAAGGGCGTCTTCCAATTCGATTTCTTTCGCAACGGAAACACCATCTTTGGTTACTTGGGGCGCACCAAAAGATTTACTGATGATAACGTTTCTACCTTTTGGCCCCAAGGTTACTTTTACAGCCTCGGCCAATTTATCAACGCCACGTTTAAGTCCGTCACGTGCTTCAATATCAAACTTAATATCTTTTGCCATTTCTTTCTAGTTGATTTTTTAATTAAACAATTGCCAAAATATCGCTTTCGCGCATCATCAAATAGTCGGTGCCATCGAGCTTGAGTTCGGTACCGGCATATTTTCCATAAAGAACGGTATCGCCTACCTTAACGGTAACTTTTTCGTCCTTGGTACCGGGGCCAACTGCCACAACGGTTCCCTTTTGTGGTTTTTCCTTTGCGTTGTCCGGGATAATGATACCGGAGGCAGTTTTTGTCTCGGCCTGTAGAGGCTCGATCAAAACCCTGTCTGCCAATGGTTTGATATTTACTTTAGCCATATTTAAAATTTTAGATGTTTGTTTTAAAAATTCTGGTATCTAAAAGACAGAAATTGTGCCAATGGAAAAAAACTGACATTCTGTAAAACAAAAATGCCAGCTTGTCATTTCAAGCTGGCATTTTTTATGCTTTGTCACTTATACTATCCGATAGTGTCCGTTGGACTCGGAGTAGTTGCTGGTACTTGTTCCGGTACTTCTTCTGGAATGGTCTCGGGAATTTCGGTATCGTCCCCTTGAAGTAGTTTGGAATCTGCTTGACTATAACTTCCTTTTAAGGAAACATTGGAAAGCAATATTAAAACGATCAACAAAGTGGCCAACGTCCAAGTACTCTTGTCCAAGAAGTCGCCTGTCTTTTTTACACCACCAACAACTTGGTTGCCACTTCCGCCAAAAGAAGAGGACAAACCTCCACCTTTAGGATTCTGGACCATAATGACCAAGACCAACAAAAGGCACACGATAATAATCAGTACCAAAAAAATTGTAAACGTGCTCATTTCTTATCTTTTTCTTTCTGCAGCTTCTTCACCGCCTGAATTTGGTCTGCAAAGAAACCACTTTTTTCTGGATATTTCAAACTCAATATTTTAAAAGCTTGAATGGCCTTTTTGTACTTTTTTTGCTCCAAATAAACCTTGGCCAAAGTCTCTGTCATCAATTCATTTTTATCAATTCTTGTAGACTCTTTTATGTTGACTTTTGGGTTGGTTTCCTTGGGGACAATTTTTGGATTGTTTTCTATAAACTTGTCCAACAGCTCAAATTTTTTCTTACGCTCCAGTTCCTCCATAACATCAGTTTGGACTTCTTCGGTTTCCTCCGAATTCGACGTTAATTGGAGCCACTCGGTAAAGGAGTGCTTCTCTTTTTTGGTAAAAGTTAGGGGTTTGCCCAATTGCAAATCGGTACCGGTGTCTTTTTCTGGTTCAGTGCCCTCTTTTTTCTCTTTTTGCGGCGCAACCGATTTAAAGAGTTCTGGGTTCAGGATCTGTTCGGCATCGTTTATATTCTGTGGAAGTGCTGGTTCATTGGATTCGGTCAGCATGCTAACCGTATCCGGATTGGGCTCAATCTCTTCGGAGACGGCTTCCTGGTCTTCGAGTTTGGAACCGCGCCCGGCAATGGCATTGGCAATATTGTTCTGGATAAACTCTTTGGAGGTTATATAATCAAAAAGTACGTCCCTGTCCGCGGTATAGGCGGCCGTTACTTTTAATGCACTGTTATACTTGTAGCTGTCCAGATTTTTAAGCCCTTTTAAGTGCAAAGCCCGCGCTGCTTGAAAATAGGGGTATTCCTCAATAATATCCTCCAGCTCCCTGGTTTGTTTTGGGGACAGGATGGTATTCGAATTTTGAAGAATTTGTATAAAATCTGAAACGTTCATAAAGTGTTACCAATTTCCCAAAGATGCATTAAAAATGTCTTGGGTTAGTCGTTCAAAAATTTCTTCGTGTGCTGCGGCCTGTACCGAGGTCAGCGAGGCTGCGGCATCAAAATCGTAAAAGAAGGAAAACCGTCTTTCAAAATCTGAATCTTCTTTGGTGGTATTGTAAAACCGGACATTAACGCTCATGGTCAATCGGTTTTGAGCTGTTAGCTGGTCAGCTGTCGCTGTCATGGGAACGACCTTGTATTCCACGATTTCGCCTTCGTACATTAGATCACCATTGCTGCCGGTAAGTGATAGACTGGTAAGATCGTTGATCATATCCTGTAGAGCCAAAGTAAAATCCCTGCCCAGTCCGGGTACGATCACCGAGCCAGGTGTTTGGTCGGCATAGTTTTGGAAAAAGTTGACCTGGAAACTTTGCGCGGTACCTATATCGGCTCCAGAAAAGTTATAGGCACCACAACTCTGCAAGAAAAATGCCAGTCCCAGCATGGCAAACTTAATTCCGTTTTTTTGCATCAATTTCATGAATTGCTCATTTGTAATTTAAAGATCGTACTGCTTTATTTTTCGGTAGAGCGTTCTTTCGGAAATACCCAGTTCGGAGGCTGCCGCTTTTCGTTTTCCTTTATTGCGCTCCAGTGATTTTTTTATCAATTCGATTTCTTTTTCCTGTAAAGATAGGGTTTCTTCTTCTTCAATTTCCTCTGCAAAATGGTACCTGTCCTCCTGTGCTTGTTGCTGTAGTGGGGTAGGGGCGGTCGAATCTACCACCGGCTCCGGAAGATGCAATAATTCTGTGGATAGGCTTTCTTCGTGTTCAATATCTTCCTCATCTTGATTGCCGTAGATTTTTCGGATTAGCCCTTCGTTCTCCCGTTGAACTTTATTGGAGTCGTTGTCCTTTAATAGTTCCAAGGTCAATTTTTTAAGATCGTTTAGGTCGCCTTTCATATCAAAAAGCACTTTGTACAAAATCTCGCGTTCGTTGCTAAAATCACCTTCTTTTTTGGATTGTTCAACTACCGCAGGTAAGTTGGAACCGCTTGCATTGGGCAAATAACTGTTCAGTGTTACTGCAGAAATGTTGCGTTCTTCCTCCAGGACGGATATTTGTTCCGCAATGTTCCGTAATTGACGAATGTTGCCCGGCCATCGATATTTTAATAAGAGTTGAATGGCATCGTCCTCTAAACGAATCGTAGGCATTTTGTATTTCTGGCCAAAGTCCGAAGCAAATTTTCGGAACAATAAATGGATGTCCTCGCGTCTCTCTCGAAGTGGGGGCAAATTAATTTCAACAGTGCTCAATCTGTAGTAAAGATCTTCACGGAATTTTTCTTTTTCTATGGCTTCGAACATGTTGATGTTGGTTGCCGCTACGATCCTAACGTTTGTTTTTTGAACTTGCGATGACCCAACTTTAAGAAATTCCCCGTTTTCCAACACCCGAAGCAGTCTTACTTGGGTGGTCAAAGGTAGTTCTCCAACCTCGTCCAAGAATATGGTACCGCCATCGGCCACTTCAAAATAACCGCTGCGTGTTTGTGTAGCTCCTGTAAAAGCCCCTTTTTCGTGTCCGAAGAGTTCGCTGTCTATGGTGCCCTCTGGAATTGCACCGCAGTTTACCGCGATGTATTTGGCATGTTTGCGGTGCGAGAGCGAATGGATTATTTTAGGTATGGATTCTTTACCAACACCACTTTCGCCAGTTACTAGAACCGAAATGTCGGTCGGGGCAACTTGTATGGCTTTTTCGATGGCTCGATTGAGCTTAACGTCGTTGCCAATAAGCTCGAACCTTTGTTTTATGGATTGAACACTCTCCATGGTTAATTGTTCTTAGAATATTCAATGGCCTCGCCGATTAGGGTGGCAGAGGTGCATTCATTGATTTTTACGTTCACGAAATCACCGACCTTGTAATGTTCCTTTGGGAAAACTACAACGGTGTTTTGCGAGTTTCTGCCCATCCAATGGGTATCTGATTTCTTGGAGGTCCCTTCGATAAGGACTTCCTCGATTTTACCCAAATGTTGCTGGGTTCGATAGTGGCTATGTGTTTGTTGGAGTTCAATTATTTCGGTAAGACGTCTTTTTTTGATGTCTTCTGGAATATCGTCCTCCATTTTACGTTCGGCGAGTGTTCCCGGGCGCTCGGAGTAGGCGAACATAAATCCAAAATCGTATTTTACGTATTCCATTAAGCTAAGGGTATCCTTATGGTCTTCTTCCGTCTCGGTGGGGAATCCCGTGATCATATCTTGGCTAATGGCGCAGTCCGGAATAATTTTTTTGATATTATCTATCAATTCAAAATACTCCTCACGGGTATGTAAACGGTTCATCGCCTTTAAAATTCGATTGCTCCCGCTTTGAACCGGTAGGTGGATATATTTGCAGATGTTCTCGTATTTGGCCATGGTCTCGATTACATCCAGGGTCATATCCTGTGGGTTCGATGTGGAGAAGCGAATACGCATTTTTGGCTGTGCTTGGGCAACAAGCTCCAGCAGACCGGCAAAATTTACCGAAGTGGCCTTTTGCATGTCGGTCGCTTTATCAAAATCTTTTTTTAGTCCTCCACCATACCAGAGATAGCTATCTACGTTTTGACCTAATAGTGTAATTTCCTTGAAACCTTTCTCCCAAAGATCGTTCACTTCTTCCAAAATGGATTGTGGGTCACGGCTACGCTCTCTACCACGCGTAAAGGGTACTACGCAAAAAGTACACATGTTGTCGCAACCACGGGTTATGGAAACAAAGGCGGAAACCCCGTTGGAGTTTAATCGGACTGGGGCAACATCGCCATAAGTCTCATCTTTGGAAAGGATTACGTTTACGGCATTTCTGCCTTCGTCAATTTCTTGGATAAGGTTGGGCAGGTCTTTGTAGGCATCCGGCCCAACGACCATATCCACAATTTTCTCTTCTTCCAAAAATTTGCTTTTCAGTCGTTCCGCCATACATCCAAGAACACCTACCTTCATATTGGGTTTGGTTCGTTTTACCGCATTAAACTTTTCCAAGCGTTTACGAACGGTCTGCTCTGCTTTTTCGCGAATGGAGCAGGTGTTTACCAAAACCAAATCGGCATCGTCCAGGTTTTGGGTGGTATTGAATCCCTCTTTGGCCAAAATGGATGCTACGATTTCGCTATCGGAAAAATTCATCTGGCAGCCATAGCTCTCTATGTACAGCTTTCGTCCGTTATTGTTGTTGTTTTCCAGCGACAAGGTGCTTCCTTGTTGGCTTTCGTCTATTATTTTTTCCACGCTCTTTTCCTCTGTCATAAATGTTTCAACAAGTTGCAAAGATAGTGCTTATTACATTTTAGTGACAATTTGGCAGTGTTTTTTAATAATATATTGAGATATTCTCTGTTAGTGTTACCTTCAAACCGATAAACCAACTTGTTTACCTATGAACTATATCCATCTTACGGAAAGAATTAAGCAGAGTCCAGCCGTGGACTTTGGGAGTGTTTTGAACAATTCCGTTGAGCTCTTCAAAAAGGTATGGTTGCAAGGATTTATTGTACTGATCATAACCTTTGTGAGCATACTTCCGTTTTATCTCTTGATATATTTGCCGATGATCATTATGGGCATAAGTGACCCGAGCTCATTGGAGCAGCAAGAAATGCCTCCTGCTTTTGCGGGGTTCATGGTATTGTTTATGCCAATATTTATTCTTGGTGTGATGATGGTTGGCATCTGCTTGAACGCTGCTTTTTTAAGAATTTGTAGAAAGTACGATTTAAACGAAACAGGCAAGGACGACTATTTTTATTATTTTAAGAAGGAATATCTGGTCAAGGCTTTATTGCTTTCCCTGGTTATGTTGGGTTTATCCCTTTTAGGTGTGCTTACCTGTGGGCTTGGTATTTTTTATTTAATAGTGCCCATATCCTTGTTTCCGGCTTTTTTTGCTTTTGACAAAGAGCTTTCTGCACTGGAAATAGTAAAATCCGGATTTGCTCTTGGAAACAAAAATTGGCTAATGATTTTTTTATTGGTACTTGTCTCTGGATTGATTGCCCAACTGGGTGTTGTGCTATGTTTTGTAGGTGTGTTTTTTACAGCTATGTTCGGTAAAATCCCTATTTATTTTGTATACAAGGACACCGTAGGAATTTCTATGGATGCATAAATTATGTAAAAAACGCCCTTAATTAAGGGCGTTTTTTTAAAAAAGATTTATTCGCTTATGGGGTAGAGATCATTTTTATTTGATTTTGATCCACTTTTTGATTGATCAGCGTAGCTTGTTTTTGCACCAAAGCGTTTAGAGCATTGATCTCTTGGTCGAGTTCCTTGGACACTTCCACAAAAAACTCTTGGGCCTGTTGGGTCGGTTTTTGATCTCCCCGTTGAGAGTCTACCATTAAAAAGGCCAACCTATTATTAATTCGGATGCCATAATTCAATGGGTCTTGTCTACTTTGGTTTTTGGTCATGTGGATATTGTTTTCTATCACTGAAAGCTCGGTTTCAAAATCTTTGGCCATCTTTTGCAATTCTTTATCGTTCTTGGTTTTTTCCTTTAAGTAGGCCAAGTCCTTTTTAATACTTCGGATATTGATAATGGCCTTGTTGGCACGGGAAACTTGATCCCGCACTTTCATTACAAAATCAAATTGATCTTGAAAATCAGCTTGGCTCAATGCTATCCTTGGGTCTTTTACAATGTTGAACGGTTGCTCCATGGATTTTCCATTCACAGTAAGTTTGGCCCTATACGTGCCAGGTACCGCTTTGGGGCCTATGTTCGGGGAAGAATAAAAGACCATTCCCTTAAATTCTTGAAAACCGGGATATCTCATATTCCAAATAAAGCGATTGCCTCCCTCGGAAACATCTAATTTTTGAGTCGATGTCGGGTCCAATTTGTCCGGCTTGGCATGGTTGGAGAAGCTTTGGACAACATTGCCGTTGGATTCCAAAATCTCCATGGTAACGGTATCGGTTTCTTTTAGTGTTTTAAGGTAAAAGTTGATGATGGCACCATCAGGATGATTTTCCCCTACCAATTTAGTGTCGGGCTTTCTCCAAGCACGATTCTGGTGCATTCTATATGCCATATCCGGTTTGTAGAGGTAAAAGTCACTGTTTGCCACGTCTTCGGATAACTGTTGAAGCGGTGTTAGGTCATCTATCATCCAAAAACTTCTTCCGTGGGTTGCGGCAATAAGGTCGTTGTCCCTTACATGAAGGTCCCTAATGGAGGTAACGGGCAAATTAAGTTGGAACGGTACCCAGTTTTTCCCATCGTTGAACGAAACATACATGCCCCACTCCGTGCCGGCGTACAACAAACCTTCGCGGACCTTATCGGAACGTATGGCCCGTGTATAATAATTCTCCTTGATGCCATTGGTGATCAATGTCCATGTTTTGCCGTAATCATCGGTTTTATATAAATAAGGAGTGTAATCGCCAAACTTGTAGGAAGTGGCGGCAACATATACGGTTCCGGGCTTGAACGGGCTAGCATCTATGCAGTTGATCATATTCAATTTTGGGGACATGGATGCCGGTGGGGTAACGTTTTCCCAGGTTGTTCCATTGTCGCGGGTTACGTGGATCAATCCGTCGTCGCTACCGGTCCAAATAACACCTTTTTCCAGAATTGATTCCGTAATCACAAAAACATTGGAGTAAAATTCTGCGCCTGTATTATCCTGTGTAATGGGTCCTCCGGATGATTCGATGGTCTCGGGAATTCCTCTGGCCAATTCTGGTGAAATGGTTTTCCAGGATTGACCTCCATCCGTAGTGGCATGCAAATAGTTGGAGCCAGCATAAAGTACATTAGGGTCGTGTCGGCTAAAAGTCAATGGGTAGTTCCAGTTGAAACGGTACTTCATCACTTCGGCCCCGGAACCAGCAGGGTTGTCCGGCCATATATTGGTGGAAATCGTTTGTCCGGTAGTATGGTCCAGACGATTCATATATCCCTTGTATGTGCCCCCGTATACCAACTGGTTGTTCTTGGGGTCCGGGGCCAAATGCGCACTTTCGCCGCCTGCGGTAGGTTCCCAATCTGCTTGGGTGATTGCCGAACCAGCGGAGCGATGGTAAATTCGTAATGCGGTATTGTCCTGTTGTGCCCCGTATATTCTGTATGGAAAAATACTGTCCGTAGCAATTCGATAAAACTGCATTGTGGGCTGGTTATAATAAGTAGTCCAATTATTTCCGCCATCATTGGAGATTTGGGCTCCCCCGTCATCGGCAATGATCATTCTTTGATTATTGTTCGGGTCTATCCAAAGATCGTGATGATCCCCATGGGGCGCATTTTTTAGGGTAAATGTATTTCCACCGTCTGTGGAAACGCCGTAACTCACATTCATCACCCAAACCTTGTCAATGTTTTGGGTATCGGCATAAATCCTGCTGTAGTACCAGGCACGTTGTCGGAGTCCTCTGTTTTCGTTTACTTTTTTCCATGTGGTTCCAGCATCATCAGAACGATAGACACCTCCATCTTCCGCTTCTATAATGGCAAAAACTCTGTCAGAATCAATTGGGGAAACCGCAATGCCAACTATTCCCCAAGGAAATCCTGGTAACCCTGAGTTTTCAGAAATATCGTTCCAAGTATCACCGCCATCTGTACTTTTGAACATTCTGCTATCTGGGCCACCACTGTCCATACGGTAACCGTTTCGTTTCATTTCCCATGTGGCAGCATACAGAATTCTACTGTTGTTAGGATCCATGATCAGGTCGCCCGCACCAGCTTTATCGCTGATGTATAAAATCTTTTCCCAGTTTTTGCCTCCATCGGTGGAACGAAAAACACCTCGTGTCTCGTTTGGTTTCCAAAGATTTCCAATGGCCGCCACATACACAATGTCCGGGTTTTTTGGGTGGATGCGAATACGAGCAATGTGCTCAGAGTCTTTCAGTCCAATGAATTCCCAAGTCTCCCCGGCATCCATACTTTTCCAAAGCCCGTGTCCCGAGGAAACATTTCCTCTAAGGGTCTGTTCTCCTTCGCCAACATAAATAATATTAGGGTCGGATTCCGCTACGGCCACTACGCCAATGGAGCCTCCAAAATAACCGTCGGAAATGCACTCCCACGAGTTTCCCGCATCGGTGGTTCTCCATACACCGCCACCGGCAGTGCCCATATAATAAAGATTGGGGTCGTCGATTACACCTGCGACCGTACCGGCACGTCCACCTCGGTGGGGTCCCAGCATCCTCCATTCCATGCCACTATAAAGGGACTCATTGAATTGGGGCGTGTTATTTTTGTTTTTTTTGCGTTGCGCTTGCGAGGGATAAAAAAAGAGTACTGTCAGTACCAAAAAAAGAATGCGGTTGGTCATCAGAATAGGATTATTGAGTTAGTCCTTCTAAAAATAACAATTATTTTACCTCCATTAGCCATCACATATACATTAATATTAATAGGGTTGTTTTCTCGATGATTTTATTTGAATTTATGATGAAATCGATACCGGTAAATGCCGATGTTTAAATTTTAATATACTTTTGTTGTCACAAAACCCAGTGCATGCCAAAGAATTTAGTTATTGTAGAGTCCCCCGCAAAGGCAAAGACCATTGAACGGTTTTTGGGAAAAGATTTCCAAGTAGAGTCAAGTTTTGGTCATATCGCAGATCTTCCATCCAAGGAACTCGGTGTTGATGTTGAAAACGATTTTAAGCCAAAATATACCGTGGACAAGGAGAAGAAGGCCTTGGTGAAAAAGCTTAAGGATTTGGCAAAAAAAGCGGAGACCATATGGCTGGCCAGTGATGAGGACCGCGAAGGAGAGGCTATATCTTGGCATTTGGCAGAGGAGCTTGGTTTGGACAAAGACAAGACCAAACGGATTGTGTTTAACTCGATTACCAAATCGGCCATTCAAAAGGCAATAGAAAACCCAAGGGACATCAACTACAACTTGGTGAATGCACAACAGGCCAGAAGAGTGTTGGACCGACTGGTGGGGTATGAGCTTTCCCCGGTACTTTGGAAAAAAATAAAACCAGGACTATCTGCAGGTAGGGTACAGTCCGTGGCTGTTCGGTTGATCGTAGAGCGTGAACGTGAGATAGAGGCATTCACTCCAGAAGCATCGTTCAGGATAAAGGCTGAATTTAAGACAGATGGAGGGAGTACTTTTGCTGCCAAGTTAAATAAAACCTTTCCAACAAAGACCGAAGCTGAGAGTTTTTTAAAAGAAAACATAGGGGCTGACTTTTCGGTTTCCGATCTGGCCAAAAAGCCTGCTAAAAAATCACCTGCCGCACCATTTACCACATCCACATTGCAGCAGGAGGCATCACGGAAGTTATATTTTTCGGTAAGCCGAACCATGCAGGTAGCACAACGTTTGTACGAAGCAGGTCTTATTACCTACATGAGAACGGACAGCGTAAATCTGTCCAACGAAGCCATTGCCGCGGCAAAAGAGGCAATTCTGGACAATTATGGCGAAAAGTATAGTCAGACCAGAAATTTTACAGGCAAGACCAAAGGTGCGCAGGAGGCCCACGAAGCCATTCGGCCAACCGATATGAAGCTACAGTCGCCGCAATTAGAGCGCGATCAGGCCAAACTATACGAGTTGATCTGGAAACGTACCTTGGCTTCTCAAATGAGCGATGCCCAATTGGAACGTACCAATGTAAAAATACAAGCAAGTACCCATAACGAAGAATTCTCCGCGAACGGCGAGGTGGTTAAGTTCGATGGTTTTCTAAAAGTTTATCTGGAGGGAACCGACGACGAAGATGGGGAAGAGCAAGAAGGAATGTTGCCTGCCATGGTTGTGGGCGAGGCATTACAAAATGTCTACATTTCCGCAACTGAAAGATTTTCGCGTCCGCCTTACCGCTATTCCGAAGCTTCTTTAGTGAAGAAATTGGAAGAATTGGGAATCGGCCGTCCATCTACCTATGCCCCAACCATATCAACCATTCAAAATAGGGGATATGTGGAAAAAGGTACCGTTGAAGGATCGGAACGCAAATATGTACAGCTTGTTCTGGAAAATGGAAAAGTGTCCGATAGCCAACTCAGTGAAATGGTAGGTTCCGAGAAAGGAAAAATAGTGCCGACCGATATAGGGATGATCGTAAACGACTTTTTGGTTACGCATTTCACCCAAATTTTGGATTATAATTTTACAGCACAGGTCGAAGAGGATTTCGATGAAATCGCATCGGGTGATGAGGATTGGCAGGAAATGATGAAAAATTTCTATAAGGATTTCCATCCCAATGTATTGGAGGTGGAAGAAAACGCCGAACGTGCCAGTGGCGAGCGGGTGTTGGGCACCGATCCAAAATCTGGGCGACAGGTATCCGTAAGATTGGGTCGCTTTGGTCCCATGGTGCAGATCGGTACCGTGGACGACGAGGAAAAGCCGGAGTTTGCCAGTTTGCTGCCCGATCAGTCCATTGGAACCATTACTTTTGAAGAGGCGATGACGCTTTTTGAACTGCCCCGTAAACTAGGTGTTTACGAGGGTGAAGAAGTTGAGGCCAATGTAGGGCGCTACGGTCCATATGTAAGGTTCGGGAAAAAGTTCATCTCTTTGGATAAAGGCGAAAGTGCTTTCGATGTAGATATGGATAGGGCCATTGAACTGATCCAGGCAAAACAGAGAGCCGATGCCCCAATTGCCACCTACGAAGGAAAAGATGTTACCAAAGGTAAAGGTAGGTTCGGTCCTTTTATAAAATGGGACGGTATGTTCATCAATGTGAACAAGAAATACGATTTCGACAATCTTTCCGATGGCGATATTGCCGAATTGATAGAGGCCAAAAAGAAAAAGGAGGCAGAAAAACTCGTTCAAGAATGGCCCGAGGAAAAAATCAGGATAGAAAAAGCGCGTTGGGGAAGACACAATATTATAAAAGGTAGGGTAAAAGTGGAGCTCACCAAAGATGTGGACGCTACCAAAATAACATTGGAAGAAGCACAGGCGCTATTGGAAAAGAAATCACCAAAGAAAAAAGCCAAGACAAAAGCAAAAGCTAAGAAATAATATGGCCTTCGATTTTCTGGTTCCGGTCAAGGACAAAGTATTGGCACATTCCGAATTGCTGCCAGAACAAGCATTGGGCAAAAACATTCACGTACACACCGAACAGGATGGACTTCCGGTATTTGCACATGCCGATGTTGCTATATTTGGTGTATTGGAATCCAGAAACGCATTCGAAAAAAAACCCGAGAAACTTGATCTCGACGAGGTGCGGATCCAGCTTTACCGTTTAATGATGGGCAATTGGAATTCCACCATAATCGATATTGGCGATGTGGAAGAAGGTAATACGGTAGAAGATACATACTTTGTAGTAAAGGAAATTGTAGCGGGCCTATTGGAAGAGAACATTATTCCAATTGTACTGGGGCTTACCCAAGATATTACCTTTCCGACCTACCGTGCTTTCGACAAGATCAAGAATATGGTAAACTTGGTCTCCATTGATAGTAGATTCGACTTCGGGGAGGATGATGAGTTGATTTCATCCCATTCCTACATGAGCAAGATCATTACGGACAAACCAAATAATCTTTTTAATTTTTCAAATATTGGGTATCAAAGTTATTTCAATGCCCAAGAAGAGAAAGACCTGATGGAGCGTTTGTTTTTTGATGCCTATCGCTTGGGCGAGATCGCTTCAAACATAGAATTGGCCGAACCAGTGTTGCGCAGTAGCGATATTGTAAGCTTGGATCTAAGGGCGATACGGGCAAGCGAAATGGGAATGGCCCGTAATTTTTCCCCCAATGGCTTTACCGGTAGGGAGATCTGTGCCATTGCCCGTTATGCGGGTATAAGTGACAAAGTATCGCTTTTCGGTATCTACGAAGGCGAAAACTCTCATCAGGCATTTCAGATGATCGCCCAGATCATTTGGTATTTTATAGAAGGACTGAGCTATAGAATAAAGGAATATCCCAGTTCCAAGAACGAAGACTTCACAAAATTCACCGTACCTACAGATACGGAAGAACTTATCTTTTACAAAAGCCACATTACAGAAAGGTGGTGGGTAGAAGTACCAACAATTTTAGCGGAACATACTAAAACAAATTCGGTGGCGTTATTACCATGCACCGAAGAGGACTATTTGGATGCTTGCAACCAAAACATTCCCGAAAGGTGGTTCAAAGCTTACAGAAAAGGCTTGAACTAAATAAATTAATTTTTGACCATTAATTGTTTTTAACACAATAATTTATTCAAAAATCAGTTTTGAGAATAATGAACCTGTGTATAACAGTTATAAATCTTGAATCGAACAATTTAACCTAAAGTATGAGAAAGCTATTCTTGTCATCTATAGCACTTGTTTTTTTGCTTACCAGTTGTGGCTCTAAATCAAAGTCAAAAGGTGAACTAGTTGGGGTAAGGGGAAAAAAATGGCATCCAGAAAAACCCTATGGAATGGAACTGATTCCCAGAGGCGCCTTTGTAATGGGTAAAGCCGAAGAGGATCAGGCAAAAGTATTGAACGCTCCCACAAGAACGGTAACCGTACGTTCCTTTTACATGGACGATACGGAAATCACTAATAGTGAGTACCGTCAGTTCGTGGAGTGGGTCAAAGATTCCATTGTACGGACCAAATTGGCCATTTTGGCCGATGAGTTGGGCATTGGTCCAGAAGATGAAGGTATTGGAGAGTACGCTTTTAAAGATACCGATACCACGGAACTTTCGGCATACGATAAATATATGCTCGACAATTATGCGGGACTGGGAGCCACCGGTTACGAAGGCCGTGCATTGAACAAAGATGTAGACCTTGTTTGGGATACCTCCGAGTACCCCGACGAGTATTACTCCGAAGTAATGGATTCCATGTACCTTCCCGAAGAGGAAAGCTACAATGGTTTAAGGAGTATTGATGTTACCAAAATCAAGTACAAATACAGCTGGATGGACATCGAAGCTGCCGCCAGAGCTAGAACGGGCAGCAGAAAAGACTTCATAAAACAAGAAGAATTGGAAATTTATCCGGATACCACCGTTTGGATCCGAGATTTTGAATACAGCTACAACGAGCCAATGCACAACGATTACTTTTGGCACGATGCCTACAGCGACTATCCTGTGGTAGGGGTAAACTGGATGCAGGCCAAGGCTTTCTGTAACTGGAGAACCAAATTCAAGAACGACGATCAAAAAAGTCGTGGAAAGCAGTTTGTAAACCAATTTAGATTGCCAACAGAGGCCGAATGGGAATATGCTGCAAGAGGAGGTATCGAAGGGGGAACATATCCTTGGGGAGGGCCTTACGTAATAAGCGATACAGGTTGTTTTATGGCCAATTTTAAACCACAGCGAGGGGATTATGCGGCAGATGCTGCCCTGTATACCGTAGAAGCAAAATCTTTTGAGCCAAACGACTACAACCTTTACAATATGGCAGGTAATGTTTCAGAGTGGACCAATTCCAGCTTTGATCCAGGGGCCTACGAATATCTGTCCACAATGAACCCGAACATTGGTTCACAGGACAATCAAAGAAAGGTAATCCGTGGCGGGTCTTGGAAGGATGTTGCCTACTTCCTACAAGTAAGTACAAGGGATTACGAGTACCAGGATTCGGCAAGAAGCTACATTGGCTTTAGAACGGTTCAGGATTATATGGGAGAGGAAGACTCCACAAGAGGTCAAGGATTACCTGACTAATTAAAATTCAACTAGGGGAACATTATATAAATAACAAGTAAAAGTAGTAACCAAATACTTATTTATATAACTTAATTAAAACTAGAATTATGGCGCAGTCAAAATCAACAAAAAAACTGTTTAACATGGCCTACGGGCTAGGAGCATCGGTAGTAATTATTGGTGCATTGTTCAAGATCCTTCACTGGGAGTTCGGACCACTTACAGGTGGACTTCTTCTTGCCGTTGGACTTATTACCGAAGCATTGATCTTTGCTATCTCTGCATTTGAACCAGTAGACGACGAGTACGATTGGTCTTTGGTGTACCCAGAATTGGCTGGAGGACAACAGAGTGCTTCCAAAAAACAAGAAGCCAAAGATGCCCAAGAAGCCGAAGGTCTTCTATCCAAGAAATTGGACAACCTACTTAAAGAAGCTAAAATCGATTCCGATCTTTTTGCCAATTTGGGTGAGAGTATCAAGAGTTTTGAAGGTGCCGCCAAGAATATCACTCCTACAACAGACGCTATTCAGCACACTAAAAAATACTCTGAGGAATTGTCTCATGCAGCAGCACAAATGGAGTCTTTGAACAGCTTGTACAAAGTACAGTTGGAAAGCGCTAGCAGACAAGCTTCCATCAATGAAGAAGTGGTACAGAACGCAGGTGCCTTGAAAGACCAAATGGAGTCTTTGGCCACTAACCTTTCATCTTTGAACGGAGTGTACGGTGGTATGCTTACAGCCATGGGCGGAAAAAACTAATTAGAGGTTTTTGATCAACAAAAAACAAAACCAAATCAAATTAATTATTAAACCTAATTAGAAAAACATGGCAGGAGGAAAACAAACACCACGTCAGAAGATGATCAACCTTATGTATTTGATCTTCATCGCGATGTTGGCACTTAATATGAGCAAGGAAGTACTTGCAGCATTCGGACTTATGAACGAAAAGTTGGAAACTTCCAACACGAGCATGGATTCCAACAACGCTAGTTTCTTTGCTAGCTTGGAGACAAAAGCTTCCGAAAACGCAGAGGAGTACGGCGACTTGTACGAAGATGCCCAGAAGGTAAAAGAACTTTCAGATGACTACTACAGCTATTTGGAAGGATTGAAAAAAGAAATGACCGCAGATTTGGAAGACCCAAAAGACTATGTGGTTATGGACAAGTCGGATTACTTGGACCAAAAATTCTTTCAAGGGGACAATTTGGGCCCAGAAGGAAAGAAGTTCATGGACTACATCAACAACTATCGTGATGGCGTGATCAATGCATTGCCAGAAGGTAAGTTCGAATCCTTAAAAGCTGCGGTTAAAGCTCGTTTTGCAACAGGTGACGCAGAAGGTAAGGTTGAGAAAAGAGACGGAACCCGTCAAGATTGGATCAACTATCACTACGAAGGATTCCCATTGGTAGCTTCTTTGACCAAGATGACCCAATTGCAGGCCGACATCAAAACAACCGAGCAAGAGGTGTTAAAGACCCTATTGGAAGGTGAGTTGACAGAAGCGGTTTCTTTAAACAATTTCAAAGCTTCGTTGTTTGCAAATAGATCTGCTTTTTATAGTGGTGAAGAATATGATGGTAAAATAGGGGTTAGTAAAACGGATAATACTTCCACACCTATTGAAGCTGAATTAACCTTGGATGGAAGACCATTGACCGAAGGTAAGGATTACGAATTGGAAGCAGGAGGAATTAAAATGCTTATTGGAACTGGTAATCCGGGAGATCATAAAATTGCAGGAACAATGTTTTTTATGCAAGATGGAGAGAAGGTTCCGGTTGAAGTTGATGATACATTTACAACAATCCCAAGACCTAATGAAGCTGTGATTTCGGCAGATAAGATGAACGTGGTTTACCGAGGTGTTTCCAATCCAATAACGATTTCTATGCCTGGAGTTTCTGATAATAATGTAAAAGCTTCTGCGCCAGGATTAAGCCAAAGAAGTGGTAGCAATTATATTATGAACCCAGGAACTGGTAGAGAAGTCACTATTAATGTTACTGGAGTTATTGATGGAAAATCTTTTCCTTCAAAGAAAACTTTCCGTATCAAGGATATTCCAAGACCAAGTGGAACCGTTCGTGGGGAGTCCGGAAGCATTAAAATGCCAAAGAACAACTTGGAAATCGCAACTGTTAGCGCTATGTTGGAAGACTTTGATTTTGATTTGAACCTAGCTGTTAGCCAGTTCAAGTTCAAAGTGCCAGGTCAGCCTACCGTAGTTGTAAATGGAAACAAATTGGATGCAAGAGCCAAATCTGCACTTAAAAGAGCAGGTAGGGGCGAATCAGTCCAGATATTCGATATCCAAGCCTACATCACAAACAACAAGAGTTACAAGTTGAAAAAAGTATCTCCTGTAGTGGTTGAGCTTACTAACTAAGAAGTATAAAAAGTATACAAGTTATCATGAATTGGAAGAACGCATTATTAATTGGATTGTTGGGCATATTGCCGGTATCGATCATGGCGCAGGCAAATATTTTGAACGCCAAGATGCCAGAGGATATAGGTAAGAAAACCCAAGCTCAGATCGAGCAGGACAACGATGAGCCTTTGGAATATGGTTATGTGGACGATAGGGATATCCTTTGGTCCAAGACTGTATGGGAAATCATTGATCTTGACGAGAGAGTTAACTTTCCATTATATTATCCGACCGATACCATAGATATCGGAAAGGACAGAAGGTCACTGTACCACGTTTTGATGAAAAATATCAGAAATGGAAATCTTACCGAGATTTATACAGACTCCTACTTTACTGAAAAAAGAAAGTTGGAAGACCTTGGAGCCACTTTGAGCAAGGTAGATACCACAGACCTTGGATACGAGCAGGTAAATGCCGGTGAGGCAGTTTCCCCCGAGTTTATAAACAAAAGGGATTTGACCGCAGCCGATATCGAGGAGTATCGCATAAAAGGAATCTGGTATTTCGATAAACGCCAAGGTGAGCTTAAGTATCGCTTATTGGGAATAGCCCCAGTTGCCCCGGACGTAAACTTTATAGATGATGAGTCTGTAGATCCGGGACAGAACAAAGTAGAGTTGTTTTGGGTATGGTACCCTGCGGCCAGGCAAATTTTGCACGAAGCCAAAGTGTACAACCAACGAAATTCGGCAAGACCCCTTTCCTTTGATATGTTGTTGAACGCACGTCGATTCAACGGTGTTATCTACCAAGAGGAAAATGTTCACGAAGATCGTAAAATCAGCGATTACATATTCGATAATGCACTGTTCCAGCTCTTGGAAGGCCAAAGAATAAAAGAAGGCATTCGGGACAGGGAACAAGATATGTGGGCTTACTAAGCCGAATAATATTTCCAATTCAATAGAACAGGACGCCGCACTTAGTGCGGCGTTTTTTTTGTTTTATACTTGGGCATGAATTGTGGTAAGATCACCTATATGCCTAATTTTGCAGTATGCTGGATTATATAATAGTAGGTTTGGGTTTGGCGGGCATTTCTTTTTGCGAAGTATTGGAAAAGGAAGGCAAAACCTTTACCGTGATCACCGATGAGTCCCAGAGAGCATCCCAAGTTGCGGGAGGATTGTACAACCCGATAATCCTTAAACGGTTTACCATGGCATGGAAGGCAAAGCATCAACTGGAAATGGCAAAGCCATTCTATCGGGACTTGGAAGAAAAATTGGGCGTAAAACTGGATTATGAGCTTCCCGTATTGCGGAAATTTGCTTCCATTGAAGAGCAGAACCTCTGGTTTGAGGCGGCAGACCGTCCCAATTTAGGGCATTTTCTATCCAATAAGATCATTACCAATGTCAACCCTGCCATCGATGCACCTTATGGTTTTGGGGAAGTTAAATTTACGGGTAGGATCGATACGGGTTCTTTGGTTCGCAACTATAAAGATCATCTTAAAAAATCGGATTCGCTATTGGAGGAATCTTTTGATTTTGATCAGTTGCTTGTATCGGAAGAAAGCATAAAATATAAGTCCACTGTAGCCAAAAACATTGTTTTTGCCTGCGGATATGGGCTCAAGCAAAACCCGTATTTTGGATATTTGCCCCTAAATGGCACAAAGGGGGAACTGTTGATCGTACATGCCCCTGAGTTCAAGGAGGAAAATGTAATCAAGTCTTCCGTGTTTACCATCCCAATGGATAGTGATCACTATTTGGTAGGGGCTACTTATAAGTGGAAAGATAAGACCAATGCACCCACCGAGGAGTCCAAAAAAGAGCTTTTGGAAAAACTGGAAACCTTCTTAAAATGTGATTTTAAAATTGTGGATCATGTTGCGGGTATTCGCCCCACTGTTGTAGACCGCAGGCCATTGGTCGGAAGGCACCCGGAACATCAAAATATGTATGTGTTGAACGGATTTGGTTCCAGGGGGGTGCTCATCGGGCCCTATGCCTCCAATCAATTATTTGATCATATTGAAAAACAATCGGAGCTTGATCCAGAAATGGATGTGCAAAGATTTACCAAAAAATACTACTTTACCACTTCGTGATTTTTAACAGCGGACGGGTCGTATTTTACAAAAAAGTTGATCCAAATATTTCTGGATAGCCTTAGAATAAGTGGCATAAAAACGATCAAGGTGCCTACAATGGAGATAAAGGTTGTTACCAAGGATGTACCTAAAAACAGGAAAGAAACTACAAAAGCCGCCACAGCAAAGGCAACACCGACCGCATAGCTCACGTACATGGCCCCATAAAAAAAGGAAGGCTCGATCTTGTATTTTAAACCGCAATGCGAACATCTATCGTTCATGCTAAAAATTTTGGACAATGCATAAGGGTTGGAATTCTCATACATACTTTCTTCGTGGCATCTTGGGCAGTTTCCTGTTAAAATGCTGTACATTTTGGTTCCTTTTTTTAACATTTGCAAGGCTTTTGCGCAAAAGTACACATTCACCAAATAATTAAATGTAATCAAGGTCACATATAAATGCTAAATATTCATAACCTATCTGTAGCTTTTGGAGGAGAATATCTGTTCGAGGAAATATCCTTTCGTCTTAACGGGGGCGACAGGGTTGGACTTATCGGAAAGAATGGAGCGGGGAAATCCACAATGCTAAAACTATTGGCCAAGGAAATGCCTTTGGACGAGGGCACCATTGCTACCGAGAAGGACGTGAAGATAGGTTTTTTAAAGCAGGACATCGACTTTGAAGAAGGTAGGACGGTGTTGGAAGAGTCGCATCAAGCATTTGCGGAAATCAAGGCTTTGGAACTTAGGCTGGACGAGATCAATACAGCATTGGCAGAACGTACCGATTACGAAAGCGAAAGTTACCATCAACTTATGGTGGATCTTACCGATGTTACCCATCGATATGAAATTTTGGGAGGCTATAATTACCAGGGCGATACCGAAAAGGTGCTACTCGGCTTGGGATTTAAAAGGGAGGACTTTAATAAATTAACGGACACTTTTTCCGGTGGATGGCGCATGCGCATAGAATTGGCCAAACTTTTATTGCAGAGCAACGATGTGTTGCTGCTCGATGAGCCTACCAACCACTTGGATATCGAATCCATTATTTGGTTGGAACAGTTTCTACGCAATTTTGCCGGAGCCGTCGTAATTGTTTCGCACGATAAAATGTTCTTGGACAATGTCACTAACAGGACCATTGAGATCTCTCTTGGACGAATCTACGATTACAATAAACCATACACACAATTCTTGGTGCATCGGAAAGAAATAAAAGAACAGCAGCTGAGTGCCCAAAAAAACCAAGAAAAACAAATTCAGCAGACCGAACGCTTGATCGAGAAGTTCAGGGCAAAATCCAGTAAGGCCTCTATGGCGCAATCCCTGATCAAAAAGTTGGATAAAATGGATCGTATAGAGGTGGATGAAGAGGACAACAGCGTAATGAACCTTAGATTTCCGGTTTCCGTGAACCCTGGAAAAGTTGTAGCAGAATTGGACGGAATTGGCAAAAGTTATGGTCCCAAAAAAGTATTGGAGGGAATAGATTTATTGGTAGAGCGCGGAAGTAAAACGGCCTTCGTGGGTCAGAATGGTCAAGGCAAGACCACATTGGCCAAAATTATGGTTGGCGAACTGGATTATCAAGGTCATCTAAAAATGGGTCATAATGTGCAATTGGGCTATTTTGCACAGAATCAAGCCGAATATCTGGAGGGCAATAAAACCGTACTGGACACCATGATCGATGCGGCCAATGAGACCAACCGAAGCAAGGTCCGTGATATTTTGGGCTCTTTTTTGTTCAGGGGGGATGATGTGGAGAAGTATGTTAAAGTACTTTCAGGAGGAGAGCGGAACCGTTTGGCCCTGGCAAAGATGTTGCTCCAGCCCTTTAATGTGTTGGTAATGGACGAACCTACCAACCACCTGGACATTAAATCCAAAAATGTTTTAAAACAGGCACTTCAGAATTTTGAGGGTACTTTGATCTTGGTTTCCCATGACCGGGACTTTCTTCAAGGGTTAACAGATAGGGTTTACGAGTTTAAAAAAGGCAACATAAAGGAGTATCTCGGAGATATTGATTTTTATTTGGAGCAACGAAAAATGGACGATTTCCGAAGCGTTGAAAAAGGTGAAAAGAAAAAAATCGAGAAACTTCAGGAAAAACCGAAGGAAAACGATTATCAAACTCAGAAAAAACAAAAATCCCTTAAAAATAAATTGAGCGGTGTCGAAAAGAAAATCTCCCAATTGGAAAAGGAGATTGCCAATATAGACCACGAGCTGCTCATGGATTATGATGCTACCATAGCAAAGCCCAATTTTTTTGATTCGTATGAGGGTAAAAAGAAAGACCTGGAATCTTTAATGGAGGATTGGGAAAACATTTCTCACGAGCTGGAATCACTGGATTAGGGAAGTAATCCTACATTTTCACATCGTTTTTTTACTGATACACAACAATAAAGCGTGTATTCGTCGATTATATTTGTAGGGTAATTCTTCTTTTTCTTACTTTGTAAGTAAATTCGCTACAAGAAAATAAGTATTCAATGATTCGATCAGCCATTTTTTTCTTTTGTTTAATGTTTTGCTCGGCCATTTCGCTGGCCAGCGGACAAGTTTCCAAGTCCGAAAAAGCCGCTTTGGTGGATCTATATAATAGCACCAATGGAAAGGAGTGGAATGCTCCATGGGATTTAGATGCGCCTGTCGACACTTGGAAAGGTGTGGAGGTAAAGGACGGGAAGGTTGTGGGCCTGACCCTTTTTATGAACAATTTAAAAGGGGTGTTACCAGAAAGTATTGGTAAATTAAAGCACCTGCACACCTTAAATTTGGCGTTTAACCAAATTACCGGCATACTTCCATCGGATATTGTTAAACTTGAAAAACTTAAGGTTTTTCGTTTGGAAATGAATCGAATCAAGGGTGAAATTCCCTCAGAAGTAGGAAAATTCAAGGAAATGGAAGTCTTTTCCATGTTCAACAATTTTTTGAGCGGACCAATTCCGGAAGGCTTTGGTGAACTTGAAAATTTGAAAGAGCTTAATCTATCCAGTAACAATTTAAAAGGAGCCATCCCAAGATCAATTGGTCAACTTTCCAAATTAGAGGCATTGGGACTTTTCGAAAACATGTTGGAAGGTCAAATACCGGCGGAAATCGGAAATTTGGGCAAACTGAAGGAATTGGTGTTGTCCAACAATAGATTGGGAGGAGAAATCCCAGCAGAGTTTGGACAATTGGCAAGTCTTGAGATATTGCAGCTCCAGAACAATCAGTTCAAATCCTTTAATGTGCTACGAGCAATGGACACAAAACAGTTCCTGGTTTTTGACACGGATGATAAAACATTGAATCCCAAATTTAACGATCTACAATTTGAGCGTACTCGAATGGCAGATACCAAGTTTGAGGATGATGACGAAAATGAGTAGTTAAATTATTACTTTAGTTTGTTTGGTTAGGGGATGCCGTTTGGGGTCCCCTTTTTTTATTATCTCAGTTTTTTAAGAGATTTTATGAAATATTTAACCAATGTAAAAGATGTAGGCGATAGATTTGCAAGGCATAAACCAACTAACACATGCGAAAGCTCATCATATCAGCAGTTGCTGGAGGCATAATTATTTTTGCTTCACTATATTTTGCAGGCCTAATTGCGGGTGGAAAAGATAATAAAAGACCACCCTCCCAAAAAGTGGTTAAAACCGTATTTGTAGATACCATAAAAAACACCACGGTACCTATCCAAGTGCCCGCCAATGGTAATCTTAAGGCAAAAAAGCGAGTGGAACTCTATTCAGAGGTCCAAGGAGTATTTAGGCCAGGGAGCAAATTGTTTCGAACAGGGCAACCTTACACTGCCGGACAGACCTTGATCAGAATAGATGCGAACGAGTACTATGCCACTGTGCAATCTGCCAAAAGTAACCTGTACAACTTGCTCACTTCAATTATGCCGGACCTTAGATTGGATTATCCTGAGATTTATCCAAAATGGCAGCAGTACTTAAATAGTTTCGATTTGGACAAAACCACGCCCGAATTGCCCAGCTTGGATTCGGAAAAGGAAAAGTTCTTTATAACCGGAAGGGAGATCATTACTACATATTATAACGTTAAGAATCTGGAACAACGTTTGTCCAAGTATACCATTACGGCACCCTTTAATGGCATTTTGACCGAAGCCTTGGTTACCGAGGGTACCTTGATAAGGTCCGGGCAAAAGTTAGGGGAGTTTATCGATACAGGATTGTATGAGCTAGAAGTATCCGTGAGCAAAACCTATGGGGACTTCCTTAAAGTGGGGAAAAAGGTAAACCTGACCAATTTGGAAAAGACCAGAACGTTTGTTGGCGAAGTAACCCGAGTTAATGGTAGGGTAGACCAAAATTCACAAACCATAACAGTGTATATCGAGGTGCGCGGGGATAATTTAAAAGAAGGTCAATATCTCGAGGCCAATTTAGAGGCCAAAGAAGAAACCGATGCCATAGAGATCGATCGGTCATTACTATTGGAAAACAATCAAATTTTTGTGGTAAAAGACTCCATCCTTGACCTTATGGATGTAAGTCCCATTTTTTTTACAGATAAGACCGTTGTGCTAAAGAACGTTCCCGATGGAGAAGTTATCGTTTCCAGACCAATGACAGGGGCTTATGCAGGCATGTTGGTAAAAGTATTCGACGAAAATAAATCCTAAACCTCCGCGGCCATGAGAAAACTGATCTCGTATTTCATAAAATACCACATGGCAGTAAATGTCTTTATTTTGGCATTTTTTGTTTTTGGGGCAGTGGGGATACTTTCGCTAAAATCTTCCTTTTTTCCACTAAACGAAGCTCGTAATATTACCATTTCCATTGCCTACCCTGGGGCATCTCCCCAAGAGGTCGAAGAAGGTATCGTACTAAAGATCGAGGATAACCTAAAAGGACTCGAGGGAGTTGAGCGCGTTACTTCCACATCAAGGGAAAACAGTGGTACCATCAATGTGGAAATCGAGAAGGAAAGGAATGTCGATTTTATGCTGTTGGAAGTAAAAAATGCTGTGGACAGGGTTCCTACCTTTCCCACCGGAATGGAACCATTGATAGTTGCCAAGCAAGAACCCGTAAGGCCCACTATCAGTTTTGCAGTGAGTGGGAAGGATATACCGCTGGCCACACTAAAGCAAATTGGTCGCCAAATAGAGAACGATCTTAGGGCAATCGATGGCATTTCCCAAATTTCAATAGCAGGTTATCCGGATGAAGAAATAGAAATCGCCGTAGATGAGAATAGTCTATTGGCCTACAACCTTTCCTTTGCCGAAGTGGCACAAGCAGTGGCCAATGCCAATATTTTGGTAACCGGGGGTAATATAAAGACCGTGACCGAAGAATATCTGATAAGGGCAAACAACAGATCCTATTATGGAGATGAGCTTTCCAATATAGTTGTAAGGGGAGATGCGGCCGGTCGTGCAATCCGCTTAAAAGATGTCGCTATTATTCGGGATAGATTTTCCGAGACACCCAATGCATCTTATTTTAATGGGGAACTGGCGGTTAACATTACGATTACAAGTACCAATACAGAAGATTTAATGGGCTCTGCCGAAAATGTAAGGCAGTATATCCAGGATTTCAACGAAAAATACACCAATGTTGAGCTTAATGTAATCGATGATAGATCCACCACATTGACACAGCGTACCCAATTGTTAACGGAAAATGCTATTGTTGGGATGCTTTTGGTCTTGGTCTTTTTGTCACTTTTCTTGAACACCAGATTGGCATTTTGGGTTGCATTCGGGCTTCCCATTGCATTTCTAGGAATGTTTGTTTTTGCACCCATGTTCAATGTTACCATCAACGTGCTCTCTTTGTTCGGGATGATCATTGTTATCGGTATTTTGGTGGATGATGGTATTGTAATCGCGGAAAATATATATCAACATTACGAAGATGGTAAATCGCCGGTAAAAGCCGCACTGGATGGAACCATGGAGGTGATACCGCCAATTATCTCGGCAATAATTACCACAATCTTGGCCTTTTCCATTTTCCTTTTCTTGGATAGTCGGATTGGGGAATTCTTTAGTGAAGTTTCCGTGATCGTTATCCTAACATTGGTAGTTTCACTTGTGGAAGCATTGATTATTCTACCTGCTCACTTAGCACATTCCAAGGCTCTCCATCGTCATAAAAAAGAACCCAAGACCGCAATTTCAAGGGTTTTTGCCAGACTTAGGGTGATCAATAAAATAGGGGACAGACTAATGAACTACATGCGGGACAATTGGTATAGCCCCGTACTCCGTTTTATGATGGACTATAAGATTTTGACCTTTGCATTGTTCTTTATGGCCCTCGTTCTAACATTGGGGTCTATTAGTGGAGGAATAATTCGAACCGCTTTCTTCCCTAGAATTGCAAGTGATCAAGTCTCCATACAGTTGACCATGCCCAATGGAACCAACGAAAAGGTTACCGATTCCATTATAAGCCTAATTCAGGACAAAGCGCATATTGTAAACCAGGAATTGACCGATACATATTTACAGGGCATGGATAAAATGCTGTTCGTGAATATGATCAAAAATTTAGGCCCCGGTTCATCATCCGCTCGATTGGAAATTAACCTTTTGCCCGGAGAAGAACGGCCAGATGGGATACGGTCAGATATGGTTACCACAAGGCTTAGAGAGTTGGTAGGCCCAGTGATCGGTGTGGAAAGCCTTATTTATGGCTCGGGAGGCAATTTTGGTGGAAATCCAGTATCCGTTTCCCTATTAGGGAACAATATCGAAGAGTTAAAAGCAGCAAAGGAAGAGCTTAAACAAGCTATGGAGAGCAACGCGAACCTAAAAGATGTTACCGACAACGACCCAGCTGGAATCAAAGAAATAAGACTGCAATTAAAAGAAAATGCCTATTTGTTGGGACTTGATCTTCGTACGGTGATGAACCAAGTAAGGGGTGGTTTCTTTGGAGCACAGGCACAACGATTTCAACGTGGTCAAGATGAGATAAGGGTTTGGGTGCGTTATGACAGGGAAAATAGATCATCGATTTCCGATTTGGACGAAATGAGAATCTTGGCGCCCAGTGGAGATCGCATCCCATTAAAAGAAATTGCCACTTATACCATTGAGCGAGGGGATGTAGCCATCAACCATCTTGAAGGACGCAGAGAGATACAAGTATTCTCGGATCTTACCGATCCGGAAACGACCAGTGGAACAGATGCCATGCTATGGGTTAGAAATGAAGTGCTGCCAGAGATATTATCAAAGTATCCATCCATAACACCATCCTACGAAGGACAGAATAGAGAGGCCAATAAATTGATCGGATCTTTGGGCTTTGTTGGCCCCATCGTTATATTTTTGATATTTATCGTGATAGCCTTTACTTTCAGAAGTATAAGTCAACCCTTATTGTTGATTTTTATGGTACCCTTTAGCCTAACTGCAGTTGCTTGGGGACATTGGATCCATGGATTTCCGATAAATGTACTATCCATGCTCGGAATTATCGCATTGATTGGGATTATGGTCAACGATGGATTGGTGCTAATAGGTAAGTTCAATATAAACTTACGTAGTGGTATGACGTTCGACGATGCCCTCTATGAAGCAGGACGTTCCCGATTTAGGGCCATATTTTTAACATCGGTTACCACAATTGCAGGGTTGGCACCCTTGCTGCTCGAAAAAAGCCGTCAGGCCCAATTCCTAAAACCCATGGCCATTTCCATTGCATACGGTATTGCCTTTGCTACGGTACTAACGCTGTTGATGCTTCCTTTGTTACTGTCCTTCGGAAACAATGTAAAAGTATTTGCCAAAAAACTTTGGACAGGAGAAAAGGTTACCAAGGAAGAAGTGGAAAGAGCCATTCGGGAGCAGCAAGAGGAGGAGGAAATGGAAGCGGATAGTCAACCTATTAATGGTGCCGATAACCGGCAAGTTTCCCATAACGGAGAAGAAACCCAAAAAGTTACAGAAGAGACCACCTAATGAAAAGCATTTTTTATACCCTGTTCTTAACATTGTTTTTATCTGGTCCATTGGCCATGGCCCAAGATCAACTCCTTACAAAAGAAGAGGCCATTGATCTGGTCTTGGAGAACAACCTGGACATTCAGGTTGCCCGCAACACAAAGCAAATAGACGATAACAATGCGGATATTCTAAACTCTGGCTATTTGCCCAGTGTAACCGGGAATGCCAGCGGAAGTATTGATAAACAAGATTCCGAAGGTGTTCTTGCCAATGGCGATACCAGAACCGCCGAAGGAGCAGAAACCAGAAGATATAGTGCCGCCGTAAATGTGAACTATACCCTATTCGATGGTTTGGGCCGTTATTATAATTATAAAAACTTTAAGGAGCGTTCCCAGCAATCGGAGCTTGAGGTGCGCCAAACCATAGAAACAACCATTTTACAGTTGTTCACGGTGTATTATGAAGCAGCTCGCCTTACGGAGAACACCAATACCTTGGAACAAGCTCTGGAAATTTCCAAGGATAGGCTTAAAAGAGCAGAGTATCAATTTGAATTTGGACAGAATACGGGTCTGGATGTCCTCAATGCAGAAGTCGATATCAATACGGACAGTATTAACCTCTTAAATTCCAGACAGCAGCTAAGAAATACCATGAGGGATTTAAACTTGATACTAAATCGTGAGCTTTCCTCAAATTTTTCTGCGGACACCACGGTGAATTTTGTACCCGAACTACAAATGGAAAGTATGTTCAACGAGGCCCAGTTAAACAACGTGAGGCTACAGATCGCGGAAAAAGATTTAAATATGGGACTCAATAATATTAGAGTGGCCAGAAGCGGTTATCTGCCAACGATTGGCCTTACAGGAACTTATGGCTGGAACGAGTCCAATAATAACAGTCCATTGGCTTTTGTGCTCCAAAATACTTCTACAGGAGTAACGGGAGCCATTAACCTTACTTGGAACCTGTTCGATGGTGGCAGCACCATTACAGGGATAAAAAACGCCAAAATCGCTTACAAGAACCAAGAAATTGCCAAGAAGCAGATTCAATTAGAGGTGGAAAGGGATATCCGTAATGCTTGGGATAGTTATACCAACGCCCTTTTTGTATTGCAGGTGCAAGAAAAGAACCTACAGACCAATCAGAACAATTTTAAGCGAACGGATGAGCGCTACAAACTGGGCCAAGTTACTTCCATTGAGTTTAGGCAAGCACAGCTAAATTTACTGAATGCGGAATTGGCCAAAAGCCAGGCAAAGTACAATGCCAAGTTGGCCGAGCTTCAAATGCTTCAAATTAGCGGACAATTGCTCAATGTAGATTTTTAATTTATGTACGAACACTTTTTCCAATGTCCGTACTGTTGGGAAACCATTTCTTTCTTGCTGGATAGTTCGGTAAGTGAACAAATGTACATAGAGGATTGTGAAGTATGTTGCAATCCCATAGAGGCAACAGCCAAATTCCAAAATCGGGAAATGGTATATTTTAATGCTCAAGAACTGGGGCAATAACTTGGTTTTAAGTCGATTTGGTATTTAATCCCTGATTGCTTCTTCTCTCTTTTTCTGAACCCTTTGTGTATAAATAATGGCAATACCGATAGCGGCACCCATAAAGGCCAACATACCGCCGACCAAACTGGAGTAGTTCACCTCCAGACCAAATACCATGGGCAAGCCACCAAAATAAGCCCCTGAAGCATTACCCATGTTAAAAGCACTTTGGTTCATGGACGAACCTAGGTTTTCTGCCCCCTTGGCAGCTTTTATTATGGCAATTTGGATTGGAGTGGCAATTGAAAAGGTGATTGCGCCCACAATAAAACTCAGGGTATAGATAGCGATGCTGCTTTCTGCCAAAATAGAATTCAAGATCAAGGCCAGTGTCATGCAGAGCATACTTATGACCACGGATTTTACGGGATTTAAGATTTCTACCATTCTTGCACCTATGAAATTTCCAAAGAACATTCCCACACCGGCAATGATCATTACATAGCCCACATTTGCTTCGGGCAGTTTTGTAATGGTAATTACCAAGGGTGCTATATAACTGTACCAAGCAAAGAAACCTCCAGTGCCCACGGTGGTCAACAGTATTAAAGCCCAAAGCTTTTTGTTTTTGAGTACAGGTGTTTCATTTTGATTTTCCTGAGGGCCAACCTCTTCTAAATTTTGTTTTGGCATCCAAAAATATAGACTCGCCAAGGTGGCGATCCCGGAAATCCCGACCAGTAAAAAAGAATAGCTCCAATGCCATTCCTGACCAATATATGTGCCCAATGGTACCCCTAAAATATTGGCTACCGTGAGTCCGGAAAACATTATGGCCATGGCCTGCGCCGCTTTGCCAGGTTTGGTCAAGTATCCCGATACAACGGCACCTATACCAAAAAAAGCACCGTGAGGCATACCAGAAAGGAATCTAAAAAGCATCATGGTCCAATAGTTTCCGGAAAATGCGGATAAAGTGTTAAAAACCGTAAACCACAACATTAAAAAGAGCAATGTTTTTTTGGGGTTAAGACCAGAAGTAAGCCTAGCCATAAAAGGAGCTCCGATCACCACTCCCAAAGCATAAATGGCAATAAAATGGCCAGCTTTTGGGATAGATATTTCTAGAGATCCAGCAATATTTGGCAGAATGCCCATAATAACAAATTCCGTAAGCCCAATACCAAAACCACCAATGGCAAGAGATAAAAGTGCTTTCTTATTTGTTGGTTGTGAAGAGTTGTCCAAACTAATTTAATTAGTGGGCAAAGTTACGTGGTATTGTTTGAATTGAAAGCAAACATATTTACACAATTCTGTGTTGGATTGCCTTTATTGGGAATAAAAAACAGCCTTGAGGATTGGACTAATTCAAATACATTCAAAAAATGAAACAGATACTTTTGAAAAGATATTTTGGGTTCAAGGCTGTTCTGAAGATTACTTTTTACTTGCCCTAAACTACATTTACTTACAGTTTTTTGAGGTAATCCTCAACCACAAGTACCTATCCCGATTTAATAGAACTGTTTTTAAGTAAAACAAAAGTCCCGCTCCAAATTGGAGCGGGACTTTCTGGGTTGGATAGTATGTAAAGATCAATTGATGCATGGCAACGGATTGGGTCCAAAAGGCCCGAGCACATCACCACTTGGTGTTTCAATTGTATAAACATGCTCTTCTTCAAAAGCACCACTTGTATAAGATATGACCAGCGAACTTGTTCCATCGGGCACTTCTACATTAAAGGTAGCGGCGTCGCCAGCGGTGAAGGTGTAATCCGTTGCTACGCCATCGATCTCGAATGTTACAAAAGCACCGTCCCAACCATCACCGAATAGGTCTTGCATTTCGATTACCCAAGTTCCCGGCACTGTTGTCCCGGAAATAGGTGAACACTTCACCAGAACAATAAAATTAAAGGCCTGTAACTGCTCTGGCTGACCGGTAATCGTAGCACTATAATTGTCCACGGTGGTCACGGTGCCATCGGTGCCGGTGGACTTGCCCAAAAAGCGGATAAAATCACCTCCCGAAATGTCGTCTATCGTAATTCCAAGAGCACTTGCAATATCTGGGTATGGAATGGAAATGTCACTAGGAAACTCTGTAATGGTCATAAGCTGGACCGTGTCTGTGGAAACCCCACCAGATTCCAAGGTTACGCTTAGTTCCCAAGAGGCCACATTGTCGCTAGGGTCATCTACAGTGCCGGTTAACGAAGAGGAGGCAAGGTCGCCTTTGGCCACAATGGTTTCATCTAAAACTATCCGGACATAGGGCGAGGCCGAATCCTCTAGTTCAAAAACATTGAACGGGTTTTTATCGCTGTCTTCACAGGCGACAATCCCAATAGCTAAGAGTGCCAACCCGATTATATATTTAAAGTTACTTTTCATCTGTATTGTTTTTTTGTTATGAATCAATCAACGAAACCATCAGGGTTGGTATCCCAGAACACCGGTGTACTCGGAGCGCTCTTTTGCGTAATATTGGTGTTACTGTCCGCTGCCGTCTGTGAATACCACATAGACCTTAGGAACGGTCCTGGGTCGGGAGTTGTGAAGGCCGGTGTAAGATTATCGGGCTGCCCTGTTCTTCTATACGTATTGTAGGCTTCAATGCCATTGCACCAAAGCGCAATAAAATATTGCTCTACAATTATGCGTAATTTGCCGGTATCATCGGCAGCATCATAACTGGTCAATATTTCCGCGACATGGTTGTCTATGGCCGTGGTCGTTGCCTCAAAACCTGTTCCGGTTGCCAAGGAGGCTCCAAAATTTGCCACGGTTCCAATGGATTGTCTTATGCCCGATTCCAGATAATCCCTAGCATTTCCAGTTGTATTTAAGGTCAATACGGCTTCTGCCAACATAAAATAGGTGTAAGAGGACATCAGTATGGGGGAAATGCCAGCGCCCACCAGTCCTTCGTTAATGGCGGCTGATCCCGATACATTTCTAAATGTATTGTCGTCAAAAGGGCCGCCCACAGGGTATGTGCCGTGCAATGTTCTAAAAGCATCATCTGGTGGAATACCGTCATCGTCCAAGTGGTTTCTGCCCCAATATCCGCTGAGCCCATTGGTGGACGGTACCAAACAATAGGGTTCCGATGGGTCCCACCAGGAAGGCAAGGATATTTCGGTAACGCACTCCTTGGTGACTACATCAGCTCCGGAATAGTCCTCCTGTTGACGGTAAAAATAATACCGGATTCTAGGGTCTGGTTCACTATACTGGTTGGCCATTAGATTCATATAATAGTTGGATGTATAAAAATCCGAACTAGGTCCGGCGCCGTCGTAATTGGCATCGAAATATGGATGTCTACTATCAGGTGAAGCATTGTTTGTGCCCCATTGAAAATAGAAATCATCGGAAGCGTCCAAAATCAATTGGTTGCTATTGATCAATTCGTTGATGCGCGAGGTAGAAACCGAGGCGCCAAAACCTTCTGCGTTTGCCAAACGTGTCTGTAGATACAACTTTAGGCGCATGGTGTTGGCCACCTTTCTCCACTGCCCTTCGTTTCCGTTATAGAAAAGATCGTTCAACGGCAACGAAGTTTCGTCCTTGCCGAGGTTTGCAATGGCCTCAACCAAGAGCTGGTCTGCTGCCTGATAAATGGATGCGCCGGAATCCACGGTTGGATTAAGGATGCCTTCGCCGCCCGAAACTGCTTCGGAATAGGGAACATCTCCAAAGAAATCCACCATCGACATCATTATATAGGCTTCCAAAATTTGTCCTATGGCGATGTGTGTATATTGCCCGGCTTCTTCGGCCAAGGGATTCATGGTGCGTATGTCTATCAATGCCCGGGCATATACATTGTCCCAAACCCGGTCAAAATCCGATGGGTCGTAATTCTCGCGGTATGTGGGTCCAAAACCATGTTGCATACGGACCGGTTCCATGCCAAACTGACTTAGTCCGTTCTCTGCACGTCCTTCTTCGCCAGAATGGATTTGTGCGGTCATTAGTTGTATTTGATTCAAAAAGAAATCAACACTCGCCTGCGAGGGGTTCAATGCATTTGGGCTCTCCACAACATCTAAAGATGTGGTCTCGCAGCCCAACATGATTGTCAGTGCAGCGATTAAGAGACTTAGTATATTTGATATTTTTTTCATAATATATTTTTTGATTCTAGTTAGCTGCTTTTAAAATGATGCTCTTACGGTAAGACCATACCTTCTTGTTGAGGGCCCCGTAAAGAAATCGATCCCTTGACCATTGCCCACACCTGTACTGGAGGAGTTGGTATCGTAGCGCACATTGTCCGGAAAGTTTACTGCTTTGTACCATAAATTGGTTCCCGATAGTGTTAGCGAAAGGCTTCCGAAGGGTGTTTTGTCCAACATTTTCTTTGGAATGCTGTAGCCCAAGGAAGCTTCTTGAACACGGATAGTAGTTCCATCAAAAACATTCACTTCGTTAATGTCCCCACCAAAGAATGTGTTGAACCCAAATTCGGTGGACGATATGGCCACGTTGTTTGGAGTACCGTCCGCAAATACGCCGGGCAACACATAATTGGTTTCCCTATCTATTGGGTCATCTGGATCTACTACTCCACGACCAATAAGCCCTGCTGTGGTCACCGAGTATACATCACCGCCATGGCGGTATTGAAGGTTTGCGGAGAGGGTGAAATTCTTATAGGTAATGGTAGGGATCAATGCTGTGGTCCAATCTGGGTTGGGGTCACCGATTTCTGTGATATTGTTGTCCACCAAATAGCGTCCGTTCGGCCCAACTACCTTATTGCCATTGTCATCTCTTTGTATGGTGCTGCCAAGCAATACACCAAATGGTCGGCCTTCTACTGCATAGTTTGCCGCCTCGCCAGCAACCGCAAAGGTCAATAGGATATTGTTGGTGCCTTCTGCCAAGTCGGTGACAGTAGTTTCGCTTGCTGTAAAATTACCAGCGATGTTAAATCCGATACCAGCTTCACTTTCCCTTAAGATATTGAAGTCATAGTCCGCTTCAATACCTTTGGTCTCTACTTCTCCGATGTTTACAAATGTGGAGCGGAAACCTGTTGAGCTATCCAAGGTGCGGTTGGTAATAAGGTCCGTAGTTGATTTTTGATATAAACTCAGATTAAAATTGAGTCTGTTGAACAATCGGGTGTCCAGACCAATTTCCAGTTCTTGTACTCTTTCTGGAGATAAATCCCGGTTACCCAGAATATCGGAAACCGTATTTCCGGAAACTACATTTCCATTAAAGTCCACAAAGGTTCTTGCGCCCAACGAGAGAACATCCCGAGTGTTAAAAGGTGTTGGGAAACCTGCAGATGAACCATATCCTACCCTAAGTTTGGCATAGTTGAGCACATTTCCTTGCAGTGATGGAAATGCAGTGGTAGGTATAAACGAAACACTGGCGCCGGGGTAGAACAATGAATTGTTTTCTCTTTCCAATGTAGAGGACCAATCATTTCTGCCCACCACGTTCAAGTACATCCAATCTTTGTAGGATAGGGTGGCGTCCAAATAAATACCGACCAGATTTTCTTCAAAATTTTGATTTAGATCGATTCCTGAAAAGGAGTTCACCGATGATGGTGTGGTGAAGTTGTAATGTTCCAATACTCCAAACACCAATTGCCCTTGACTTTCTATTCCATCTTGTGCAAAGGTGTCCCTTCTACTGTTCGCGCCCAATGTAGCGGTGAGGTTAAAGTCGTCGGATAGTCTTTTCTCTGCACTTAAAATAAGATCGTGGTTCCAAATGGAGTTTCTAACCGAACTGGTTCGTAAGATTCCCAAAGTTGGACCATCCACACCACCTCTGTTTTGTCCATAAGAGTTTAACTCTGTATAGGTGTCCAGACCTACACGATAGGTGAGGTTCATCCAATCGTTAAGGGCATAGCTCATGGAGACATTTCCTGTAAACCGGTCTGTTTCTTGGGAGGTCTTTGAGTTTGCTACGGTCCAATATGGATTTTGAATGTCGTTACCAGATCTATAGTACAAACTTCTTCCATCTACAGCTTGGAACGGTAGGTTGGTAAGATCTACACTCCGTGGTGTGTAAAGTACGTCGCCAAAGATAGCGGAACCATCAAAAGCAGCACCACTACCCGTACTTACTGCATTGGGTGGCGACTTGTATCCGGTTCTTGCAAAGTTGAACACCCCGGAAACGGTAAAGTTATTGGAAAGGGCGGCGTTGCCCCCTAAACTAAAATTGTTTCGTAATAACCGGTTCCCTGGGGTTACCCCGATATCTTCCGTTCTACCGTAATTTGCATTAAAGCTTACTTTTTCCGACCCTCCTCGAACATTTACAGAGGTACTGTACACGTAACCGGTTCTAAAAAATTCTTCGACGCCGTTGTAGGGTTTGTACAAATATTGATCATCCAATAAGTCTTCATAGCCAGCAATTAATGTAGGGTCGGCTATATAGTTAAAGGGATGCTGCAAAACAGCAACGCCATTGGGCCCTGTGCTCAGGTATTGTCCCGCCGAGGCAATTCCGTCATCATCCGTTCTATCGAATCGTGGACCCCAGTTACTAAAAAAGTATCCAAAGCCTTGGTGGAAACCACCGCCATAATTATCCTGAAATTTAGGAAGTACCGCTTTGGACATAAATACGGATTGTGTTACGGAAACTTCGGTCTTGGTAGGAGCATCGCCTGTGGCGGCACCTTTGGTGGTGATCAGGATTACACCGTTTCTGCCACGGTTACCATATAAAACCGTTGCACTTAATCCTTTTAGGACACTTACACTTTCAATATTATTGGGGTCAAGATCCAAAAATCGGCTGGACTCGGTGTTTCCGTCCAAAAAGTTGGATTGGGTATTGGTACCTGAATCAAATGGGATTCCATCAACAATAAATAGGGGTTGGTTGGATTGGGTTGCCGATGAATACCCTCGGATGATAATGTTGGTTCCTGAACCGGACATACCGTTGTTGGAGGTAATATTTACCCCTGCTACCTTGCCGTTCAATACCCGGGCCACATCTGCTTCGGGCCTGGATTCTACCTTATCGGACTCTACCGTGGTCACTGAATAGCCCAACGAACGTTTTTCCCGAACAATACCTTGGGCGGTTACTACTACCTCTTCGAGTTGAGAGGCATCTTCTTGCATTTGTACATTGATCGTACTTGCATCGCCTACACTTCTTTCCAGTGTTCTTTGGCCCAAATACGAAAACACCAGTACATCTCCTGTACTGGATTGTAGGGCGTAGTTGCCATCAAAATCGGATTGTGTTCCACGTACCGTACCCTTAACAACGATGTTTACACCGGGCAAGGGCACGCCATCTTGGTCGGTGACCGTTCCGGTGACCGTTTTTTCCTGGGCATGGGCAAATAGTATGGATAAACACATTGCCGCTAGTGCTCCAAACAGTTTCTTTACTTTCATACGATTAAACTTTTGTTAGTAATTTGAAATGAGTTAGGGCAACTGAGAAAGGTGGACGGCGCAAGGATATTGATAGCTAATTCAAATAATACTTCTGGGAAGTGAACAAAACTCAATGGATTTTGTTTTTTTTAAGAAGTAAGGCCTCTCACCGCCCTACCTTTACAATTGCATAACAAATCAATCCAAATTGGTTTTGGAACAGGTACTTTTTAAACGGCGAGAACCTTATAAATCGAAATCCCTATGGGGAAGTACCGATTTTAACATTCTAAGAAATGTAACAGTAACTGTTTGATAATGAGTAATAAAAAAAGTCTCTTGAGAGGACAAGAGACTTTTTCCGTTAGGTCCAAACCATTTTTGAAGAGTAATGTTGGTAGTTAGTTAGGCCATTTGAATTTTGGTCTGTACAAAATCTGCATTGGTCAATGCCCTGTAATCGTTGGGACAGTGTCCCGTAATTTTCTTGAAGGCATTGTAGAAGCTGTTCTTACTGTTAAAACCTACTTCGTACATAACTGCTTTTACACTTAAGTTTGGATCCGTTACCAAAAGTTGCTTAGCCTCGTTGATCCTATATTCATTTAAAAATGAATAAAAGTTTTTTGCAAGGTAGGTGTTGATCACTTGGGATACTTTATACCGGTTTTCTTGGATGTGCTCGGATAGTTCGTCGAGTCCCATGGTATTGTTCCTGTAGATCTTTTCTACCTCAAAGGCACTTTGGATTTTTTCCCTAATGGTAAGGGCTTCCTCATGAGTGAGTCCGGATTTCTTGTACTTTTCATGACTGTTCAATGGGCTCGGGCTCCGGTGTTCCTGCCCAATGTACTTAAAAACGAGTTGCTTTAGTAGTCGTTTCATAGGATTGATGATTTTTGATTGATGACTACTAGTTACCGATAAAATGCTAGTAAATCGGTGTTCCCGATAAGAGTTTACTGTTGTTTTATGAGAAGGAGGTACTCACTAGGGGTAAGCTGTGTATCTTTTTTAAAAGCTTTGTTGAAAGACACTTTATTGTTGTACCCAACTTCGTAAGCAACATCAATAATGTTGAGTTCCGTTTTCTCTTCCAATAATTCTTTTGCTTCTTGGATTCGGTGAGAATTTACAAACTCGCGAAAGCTCATATTAAAATGTTCGTTGATGAGTTGGGAGGTATTGTGCCTGGTGGTATCCAATTTTTCGGCCACCATATCCAGATTGATATCGTTTTGGCGATATATTTTTTCTTTCTGAAAGAGATCTTTTAAGTTGGTCTTTAATTCTTGGGAGAGGCTATCGGTTAAACCCGACTTCACATATTTGGGAAACAATCGGTTGGTGTAGGAGTATAGCCCACTAAAAACGTCGGGTTGTACATTGGCCGCATATCCTACATATAAAACCATGGTGGACATTAAAATTATAGGTGCGTGGAAAAATGCTCCACTCTTTATTCCTGTAGAAATATAGATACCATAAATAATATAGGCCAATACATATCCTACATGGATCAGATAGATGTTTTTTTGCCAGATACGGGTCTTCTTGTTCAAATCCGTTTTGCTCTCTTTTAGCAAAGAATGGACAAAGTAGGCATATACGCCTAAAGAGATTGCTTTAAGGGTTACCAACAAAACCAGTTTAGTGGAATCGCCAGGGTTTAATCCGTCCTCCAGTCTTTGGAGCATTTGTATCACTTTTTCTGAACCTGAAAATGCATATACGGTGAATGTAAGGTAGATGGTTAACACCACCGTAGGTAACAAATGCCAGTAATCTTTTTTGTTGAGGTCCGTTGATTTTGATACTCTTTTAAAATAGAGGAAAAGGAGTGGACCATATAAGAAGGAAGACCATGTGGACATTAGGTATGTGTGCGGGAACTCAAAAACATAATTGGTTTGGTTTGCGCATATGTTTAGGATGAACAAGGAATGTATAAAAACAAAAAGTGCGATCAGGCCCCTGGCCTGAAGGTCAATTTTTTTGTTGATCAATAGAACAAAGGTCACATAAAACCCGATTAGGGAAACAAAAAAGTAGAATATGGACCACACCGTGAGCTTTGGGAGTACCGTTCCGGATAGTTTTACAAATTCGGTCTCATCTCGGATGCCGTCAAAATCTTCGTGTAAGAGGAACGCAGGGTGAAAATCTATCTCGAAATAATCGTAGATGTAAGAAATAGATTCTTGAGGGTGGTCCAATGCCGCCTCGCTCAGGGCAAGTTTTTTAAGAACATGGATTTTCTGTTCTTTATCAGGAAGTTCTAGATTCTTTTTGTATATCGGTACAGCATCCTCAAACCGGTGAATATTAAAATAATAGTCCGCCCAATCCAGCGAATCCTTAAAAGTTTCTGCTGTCGGTACGGGTATTCCGGCATAGCTGTCCAAGGCTTTGCCGTGGGCAAACATCACATTTGCACATAGAATAATGAGGACAATATATTTTGTTGATTGTCTCATTTTTGATTGATGATGAATTAGATATTAACAATTTATGAAAATAAGGCGTTAAAAACGTTAACAAACTATTAAAGTAGGTAAGCCCCGATAAAAGTTTACTATCCTAAAGGCAATGGAAGCATCAATAAAAAAGGGTATAAAAAAAGCCGAGAAAATTTTCTCGGCTTTTTTCTAGTAGCGGGGACTGGACTCGAACCAGCGACCTTCGGGTTATGAGCTTCATAATTTATACATCAATAAATATTTAAATAATTGAAAATTAATTAATTATATTTTTTTAAATGTTAAATAATACCGAATAATTCCATTTAAAATCAATTTATTCTGTACCTATTCTGTACCCCTTTTTTTGTTTAAAGTTGTACATTTATTAAGGATTAAAGAGGATAGTTATGGCCAGTATTAAGATTGTTCGGCGGAAAAATAAGGAAAGAAAGGACGGTTCAGCACCACTTGCATTGCGAGTAAGCGATAATTACAGAACAAGTTATCGGTTTTTGGGCCAGTATATTCTTGAAAAAGATTGGGATAAAACTGCTTCTACGGTCAAAAGGTCACATCCCAATTATAAAAAGTTGAACAACTTTCTTATGAAAAAGTTGATAGAGGCCAATGATATTTATTTTGATTTGAAGAAAGAAAGCCTAACTCCAAAACAAGCCCTGCAAAAGTTGAAAGGAGTGGAAGGGGAAAAACCTTTTTTTGTGCTAGCTGCTGAACGTATAAAGGATAAATACGATAGGGGAACCATTTCTGTTGCCAAGGCTGAAATGTCAATTCTTTTCAATATCGATGAATTTTTAAACCTTAAACGTTCCTTGAAGAAAGATGAAATCATTGAGGGTATCAAAAGACGGAGAAAAAAACGCATAAGTGATGGACGCAAATCGGAAACCGACTTTTATGATTCGGTACTTTATTTCAAAAACAAACCGTTACTTAGATTTCAAGATATCAATGAACGTTTTCTTGAAAGGTTCAAGAATTTTTGTACTATTTATTTAGGGCATAAAGAACGAACCATAACCAATCAACTTATCTTCATCCGTACTTTGTTCAACGTGGCTATAAGAGACGACATAGTTCCATCTAAATATTACCCCTTTGCTGGTGACAAGGAAAAAATAAGGATTGGCTCAGGTCATAAAATCGGTCTTACGATCAAAGAAGTTGAAAGCATCGAACAATTGGAATTAGAACCAGGAACTTCTATTTGGCACACCCGAAATGTATGGTTAATGTCTTTTTATTTTGCCGGAATACGTATTTCAGATGTTGTGCAGATTAAATGGAGTGATTTCAAAGATAATCGCTTGTTCTATGTAATGAACAAGAACTCTAAACCGGTAAGTTTAAAAATCCCATATAAAGCGCAGGCCATTTTGAATTTATATACGAATGACAAAGAATTGAATAATGGCTATGTGTTTCCCTTTCTAAAGGATGTCAATCCCAAAGACACCAAAGCGGTTTTTGTAAAAACAAGAAATGCTACAAAGCTTTTCAATAAATACCTTCGAAGAATCGCTAGACTTTGCGAAATAGACAAACCCCTTTCAAATCATATTGCACGTCACACTTTTGGGAATATTGCCGGAGACAAGATTCATCCCTTAATGCTTCAAAAACTCTATCGCCACAGCGATTTAAAAACTACTTTGAACTATCAAGCGAATTTTATCCATAAGGAAGCTGATGAGGCATTGGATAGTGTAATAAATTTTTAATTTTCAAATTCAAGTCGAATCACTTTGTAGTTTTAAAAATCATTTGGTCTAAAAGAATTATTCATAACCGTACATCATATATTTTGTTACAAGTCCTTACCTTCAACTTTTGCGCTTGGTTCCTATCGGTTTTTTGCCCTGTTCGGAAAGACAAGTTCAGTTAACTGCTCTAAGGAAACAACAACCACTTAGTTAATTGATACTCTATACACCAAAGAAAGGTATTTGGGTTTTCACGCTCGCGTGAAAAAACGAATAGCAAGAGGGTGATGCGCAAATTGCGCCATCACGGTTGTTTTCGGGTCTTCAACAAGTTGAAAACCAGTCAATTGAACAAATTTTGAAATCCTGCACAAAATCAGGGGCTACAGTAGACTTTTCCGAAATCTACAGTAAATCCTTTGGCAGGCCCAGTAAACACTGGAAATTTTTGACGAAAAAATTGGCGCAAATTCACTAAAAAACAAAATCGCACCTATGGAAAAGCAATCTAAAGCTTAAAATAACGGAATGGAGATTGGAACGATATAAAATTGAGGCAACAGACCATTGGATCACTTCGAATGATGAGAAGAGTATACCGGATTAATAGATAAAATTGCCTCGCTCAGTAAGGTTAGTTTGGCAAGATTTGGGGCTTGCAGCACTCCACTGCGTTGCGTTCGCCATTATATCGATTTCTGATTTATGAGAGGTTTTTTTAACCACCGTTTTATTGAACTTTCAGTGCAAAACGAGTCCGCTGGTTTGTTAAAGTTCATTTCACCGTACTAAATAAATAGTTTACATTCTACCGTTTATTTAAACTTTCAGGTTATGGTTTTTGGATATGCGCGGGTGAGTGCCATGGAACAAAGGTTGGATCTTCAGTTGGATGCACTGCTCAAAGAAGGGATTCCACAAAAGAACATTTACACGGATAAAGTATCGAGTACCAGGGAAGAACGAAAGAGTTTAAGCAAGCTTTTGAGATATGTTAGAGAGGGTGATACAATCGTTGTATGAAAATTGGACAGACTGGCCAGAAGCCTGATTCATTTTACCAAGCTTATTACAAAGTTAAAGGGAAAGGGAGTTCGTTTCAGGAGTATCACAGAACCTTTCATAGATACTACGGAGAAGTCTTCACATTCGGAATTCATCATCAACATATTTGCAGCCTTGGCACAATTGGGAAGGGATATCATCATAGAACGGACCAAAGCTGGCTTGGAATCAGCAAGAAGAAGAGGGAAGATTTTGGGAGCTCCAAAGGGGTTAAGTAAGAAAAATCAACAAAAAGCTGTACTTTGTGAGGAGTATTTCAATGACGGCGTGTTGACCGTCACCGAAATATGTGAACGATTGAGCATTTCCAAGGCCACTTATTACAAGTATTTAAGGCATAGGGGGCTTTCGGGAAAGTTGGGATCATATAGAAGATAATCAAATACATCGATTTAATTCCATTTTTGATGTATATAGATGTATTTTGTGTTTATATAAACAAGTTGTGGCACATTTGAAAAAACATTGAAACAATACGAAGGCATATTAGAAAACATTGGTAAACACGTTACTCTTACCAAAGAGGAAACGGAAAAATTTATTGGCATAATCCGAACTACGAAAGTCAAAAAACGACAGTTTATTGACCAACCGAATTACGTTTGTCAATACCGAAACTACGTTGTGAAAGGAGCATTTCGTTCTTATATTATAGATGACGAAGGCAAAGAACACACCGTTCAAATTGCACTTGAGGATTGGTTTGTAAGTGATTTTTACAGCTACATAACACAGACACCCGCAACCCTTTTTGTAGAAGCTTTAGAAGATTCAACCATACTTCAAATGACCTATGACGATATAGAAGGACTTTGCAAAGAAATCCACGCCTTGAGCGAATATTTTAGAATTACAACGGAGAGAGCATTTGCTTTTTCAAGAAAGCGTGCATTATCCAATTTGAGCTTAACAGCAGAAGAACGCTACTTGGAATTACTCAATCGCTATCCAAATATGATTAAGCGTGTACCGCAAAAAGTGATCGCTTCATATTTAGGCTTTACACCCGAATTTCTTTCTAAGATAAGGAGAGACCTCGCTTCAAAATCTTAATCTACTTCAAGACTATTTCCTAATCCAGTTCATTTTTGAAGCTGGCACATTGCCACACCTTTGTAGTGTCGATTTTGACTTCACAAAAAACAAATTAAAATGAACACAGAAAAAAAATCCTATCAAGAAAACTTAAAAGACTTGCGAGATAATTTAGGAAATATGCTTCCAAAAGAGGCACTCGCAATATTTGACAACGATGCAGAAAGTCTTCAAGTAAACCACAATTCCATTCTGAAATTGCAAGAGGGCGAGAAAGCACCCGATTTTTCTCTTACAAATGCCAAAGACAAAACCGTAAGACTTTCAGAGTTGCTAAAAAAAGAAAAAGTCGTCCTTACCTTCTACAGAGGCTCGTGGTGTCCTTACTGCAATTTGCAATTATCACATTATCAAAAGTCGTTGGACGAGATTCACGATTTAGGAGCAGAATTAGTTGCAATATCGTCACAAACGCCAGATGAATCTCTAAACGTAAAAGAAAAAAATGAACTCAACTTTGAGGTTTTGAGCGACAATGGTAATATGGTGGCAAGACAATATACAACCGTATTCAAAAATGCCGATGCACCAGTAAATACCATGACTGAACTCGGGTTTGATTTTGACGCTCACTATTCGGACGATTCAAGAGAATTGCCAATACCTGCGGTATTCGTCATCGAAAAGGATTCAACCGTTTCTTTCGCAAAATCATTAGGTGGCGATTACAGAAACCGTGTTGAGGCTTCTGAAATAATTAACCATTTAAAAAATGTGTCAAAATGAAAAACTCAATTCAAAACATCTCAAATTGGCTGCTGGCAGTTTTAATGGTCGTTTTTGGACTTAACAAGTTTCTTGGTTTTATTCCTGTAGAACCACCAACTGACCCTACTGCTCAGCAATTTATAGGAACAATGTTTTCAACATACCTATTTGTAGTTGTTGCCATTGCCGAAATTATTGGTGGAATTTTATTAGCTATCCAAAAAACAAAAATTGTGGGTTGGTTAATACTACTTCCTGTAATTTTCAATATAGCTGCTTTTCACGTTGCACATGACTTTGTTGGCAACGGCATTTGGTTGCTACCGACCATACTATTTTTGATAGCAAGCTATTTCCAAAAAGAAAAATTATACTCACTTATAAATTAAGAGTTATGAAAAGCAAGATTTGGTTAATCACAGGTATATCGAGCGGTTTGGGTAAAGCACTTGCCAAATCCGTAATTGAAAAAGGCGACTTCGTCATCGGCACGTTTCGCAAGCAATCCCAAGTTGACGAATTCAACGAGAAATATTCCAATAGAGCGTTTTCAGTACTTTTAGACATTATCGATGAACAAAGTATCGAAAGAAATGTAGAAAAATTAATCTCGAAATTCGAAAGAATTGACGTTTTGGTCAATAATGCTGGTGTTGGATTTGTAGGTGCAATTGAAGAAACGTCAATGGGAGAAGCCCGAAAGGTTTTTGAAGCAAATTTTTTCGGAACGTTGAAATTGACACAGACAATTCTTTCGCATATGCGAAATGAGAAAAACGGACACATAATACAGATTTCGTCACATGGTGGAATTAAGGCGTTTGCAGGTTTCGGAATTTACAACGCGAGTAAATTTGCATTGGAAGGTTTTAGCGAAGCTTTGTCACAAGAAGTGGAGCCCCTTGGAATAAAGGTTTTGATAGTTGAACCAGGACCATTCAGAACAAATTTTGCTGGAAACAGACTTGGAGAAGCCGAAAAAGTAATTGATGATTATTCGAATACGGCAGGAGCGTTTAGAACCAAACTGAAAGGAGTTGATGGAAAACAAGAAGGACATCCTGTAAAAGCGTCAAAAGCAATTATTGACTTGGTTTATTCTGAAAACCCCACACTTAGGTTACCTCTTGGAAAGGTTCCACTTATGACAATCGGAATGAAATTGGACAGCGTTAAATCGGATTTAGAAAATAACCGAGAAATTGCTGAACAAGCTGTGTACGAATAAAAACGTGCCACAACAACGTGTATAAGCAATAGCGTTACTAAAGTTCAACTAAACGATAACAAGATAGTAGATGGAGAATGTGATATTCTCATGCTTGACATTATTTTTAAACTGAATGACTAGAAAGTTTATCAGAATTGTACTTTTTACTCTTGGAATATTATCCATCAGTTATGGGATATAAAACTTCTTTTGACTAAAAAGGATTGAAGAACTATCAAGTGAACCTGGTTTAGGTGGGTTAGCTGTTTGGGCAATTTCTTGGATATTTACAATTCTTGAATTGTAAATATCCAACTCAAAATATTTTCAAAAACGCAATATTGGTTATCTATCAAAACTAACCTGAATATTATCAAATAAATAAAACTATTCTTGAATTTAATGCCCTTGCTTACGTTGATTGTTTTAGTTTTTCTTTATAAAAACTTTTCGGTCAGTATACCAAGAAACAGCAATAAAAAGGAATGCCAGAATTGCCATCAAGTAAGCACCGTCTTTAGCTAAAATATGTGCTGCCATTGCCAAGAGGACGTCATAAAAGAAGCCAGCATATGCCAATTCTTTTAAAAATATAGGTCTACGAATAAGAATAATGGCAACACCCAATACCTTGGCAATAGCTAAAGGATAAATTAGCCAACTTGGAAAGCCCAAATGGTCAAAGAATAGGCTAACTTGCTTAAAGTTTAATAAATACATGCCCGCACTATATAAAAAGATAAGGCACATCAATCCAGTAGAAATCCAATAAACTATTTTTGTTGTATTCATAGATTTAATTTTTGATTTAGTACAAACTAACCTTAAAAGCTTGCGTAGTTAAATTTTAAATAAAACTAGTTAATAGTTCTTCCATTCTTTTTACCCTATTACTGTGTAGAATTTTTCAAATAATCAGTTAGCTAAAATTAGTTCCTAGATTCCTTAAGTAAACATTGATTCAATTTAATGTAGGGACAAGAAATTGGTAATCCTTTTTTGAGTACATCACTTTTATGGAATTAGTATACAAACATCCGTGTTTTGTATACAGTTTACTTATTCATGAGTACGAATTTTGGTTTATTAATTATTCAAATCAAATCGCATGAAAAAAATAATAGCATTAACTATTTCCTTTATGTTTTTACTGTTAAATAATAAAATCCATTCCCAAGATGGAACAGGTGGATTATCCATAGAGTCATCAATTCCTTATTGGTTGAGCGATGGTTACTCAATCGGCGCATCATACTTTAAACCAAATAGCCATTTCAGTTTTGGTTCTAGTGTAGAGGGACTTACCTATACCAATGAAAATTTAAAAGAAACTGTTTTCAAAAATGGAGAAAACTTGGAACAGGTTCGGCTACGTTACTTAATCCGCACAGAGGTACGATATTATTTGAATATGGACAAAGAAGGTTTCTATGGTGGTGTTCGAATTGGATATGAAGAATGGACAATTAAATTCAATGGTTTCGAAGCGTCCGTTGATGATTCATTTATGTCACCAATTGTAGGTTATTGTTGGTATCCATGGGGCAAGAAGGGTTTGATGATTCATCCATACCTAGGGGCAATATTTATACTCGGGGAAGGTGAAGCAATCTTGGCGGATGAAACTTTTAAACTGAATTCGGTACTGCCTAATCCAGGAATAATAATTGGTTGGAGAATCTAAATCTTTTTTAAATGAAAAAAATCACGAAAATAACTATTACAGGCATCTTTATTTCAGTAGCATTTGGTTTTATTTGGCACATAGGATACAGCCAAAATATTATTCAGGACCAAGAAATGCAATCTTCATTTATGGGAAGTATTCTTGCAACATCCGATGCGGATATGTTGGCCACTGCTTATGCGGATGGTATATTGAATAAAGTAAATGGAATTGAAGATTCTTTAAGTTTGGTGAAGGTGGTAAATGGAAAACCGATAATGGTAAGTCAAAAATCAGTATCTAACTCCGTTATTTCTTGGCCATCAATCATTGCTTGGAATTCAAATGTCAAGTTAGCTTATATTGCCGAAACGCGAGGTATTTTTGAAAAACCTGAACAGGTGGTAGATGATGTTTGGAAAGATTTGCCCCAAGGAAGAAAAGTATCAGTTGTAGATTATAACGATCCTAATCATCCTAATTTGGTTCAATCGATTGATGTGGGTGAGAATATTCAAGGAGTGTCCATCAACGCAAGCTCGGATTTATTGGTGTCGGGTACCACGGAACCTGGCAAAGAAATTATGATTGCAACTCTGGTACAAGGTAAAATAACGTCACGTTTTTATTTTTCAAACCCTGATATTTTAAGAAAAAAAGATAACAATTCAGGAATTAGGACTATTGAATTTCATCCAACCAAAAACATTATCGCGGTAAATCTTAACAATACCCATCTAGTTTTCTATCGGATAAATAAAAAAGACTCTTTAATTAATATTGAACAAATCGGTGAGTCCATGGAGGTTGCAAAAAGGTGGAGTGTCGGAAATTGGCATCCATCAGGAAACTTTTTTATATTGACAGACGTGGCCTGGGGCAATGGTACAATGGGTGCAATTTTTAACGGAAAAGGAAAATTGATTTCAATAAACTTCAACTCAAATGGTAATCACAAAATTGTATCAACCACTAAAGTAGGCCTAAGCCCTGAAGGGTTTGACATTAGCCGAGATGGGAAGTACGCTGTGGTTGCAAATATGCGTAGAACTTATGGACCTAAGAAAATGTGGTTTGTACCGGCCCGTAAAAATGCATCTTTGTCCTTGGTGAAAATCGACAAGGATTCAGGGGTTTTGACCACTTTGGGCAAAGAATACCTCTTTGAAGGTGCCTTGCCAGAAGATGCAATTTTTGATTTGGAGAGCAATTCTATTGCTGTTGCTGTTTATCAAAAACAAGATGAGGAGTTCCCTAAGCAAGGTTGGATTGACTTTTGGGAATTGAAAAATGACCAACTAGTGAAAACTGGTTGCCGAATTCATTTGACAAGAGGGGTGCATAATTTATTGCTGATCGAATAAAATAACATGGACAAAGTTGTCAATATAAAAAGCATTTTTGAACTACAACGTATGGGAGGTATGAAACCATTGAACCACCCTTTGATTATGGTTGTTCGTTTGGAAGAAATACCGAAATTACCAGATAAATATCCGACTTCCATGAGTTATGATTTCTATTCCATAGGGTTAAAACGGAATTTGAATGGTTATGTGAAATATGGAAGAGAAAAGTATGATTTTCAAGAGGGGGTTATGGGCTTTTCTGCTCCAGGGCAATTAATTTCCTATGATAGGGATGTTACCTTTGGATCCTCTGGTTGGATTCTTTTTTTCCATCGGGAAATTCTATTTGGACACCCCTTGTCAGAGTTGATTGATAATTACGGCTTTTTTGATTACGATGTCAACGAGGCACTTCATCTTTCCAAAAGTGAAGAAATGCTTCTGGAACAAATTTTTGAAAATATTTACTCGGAATATAATAAGCAGTTCGATACTTACAGTAAGTCGGTTGTATTAAGTAACATAGAACTATTGCTTACCTATGCTAACCGTTTTTATGGTAGACAATTTATAACAAGAAATGACGCAAGCTCTGGTTTAATTTATCGTTTTCAGAGTGAGGTTAAAAATAGGTTTGAAAGGAAATATTTAATAGATTCAGGACTTCCTACCGTAGCTTCTTTGGCTGAAGCTTTACATGTCTCACCCAACTATTTGAGTGATGCACTTAAAACCCTGACCGGTAAAAGTACACAAGAGCATATACACTTTCAGCTTATTCAAAAAGCCAAACAAAACCTTTTGGCCACTAACAAATCTATTTCCGAAATTGCCTTTGAACTTGGATTTGAATACCCCCAATATTTTAGCCGACTATTTAAGGAGAAAACAGGTATAACTCCCACTGATTACAGAAAATAAAAAAACTTAGAAGTAGTTATTTAATTGCTTTAAGTGAAAAGTGCAATCGATTGATTCATTGTTTTCTAGTCCATTTAAATTAAATACTGCTGACCTATGTTATCAGCAATATCATTTAAAACCTGCAATTATTGATAAAGCAATGTAATTAAAACAAATCTTGACGACCTTATTAAGGTAAGAATCAGTTTAACATGTGACTTGTTGGTTTTGACTGTGAATAAAGGGTATGACTCATTTAAAACTTAGTTTTCGCACATTATTCCAATCTTGGAATTTTTGGCCTGCACCTCAATAGGTACCATACCATTGTTTTTGACATCGGCCAAAGAAAAGACATTAAATTTTTGAGTATCAAATAGAAAAATAACATGACGATTAGAAGAGCTAGGAAGGAAGATTCAAAAGTGATTACGAATATTTTATTGCTTGCAATGGATACCATAATTTATAAATTCATTGGGGAGGACTCAATGGACAAGGCAAGTTGTTTTCTGGTAGGTTTGGTTCGAAAAGAGGCAAATCAATATTCATATGAGAATTGTTGGGTTGCAGTTTCCGGTGAGGAGATAGTAGGCGTCGTCAATGTTTATAAAGGCGCCGATTTTCTTAGGTTGAGAACACCTGTGTTATATGAAATAAATAAATGGTCCCAAAATGGTTTTACTCCTGAAATTGAGACGGAAAAAGGTGAACTGTACATTGATAGTTTAGGTGTAATCCCTAAATTTCAAGGAAAGGGCATAGGTTCAAATCTGCTAAAATATTTAATCACTGAATATGCAATTAAAGATAAGAAAACGTTAGGTTTACTGGTGGATTTAGATAATACTGGTGCCAGTAAATTGTATCAGCGATTAGGGTTTGTAAAAGTTGGAGAAAAGCTATTGTGCGGAAAAAAAATGGAGCATCTTCAACTTAAATGTTAGTCAAATCAAAATAGATGTTTTAAATATCAATGAGCTATCAAATTAATTATGGATTTTCCATAGATAAACAAGAATATGAGTTATTATCTAATCAGGTAATTGAATGGTGGTTGGACAACAATTAAAGTTCAAATAAACGATATCCATAAAAGGCTCAACCTATGAAAAGCTTACTATCTCAAATATCGGATACGGCATTAAAGTTAAAGGATATTGAGTTCACAATAAGTCAAGTGGATAATCAATGGCTGGGTAATGAGCCATCTAGTGAGTCGGGAATTTCGGAGGTGGAAAAAAGGCTTAATGTTGAATTTCCGAGTGATTACAAAGATTTCTTATTAATCTCGAATGGGTTTGCAGCGCCAAATGATGTTGAACCAACTTTTCTGCCGATAGAAAGAGTTGATTATTTAAAAAATATCGATAACGAACTAATTGAAATTTGGACTAGGGATGGTATATCAGAAACTGGAGAAGAATTAAAGAGGAGCATCCTGATTGGAGGAATTGATGAAGAACAATATTTTCTAATCATTCCGCCCGATTCTAAGAATCAAAAATGGAGGTATTGGAAGTTTGCAAGTTGGATTCCTGGCGAAGAGGAATATAAAAGTCTGTACAATTATTTTGAAGACGTCTCAGATTTTCTGAATCAACAAATGGTAACGAATTAGTAATTTGATGTATTCAACAATATCAAAGTTTAAATAAACGATTTAAACTAATCTGCTAATGTATCATCAGAGAATTGAAATCAAACTGAATAATATCGTTGGTCCTAGAAAAACTCAGATTTTCAATTGATGTATATTTTAGAGTTTATCATTTTGGAACTTTTAATGGTCTACTGGATTTATAGAACAGTCAAGTATCGAAAACCAACTAAAAATAGCCCATATAGTTATCGGATTTTTGTCGGAAATATCGGTGTAGCAATACTTATGATATTTACTTTAATTTGGTTCGTGTCTAATAAGAAATCCTTTTTTGTGGAACTATGGGATTCGATAACAAAATGAAAACCGAATTGAGCTCAGTGAATAATAACCAAAGTTCAAAAAAACGATGAAAGAGTATAAATTGATACTTCTTGTTTCTTTACTTTCTATTTTCAGGTTAGCCAGTGCAACATTACCTGATTTTGAGACTATTAGTCATAAGTCTTCCGACACATTAATTCTGAAAACGGGCGTTTACACACATGCTTCTTTCAAAAGTGAAAGTAGGGGAAATGTGGATTTCAATGTATATCTACCTCCAACTTGGTCCAAAGATAGTTCAACAGAATATCCATTAATTATATTACTTCATGGTCAAAATGGAAGTGAATATTCCTTTGTTGATGCCCTGCCTGCGGACAGTCTAAACCATTGGGTCAAAACTGGAGCCATACCAGAAATGGTTGTGATTGCTTTAAGAGGAGGAGAAAACACCCGTGATATGCAATGGTACAGCGATGAAAATGTAAATATGATCACAAGCGAAGCAGAAGATGAATTAAGGAAATATTGCAATGAAAAATTCAATAGCACAATGGACAGCTCTAAAATCTCGATAATTGGTCATTCTAGAGGGGTTGCAGGTGCACTTAATTTTGCTGTAAACTATCCCAATAAGTTTTCTTCGATTGTATCCCTTTCCTATGTGAGTGATTATACAATTGAAGGTTTAAAAGAATCGGTTACCAAAAATCGTGAAAGCATTATAAATAGTAGTATCGGGATTCAGATGTACATTGGCAATGAAGATCGATTTGTTCTTGAAGCAGATAGAAGAGGAAGTTGGATAATTAATTCATATTTAAAGGAAAATGGTATTATAAACAAGCTAATAACAATAGAAGACACTTCTCATGATTTATCAGAACTATTCGAGTATCCAAATGGTTTAAATTATTTTGCTTTCTGCTCCAAAATGTGGAAAAAAGTAAAGGAATAAAATATATGAGAAATAATAGCTCCTTAAGGCAGTCTGAATAATTAATAGTTCAAAAAAACGATTCACAAAAAGCTTTTATCTGCTGTGTAGCACGATTTTTGTAACTTTATATCAAAGTGATATTCCAATGAACATGTCAGAATCAAAATCCACAAAAAAAGAACTGGTAGGTTGGATAGAGTCCCTAAAGGATGATACGATTTTAGGGCTTTTGAACTCGGTAAAACTTTCAAGTGAGGGAAAGTCAGGTGACTGGTGGGATGAACTTACAGAAAGTGACAGGGTAAATATTCTTTCAGGAATACGGGACTTTGAGCAGGGTCTGGCGATGAGCTCAAAAGATTTTTGGAACGGCTTGGCCAATGGTTAAACAGTATGAGGTCAAATGGACCGAAAGGTCGTTATCCAACGCATTGGAGATTAAAGCATATCTAAAAAAAGGTTCAGCGGAAAGGAAATAGTAAGATTTGAGGAACTTTTGAGGCAATTTGAGAATACTGTATCCAATTTTCCAACGCTTTATCCGGAATCACAAAAACAGAAATCGTTAAGACGAGCTGTCGTCCATAAAAACACTACCGTCTATTATATTTTCAAAGAAGATAAGGTCACGATCATTGCTATGAAAGATAATAGACAGCTCAAACCGAGTCGCTAAAGTTCAAGTAAACTGTGATTTCCTTTAGATAGAACTGCATTTTTTCCAATTTTACCAAGGTTATTGTCTTTGATTTCTTGTTCCCTAATTCATAATCCACCAAAAAACACCAATTTTTTTGTGCCAAAATAAAAAAGTTTGGATTCTGTACCTATTCTGTACCCATGGTAAAAAAGAAAGGCCCCCGATTTCTCGGAGGCCTTGCCTGCTCTAGTAGCGGGGACTGGACTCGAACCAGCGACCTTCGGGTTATGAGCCCGACGAGCTACCTACTGCTCTACCCCGCGATGTGGACGGCAAATATACAACCGTTTTTCTGTCTTTTCCAAACTAAAATTAATATTCCTGTATTCAATAGGGGCAATCCGTTCAAAATCCATAAATTGGACATTTTTACTTTATGGACGCAATCAACGATTTTATCGCATCACTTTTGCCATACACCGAGTGGCCCATGTTAATATTGCTAATAGGTGGCGGATTGTTTTTGGCCTTTTACTCAAAGTTTGTACCCTTTCGGCATTTTGGCCACGCCATTGCTGTAGTATCCGGCAAATACGACGACAAGAATGCCAAGGGAGATGTAAGTTCGTTCCAAGCGTTATCGGCAGCAGTTGCAGCAACTGTGGGGCTCGGAAATATTTCCGGGGTGGCCATTGCTATACACGATGGAGGTCCGGGTGTGGTTTTTTGGATATGGATGACGGCCCTTTTGGGAATGGGCATAAAATATTATTCCGGAAGTTTGGCCATAATGTACCGCGGAACCGATTCGGATGGGCATATGCAAGGAGGCCCCATGTTTTACATAACCAAAGGGATGGGCAAATGGGCAAGGCCCATGGCCATTTTTTTTAGTATTTGTGGATTGTTCGGCTTTTTGGGCGTATTTACCGCCAATCAGTTCACCGAAGCTTTTATGGGCGTGGTGGAGCCGCACGAAACCATTTGGGCAACTAGTGAGTACAATTGGAAGTTGGGTATAGGATTCTTTTTGGCAATTGTTACATCCATCGTAATATTTGGGGGACTGAGCAAAATAGCCAAAGTAGCATCGGCCATTGTACCATTTATGGTAGGAGTATATCTTTTGGCGGTAATTTTTGTAATGGCCAGTAATGCAGGAGAAGTTTGGCCCGCCCTAAGAATGATTTTGGTGGAGGCCTGGAATTTCGATACCATGGTCACAGGTGGCTTTTGGGGATTGGTGATCGTTGGGGTGCGAAGAGCCATGTTCTCCAACGAGGCAGGTTTGGGTAGTGCGCCTATGTACCACGGACAATCCAGAAACAACGAGCCCACCAAAGAAGGATTGGTTGCCATGTTGGGTCCCTTTATCGATACAATTTTAGTATGTACCTTTACCGCGGTGGTAATTATCTTGAGCGGAGCCTACCTTGAGGATGGCAGTGGTATTGTAATGACCATGTCCGCTTTCGAAACAACACTATATGGTATAGGTGATGTATTGTTGATGGTCATTGTGTCCGCATTCGCATTGTCGACCCTATTTACCTATTCGTACTACGGAGTTAAAAGTCTTTCATTTTTGACGAACGCCAAGATTGGAAAATGGTACAATGTATTTTTTGTGGTAATGATCGTTTTTGCTTCGATTGCATCGTTGACCTTGGTAAAAAATCTGATCGATCTCTCGTATGCACTAATGGTAATACCCAACATGATTGCAGTACTTTATCTTGCACCAAGGGTAAATGCAGCATCCAAACAATATTTTGAAAAAAGAAAAAAAGGTGGGGCATAAGTCTGGATTTGTAAATATTATCGGTAACCCCAACGTGGGTAAATCAACATTGATGAATGCCTTTGTAGGTGAAAAATTATCAATAATTACCTCAAAGGCGCAGACCACACGGCACCGTATTTTGGGAATTGTGAACGGTGATGATTTTCAGATGATTTTGTCCGACACGCCCGGTATCATCAAACCCGCCTACGAGCTGCAAACGTCTATGATGGACTTTGTAAAATCCGCTTTTGAGGACGCAGATGTATTGCTCTACATGGTTGAAATAGGGGAAAAGGCCCTTAAAGATGAGTCCTTCTTTAAAAAAATACAGAACAGTAAAATACCAGTGTTATTGCTCCTCAATAAAATTGATACATCTGACCAGCAAAAGTTGGAAGACCAAATGCAATACTGGCAAGAGCAGCTGCCCAATGCCGAAATACATCCTATCTCCGCTTTGGAAAATTTTAATGTGACCGAAGTTTTTAACCGTATTTTGGACTTATTGCCCGAAGCACCTCCATACTATCCAAAAGATCAGATTACGGACAAACCGGAACGTTTTTTTGTTAATGAGACCATCCGTGAAAAAATCCTACTGCACTATAAAAAGGAGATACCGTATTCTGTAGAAGTAGAAACTGAAGAGTTTTTGGAGGACGAAGACATTATCCGTATCCGTTCAGTGATCATGGTGGAGAGGGATACCCAAAAAGGTATTATTATAGGTCATAAGGGGAGTGCCATCAAAAAAGTAGGTGTAGAGGCCCGAAAAGACCTCGAAAAATTCTTTGCCAAACAAGTGCACATCGAACTATATGTAAAGGTGAACAAAAACTGGCGAAGCAACTCCCAACAACTTAGGCGCTTTGGTTACAACGGTTAATCCTCGTTGCTGATTCGCTCAAAAGGAGCAATAGCATCCCTTACAAACTGTTTTAGTTGTTCCATTTGTCCTCTTCCCTTGGATTTTCCCAAGCGGCCAAAAGCATAGAGCGCGAACCAAATCACGACCAAAAAGCACATGCCCACCAACCATAGGGTAATATCTTTTCCTAAAGAATAGTTGGAATAGGCAAAAATTCCCATAATTATAAAAAGGGTTCCGACCCCAAAATGTAGGAACATAAAAAAAGTCCATAACGTAGGATTGGGCCCGAACACGCCCCGTATGTTGCTCACTCCTTTTTCAAAAGAAGAAAGCTCCAAATGTAGTTGGGGGGTCCAAAAGGTGGTCTCCGGTTTTTTAAACTTGATAAAAATATGCTCATCAAGCCTTTTAATGTCAAAAGATGAATTATTTATCCCATCAAAAACCTGCTCCAGCTGCTCTAATTCGGTGCGTAGGGACAGGCGAAAACGGGGCCGTAAGACAATCTCGTTGGTAAGGTCGCTCATAATCATTTGAAAATGATCAAAAAAGGTATCATTTTTTCTTCATAATAAATGGTATTTTTGCCAAAAATTAAACCTGATGGGAGCTATCGTAGCCATTGTAGGAAGACCCAATGTTGGGAAGTCCACCTTTTTTAACCGACTAATTCAACGCCGTGAAGCAATTGTGGATGCTGTTTCCGGTGTTACACGCGACCGTCATTATGGGAAAAGTGATTGGAACGGCAAAGAATTTTCTTTGATCGACACCGGAGGTTATGTGGTGGGCAGCGACGATATTTTTGAAAAAGAGATCGATAAACAGGTAGAACTGGCCATTGATGAAGCTGATGCCATTATTTTTATGGTAGATGTGGAATCGGGGGTAACAGGAATGGACGAGGATGTGGCCAAACTGCTTCGCCGGGTGGATAAGCCTACCTTTTTGGCCGTAAACAAAGTGGACAATACCCAACGTATCGCCGATGCCGTGGAATTTTATTCCTTGGGATTGGGTGAGTATTACACACTTTCAAGTATTAATGGGAGCGGTACAGGTGAATTGCTGGATGCCCTTGTGGAGGTTCTTCCAGATGATGTGGAAGAAGAAAGCGAACTGCCCCGATTTGCGGTCGTAGGTAGACCAAATGCCGGGAAATCATCCTTTATCAATGCACTGATAGGCGAGGATAGGTACATCGTTACCGATATTGCAGGGACCACCCGCGATAGTATCGATACCAAATATAATCGTTTTGGCTTTGAGTTCAATTTGGTGGACACGGCAGGTATCCGTAGAAAATCCAAAGTAAAGGAAGACTTGGAGTTCTATTCCGTAATGCGATCCGTTCGTGCCATTGAACACTGCGATGTATGTATTTTAATGCTCGATGCCACCCGGGGTTTCGACGGACAGGTACAGAATATATTTTGGCTCGCGCAGCGCAATAATAAGGGAATCGTGATTTTGGTGAACAAATGGGATTTGGTGGAAAAAGAGACCAATTCGGTAAAGGAGTACACTAACAAAATAAAAGAGGTAATCTCTCCATTCGAAGATGTGCCGATTCTCTTTGTATCCGTATTGAACAAACAACGAATATTTAAGGCAATCGAGACTGCTGTAGAGGTGTTTAATAATCGTTCCAAAAAAATACCTACTCGTAAATTGAACGATATCATGTTGCCCATCATTGAAAAAACACCTCCGCCATCCACTAAAGGGAAGTATGTAAAAATCAAGTTTTGCACCCAATTGCCCACACCGTACCCGCAATTTGCATTTTTCTGCAACTTGCCGCAGTATGTGAAGGATCCCTATAAACGGTTTTTGGAGAATAAAATCAGGCAGAATTTTGATTTTACCGGCGTTCCGATGACCATTTTTATGCGGAAGAAATAACTATTCGCCCGAAGCGGAACGTACTTTCACTTGCTGCCGAATCCGATTTCCTTGATTGTCAACGGCCGTCAACATATATTCCCCAGCATCGATGGGTAAAACAAGTTCGTGGAAATTTTCGGTCTTGCCAATGAACAATTCATCCAAATACCAATAAATGATGGCATTGGATTGTTGATGGGCCAGTTTGAGAATGATTTCCATTCTTTTTTCGCCTAAATCCTTTGGTAATAGCACAGCTTCATAAGGTTTGGGGTAGATAAATTCCATCAAATTGTTTTCCAATGCAGAACAACCTTCCATGTAAGGAGGCAAAGGCTTGTAGTTTGGATTCGAAGAAGCATAATAATATTCCAAAATGGGAGGTAGCACCAACCAATTTTTAGCTACCATGTCTTCTAACGGGTAGCACTCGGAGTTAACTCTAAAATATTCCGACTTATCTAAAAACACCTGCTGATGATAGGGGCAGGGGCGACTTCGTGTACCGTGGGTAGGCACCCATTCTTTTTTGATGTCATCGCAATACACCGAAGCACGAAAGCCACTTTGGGCACATACCTCTATCTCCACAAGATCATCTAAAGGTTTTTGAAACCAACTACTTTGTGGTAGTGCGGCCAATACATCAAATAGTATGGGTGCAGCTGCTGTGATTCCGGTTAGCCCAGGTCTTCCCTCCCCATCGGCATTGCCCGCCCAAACCCCGATGGCATATTTTGGGGTGACACCAACGGCCCATGCATCCTTAAAACCAAAACTTGTTCCAGTTTTCCAAGCAACGGGTTGAGAGGAATCGAAAAACTGCCAATTTTCGTCACCCTCGGGCCGATTGACCTCATACATTGATTGGAAAGTGCTGAAAATAGATCCTGCGCCAAAAACCAGGGGGTCAAATTGTTCTTTGCCAAAATCCATTGTTTCATGATGTAAATAAGTAGCTTCGGTAAATTCCCGACTCCTGTACGTGCTGGAATGTGTCAAAAAATAATTCAGGCTGGAGGCCATGGAGGCATAGGTGGAGGTTACTTCCCAAAGGGAGCTTTCCGCACCCCCGAGAATCAAGGACAGCCCATAATGGGAAGAAGGCCTATCCAAGGATTCCATATTCATCTTATGGAGCTTATTGTAAAATTTTTGAAGCCCATATTCCCGTAACAACCGAACAGCCGGTACATTTAAAGAGCGTGATAACGCTTTGCTCGCAGGCACCGCACCTGCATGTTTTAAATCAAAATTCTGCGGATGGTACCCATTGATTACGGTCGGGACATCTTCCACAAGCGTATGGGGCAACAATTGGCCCTCATCCAAAAGCGAAGCGAATAAAAAGGGCTTCAACGTACTGCCGGTACTTCTTTTCTTGGTGATGATGTCCACATAATTGGAGTGCTTTTCCCCGGATGGTGAATTTCCCACATATCCGATTACTTTGCGGGTCTCCACATCGAGCACCAAAATGGCCAGATTATGTATTTCGTTGCTTTGCAACTGCCTGTAATGTTTTTCGGCCATAGTATTCAGTTGTTGCTGTAAGGGTCTGTATAAAGATGTGGTGATTCGTTGGCCTGGATGTTCGAGTCGGATGCGCTCGGTAAGGTGGGGCGCTATATTGGGCAAGGGGAAAGGCTTTTGTGGCAAGGGTTCCGCTACGGCCAATTGGTACGTGGTTTTATCGATGATTTTCTTATCCCATAGCTTCTTTAATAAACGATTTCGCTTGTCCAAAAAAGCCTGTTCGTTTTTTCCTGGAAAGATGAGGGCAGGGGCATTGGGCAAAACCGCTAAAGCAGCTGATTGACCCCAACTTAATTCATGTGCAGGAATTCCAAAATACCGCCAAGCCGCTGTCTCCAATCCTACTACATTGCCTCCATATGGAGTATGAGATGCGTAGAGTTCCAAAATTTCTTCCTTAGAGTGGCGTAATTCTAACCGTGTGGCCATAAATACCTCGATGAGCTTTTCCCAATAGGTCCTACTTTGGTTTTTTCTGCTCAATCGGATAACCTGTTGTGTAATTGTGCTGCCTCCCCGCCGTGTTTCTTTGGTGAGATTATGTCCAATGGCTTTTAAAATAGATATAGGATTGAAACCGGGATGCTGATAAAAGTATTCATCCTCAAATAGCAAAACACTTTGTTTAAAGCGTTCCGGGATAGAATCAATTTGTGGGAAGCGCCATTGGCCATCCTCCGCGATGCGTGCTCCGATAAGGAAACCATCGGAACTGTCCACAACGGTTGAGGTCGGGTCTTTGAAGAGGGTTTTGGGCAGACAAAACAACCATAAAACCAAAATGATGCCCAGAAGACTGGGCTTGATTTTATGGTCGACTAGGATTCTTTTTACTGGTGCTAAAAATTCACTCATGCAAGGTTACTGAACTATTTTTACCCATTTTCCTTTGTTTCGGGCTTGATAGTTGTTATCGTACATCGCTTCTGCTTGGGCACCTGGCAAATAATATTCACCCAAGAAAGAGGCATTCAATTTGATGATAAAGGTTTTGGATTTTTTGGCGCCCAAGTCAAAATATAAGTGGGTTCTATCATCTCTGGTATCCACATAATCCGCTGCGGAAGTGTTTGCATTGCCTTCCCCTGCATATGAGGTATCCACAATCTCCCAACCACTGGGCACAATATGGGTGAGTGCAATGTTGTCGATATAATCATCCGAACTGTTTAAAATACTGACCTGTGCTTGGAATTCGGTTCCTTGCCTAAGTTCATCCACATTGATGGAATTACCAAGGGGATCTACATAGTTTACGCTTAACCTTAGGTTCTGTTGTTGCGCCAATTCTTCACCCACGGGCAATTTTCCTGATTGGGTCAGTGTGGCATAAATAGTATTGCCTTGGTTGTTCTTTATTTCAATTTCTTCTTTGAACTTGGTTACGGAGAGTTCCCTTTGCGCTATGGCCCTATCTGTTTTTACCGCTATACTTTTTCCGTTATTGGTAAAAGTAAGGTCAAGGGACTTCCCACCGTTTTTAGCCACCATTTTGGACATGGCCAAGAGGGCAAATGCTGTTTCTTGAGTGCTGTACCATTGCTGTGATGATAAATTTTTGGCTAAGGAAACAGCTAATTCCCGTTGTTGGGAGTCGTTTAAAATTACCATGGTTTCCAATGCCATTGCCCGGTTTCTGAAAACTGAACCATAGGTTCTGTAATTGTAATTATTGGGTTTAAAGTTGATGTTTGCCTTTTGTGCTAGAGCTTGGGCTACCTCTTTTTTGCCAACCAGCGCATAGGCTGCTGCCAATCTCCATTTGGCCTCGTTGCTAAGATTTACGGTTTCACGCAAGCGATTCATTGCGGCCAGTTCTGGTTGTTGCGCCAATGCCAATGTGTACAAACGATAGGCTTGCGAAACATCATCGTTATAATAAGTCGCCTGATTACTCCATTGGCGAGCGGCGTTTTTTTGATAACGTAACCAATTGCTCAAGAAAGTCAATGGGAGCTGGTAGCCCTGTTTTTTGGATTCCAACATAAAATGGCCTGCATAGGAAGTTCCCCAATCATCGGCATTCCCGTACCCGGGCCAATAACTCAATCCTCCATTCGGGATTTGAAAATCGCCTAGGCGTGTTATAGCGGCTTTTATGTTTTTTTCGATAGCCTTCTTTTTGTCAAAAGTGATATCCAATACATCGCCCAAAAATAATTGTGGGAATGCTGCCGAAGTAGTCTGTTCTACACAGCCATGTGGGTATCGTAACAAATAATCCATACGCTTGGAGAAATCCATGGGAGGGAGAGTGGAGAATTCGATGAAGGCCTCATTTGTGCCCGATGTCCCAAAAGTCTCCATTGAAATGATCTGTGAGCCAATGGCTTCCAAGGTGTAGAGTTCACTTTTTGTGGTCACTGGATTTGGGTTCTCCACGTCAATTTCGGTTTCGTTACTGGCACGTTCGCCAGCCCCCGAAGCGGTCACTTTTATCGTCTGGAACGATGTTGCCGGGTTGACCTTAAAGTCGAAATTCACGATTTGCTCCCCAACGGCATCAAAAGTGATGTTTTTTGAAGTACCGTTGATAGGTTCCAATGCTTTTCCTGCATCAATACTGATCTTTACGTTTTTAACTTTGGATTCCATGGCAAAAACCGTAACAGGAATGGTCACGGTTTCACCAGGTGATAATTTTCGAGGAATAGAGGTCAAAACCATTAAAGGTTTACGAACGGGTGCTGTTTTTTCGGCATTGCCATAAGCGCTGTTCGGGTTTCCTGCAACCACCATGGTACGAACAGAACCCACGTAGTTCGGCATATCGATGGTGTGCGACACTTTTTCCCCTGCCTTTAAGGAAAATGGACCCAAATAGGTGACGACGGGTTTAAAACGTTGTGCTTTACGATTTTTGGCTCCTGCTCCAATACCTCCCCCACCAATGGCGTATATATTATCTGCGCTAACAGAGTACGCCCCCATGACATCATCAAAAATATCAAAGGTTTTTACACCTAAGGCTTGTCGGGCATAGAACGAACTGTGAATATCGGGTGTGGCAAAACGGGTCAAATCCAATAGTCCTTCGTCCACTACGGCCAAGGTATAGGTCATAGGTTTTTGGTTGGCTTCGGAAATTGTGACCTTATAGGGTTTTTCAGGTGCCAGTACCTCGGGCATATCGATTTGTGGTTTCAACAAGGTGGCCGGATTTTCTACCATAACAGGAACAACCCCGTACAATCGTATGGGAAGATCGTTTTTGGCTTTGCTGTGTGGTTGTAAAAGTGATATGTTGATGTAGGCATTGGGTGCCATTTCAGCCGTAATTGGAATGGTAGCTCTAGTCTCTTTGGCTGAGGTTTCTATCCATTGTTGGGAGAGTACCTCGGTACCGTTTTCAATACTTAGTAAGGCTCGGCTTCTAGTGTCGGAGGGAAAAGTTACAGCTACTTCTTCCCCAAGGGTATATTTTTCCTTATCGGTGGAGAAAATCAAGATTTTTGAACTTTCGGTATCGGCTGTGGCAGGTCTGCGCCACCAATTTCGGTAAAAATAGGTGGTACGTCCTGTCGCATGGCCGGAGACCTCGTCAATAACACGAATCAAGTAGCGTCCACCCTCCTCGTCGGGAATATTGATGTTGAAGTTGGCTGTTCCGTTACTTCCCGTGGTTAGGCTCATTTCTTTAAATGGACGATGAACGGTAGCGTTTTCGTAGCGCGAAAGATTATCGTAACCGCGGTTCCACCACCAGCGCCATTCAATTTTAAATACTTGGACTTTTAATTTTCGGTTGCCCGATGGGTTACCTTGGGCATCAACAGTCACCACATCAAAGGTGTTGTTCTCATCCGTTAAAAATGAACCGTATTGTTTTGCTTCAGGCGAACGAAGGCCCACAAAGTTTGAAAATGGAGCCAGATTTTTCGAAAACACATCAATGGAAAAATCTCCTCCTCCTTCAAAAACCTTGGTGGTAAAGGTGGCTTTCAACATGCCCGGGGCATTTTCGTTTACATTAATTTCCTTATTGATGTTGAGCACACCGTTCGCATCCAATTTGGAAGAAATCCACTGTAACTCGGTTTCATTAAAAGTGCGAGCGGGGTCTTGGAAAATAAAATCTTTATACTTGGGGAAAGCGGTTGCCGTTTGACTCAAAGTGGCGTTAATGTCGATTTTAAGATTGCGGGCCGGAGCGCCGTGCAACCATTTTACCGTGGCCTTACCTTGATTATTGGTGTTGGCTTCGAGTACTTCATCATCAAAAGCAAAATCCACTTTTAAACGGTTGGGCTTTACCGTTGCCACTTTTAAGGTTTTATTGAATTGGGCACCTCCCACTATTACTTTGGCTGACCAATTTCCGGTAGATGCCGTTGCATCTGTTGGGATGGGGAAGTAATAAAAATTCTTTTCTTTTTTGGCGTACAGATTATCGGAAACGGGAGTATTTCCTTCTTTTAAAACGTTGCGCTGTACCAGTTTTCCCCGAGCATCGGTTACTTCCAGGGTCACTGGGTGTCCTTGGGGCAATGGGTTGGCGTTATCATCCAAAGCGAATGTTAAATGGATCACATCACCTGGTCGGTGAACCCCTCTTTCAGTGTAAAGAAAGCCTTTTAATCCTTTTTGAAGTTGCTCGCCGGACACGTCGAATTTACTAAGGGACAGTGCATTGCCGTCCGATAACTTGGCGTATGCAAAATTATTGTTGCTTTCGGCAACCGCAAAGGCGATACCTTTATCGCTATCGTACACCGAAAGGCCGGAAGCGTCTGTTGTAACCTCCCCGACAAGTTGTTGTTGGTAATTGTAGAGTTTTATTTTTGCATTGGCCACCGGCTGGGTAGTGAGCAAATTAGTTACTGCAAAATGATGAGAGCGATTATTCCCTTTTTTAACAATTAATCCCAGATTACTGCCCAATAAATTGGTTGCAGCTATCCTATCGTAGTTGTAATAGGCCGAATGACACGGGTTATCGCGTTCTTGCCAATTATAGTTGTAGTTTCTATAATTGTATATTTCGTTGTTCCAATATTGCTCTTCCAGTGATTCATCGTCCGAACTTTGTTCCAAAGTATAGTCATTGACGGATTCTTCGGTTGACGCTGCTTCTCCACAATCGTAAGTGGTGTGTTCCTTTTTGAAACTGAATTCTACGCGGTACAATGATCCCGGGTTCACGTTTATCAATTCGGATAAATCCAATCCGTGGGCTTGCCAATAACTGTTGTTTTCGTTGCCTTTCTTTGTTAAGGGAATCACTTTGTAGGCCACTCGGCGACCAACAGGTCTAAAATCCGGGCTGTAGTTTTCCGTTAGGTCGTAATTTTGAAGATACTGGAGCATATTGTCCTGATACACCTGTATTACTCGAACTTCTACTGCAGAAAGGTTTACGGTTTCAAAATAGATGGGAGTAGCGTTTGCTTTGGGTAGGATCGTACCTTTCGAAATTAAACGGACCGCTGGTTTTAATTGCTCAAAAGAGACCAGTTCCGAAAAATCGTTTTTAAGCGTAAAACCGTATTCACTCTTAATTCCCTGAAAAGCGTTTATGCGTACCTCTCCCAAAATCCTATTGGAAGGATAAACGCTCAGTACATTCCCGTTGATTTCGTACCGAAGGCTTTCTGCATTTTCAATGGTTACCAGACCATTGAGGTTTTGGTCTTGTTGCAACGGCTCCGAAAAATTTAGGGTCAGTACGGCATTGGGTGCAGATGTGGTTCTTGCATCAATGATCACAAACTTGTTTTTACCCGGTATGGTGTAAGTTTCCGAACCTTTATTGTCGATATTGTATGCATCACCGGTCCAATTTATAGCGAGTTCACTGTCCTCTGTTTTTCGGGATATACTATCTATCTTAAAGCTAAAATACTGTGCGTTTTCATCGGTATTGTCCCATTTTACAGGGATGTTTTTTTCTCCCTGTTTTACGGATAGTACCGAGTTTATCTTGGATGCGTCCAATATATCCGAAGCATCCAAAGTACCGGTAAGGTATTGCCAATCTTTGTTATAGGATTGCAGATCACCCAAATTGATCCTAAAATTGGGTGCGATGGTCTTAAAACTGAAGGTATAAGTTTTGAATTCACTATCAATATCCTCAAAAAGCTTGTTGAGCTTCAAATTAAGGGTGTATTCTGTGTTTGGTTTTAAATATTCCGAAGGTTGAAATAGAAGTTCCCTACCATTTTCAATCACTAGCTTTCCATCCACTTTAGGTGAAATTTTCAAATAGTCCGATGGTAACTCTTGGGTCAATTCAAACTGATCCAATTGTTGTGCCAATACAATGGTGATTGGTTTGGAAATGCTTTGGTTCCCATTGGTATGGTAGCTGATGTAATCCTTGAACTTAAAAAGATTGTCGGTTTCGGTGCTGTTCTGTTTTTTACAGGCTGCGGCTAGGACAAATAGTGCAGCCACAAGTGTTTTAAATGACCGGGACATGTGCTGAATAGTGTTTAGTGATGAAAAATATCTAACGGCAAGATAATTAAAATTGCCCATGGGTGAGATAGAAATTGATGTATGGGCAGTTTGGGTTTATGAATGGATAAACACAATGTCCATTGCAAATTTTGGAGAAAAAGTACGGGGTCTTTTTGCTTTTAGGTTTACTCATAAACCTACCACCCCCCAGAGGCACCGCCTCCGCCAAAGCCGCCACCGCCGAAACCTCCGCTAAATCCACCACTGCCACCGAAACCTCCACTTCCAAAACTACCGGAAGAACCGGAGCTACGACCCATATTACTGAGAATGATCATGTCCCAAATATCGAGCCCGCTGCCGCGTCGGCCGCCTCTACCGTTGCCTCCCCCTTTGTTTTTACGACTCCATAAAATAATAAGGATCACTATAAAAATGATAAAGGGAAACAGGATTTCAAAAGGAAACGGTCTTCTATTGCCAAAAGTTCTGTCCTCGGAAAATTCTCCGGTGAGCACTTTAAAAATGGCATCGAAGCCTTTGTCCAGTCCACCATAATAATCACCTTTTTTAAATTCAGGGATAATTACGGATTCTATGATGCGTTTCGACATGAGATCGGTTAAACTTCCCTCCACGCCATAACCTGTATTAATGGCAATCCTACGATCGTTTCTCGCAAGTAACACCAATACGCCATTATCCTTATCGGCCTGTCCAATACCCCATTTTTGTCCCCATTGTGCTCCTAAATAATTAATGTTCTCACCTTCTGTGGAACTTATAATGGCAACAACAATCTGGGTAGAGGTACTATCGGAATATCGAATCAGTTTTTGTTCCAAAGCATTGCTTTGCGAATCGGACAATAAATTCACATAGTCGTAAACACTGGTTTCTTTTTGTGGTTTTTCGGGTATGTTGAATTGCCCCCAAGCAAGGGAGATAGATAAAAAAAAGAGGAAAAAACTAGCCTTTGGATATCGCATTGTTCAGTTCGTTCTCATCATTTTGTTTCCATGGAAAATGGGCTTCGAGTTCCTTGCCAGCCATAAGAACACCTTCGACGATACCTTGTTTAAAATTTCCGTTCTTAAACTGGGAGGCAATAATATCCTTGGTGGTCTCCCAAAAACCTTTTGGAACTGCCCGGTCAATACCTTCTCCACCGTAAATAACAAATTTTTTGTCGTCCACTGCAACGTAAAGCAGAACCCCATTGCCTTCTTTGGTGTTGTCCATTTTTAGGAAATGGAATAGTTGCTGCGCCCTGCTAAAGTGATCTATTTTGGTGGATGCTTCAATATGTACCCGTATTTCTCCCGAAGTGTTCTTTTCTGCCTCGACAATGGCATTTATAATTTCACGTTCTTCCTCTGCGGTCAAAAACTCTTCTACCTGCGACATGGTTTAATTGAATTCGAAGTTTACATCCGGAGCATTTTCTGAACCTGGATCTGCGGAATATCTCGGCATTTCCTCAAAGCCAAACCAACCGGCAAGTAATTTGCCGGGGAATTTTGAGATATGGACATCATAAATGTTCACCTTCTCGTTAAATCTATCCCGGGCAACATTGATTCGGTTTTCGGTGCCTTCCAGTTGCGATTGAAGCTCCAAAAAGTTCTGATTGGCCTTTAATTCGGGGTAACGCTCCACGGTAACGAGCAATCTCGATAGTGCAGAGGAAAGCCCTGTTTGGGCTTGTTGGAATTCCGCTAACTGTTCCGGTGTAATATTGTTGGCATCTATGTTGGTGGATGTTGCTTTGGCTCGTGCTTCGATTACATCGGTCAAAGTGCCTCTTTCAAAATCGGCGGCACCCTGAACGGTCTTTACCAAATTCCCGATCAAATCGTTTCTACGTTGGTAGGAGCTCTCCACATTGGCCCAAGCTGTTTTTGCATCTGCTTCGTATTGTACGGCCGTGTTGTTGAAACTTACTGCCCATTGGTATAGTCCAAAGACAATGACTAAGACAATAATCAAGGGGATTAACCATTTTTTCATTTTGCTATGGAATTAGTGTTTAAAGTTGATCTTTTATCTTGAGTAGTTCGGCCCTTACTTTTTGTAATTTTTGAATTACCTCGAAGTTGGACAGTACTTTTTGCTTTTCTTCTTTCAGATGGATTTTGGCTCCTTCGAGGGTAAACCCGCGTTCTTTGACCAAATGATAGATCAATTGAAGGTTCTGAATATCCTGCGGCGTGAATTTTCGATTGCCCTTGGCATTCTTTTTGGGCTGAAGTACATCGAATTCTTTCTCCCAAAAACGAATCAGGGATGTGTTCACCCCAAAGGCCTTGGCTACTTCGCCAATGCCATAGTATCGTTTTTCTGGCAGGTCTATGTGCATTAATCCAGTGATTGGTTCTCTTGGTTCGCCAACCTGAGCATGTTCTCAAATTCTTCAGCAGATAAACTTCCGTAGTAGAAGTTGATCGGGTTAATGCGTTCTCCGTCCTTGAACACTTCGTAGTGGACGTGGGGTGCTTGGGAACGTCCCGTACTGCCTACAAAGCCAATGAGGTCGCCTCTTTTTACTTTTTGGCCTACGGTAACATTGTACTTGCTCATGTGCCCGTACAAGGAAATGTAACCATACCCATGGTCTATTCTTACGTGTTTTCCATAACCGGAAGACCTATTATCCGCCCGAACCACTTTGCCATCTCCGGTCGCATAGATCGGTGTGCCCCGTGGTGCCGTAAAATCCATGCCCCAATGCATTTTTCTAGCTTTGGTAAATGGGTCGGAACGCCAACCGAACCCAGAGGCCATTCGGGTAAGGTCTTCGTTGCTCACAGGTTGAATTGCCGGAATAGAGGCCAAAAGTTTTTCTTTTTCTTCCGCTAACTTGGCAATTTCATCCAAAGATTTGGATTGGATAACCATTTCCTTTTGAATAATGTCCAATCGTTTTGTGGCATCGATGATGATCTCTGAATTATTGAAACCTTCAAGGTCCTTATATCGATTGATTCCACCAAAACCGGCCCTACGCTGTTCTTCGGGTATGGGATTGGCTTCAAAATATAATCGGTAAATATTGTTGTCCCTATCCTCGATATTGGCCAAGACCTGTTCCATTTGGTCCATCTTGCGACCAAGGATCTCAAATTGGAGCTCATAGTTGCGTACTTCGCGTTCCAAGGAAAGTTCCTTTGGGGTATTCACCCAACGCGTATTCAAAAGAATGATGAGACCAAGAAAACCGAACAAGGCAGAACCCAACAGAAACAAGAAAACATTCCTGTAGCGCTTGGATTTTTTGGGCTCTATCTTTCGGTACGAAAGCGTGTCCGGATCGTAATAGTACTTTACTTTAGACATGAATGGATTTTATCCTATTTTTGCTCACTCATTTTAAACAGAACAAACAAATATAAAAATTGTTTTGCTTAAAGTGTTAAATTTAAGAAAACCCTAGGAATTCAATGACATCCCAAGAAGTTAGAAAACAGTTTTTAAACTTTTTTAAAGAAAAGAGCCACAAGATTGTTCCATCCGCGCCCATGGTAATGAAGGACGACCCTACTTTAATGTTCACCAACGCGGGAATGAACCAATTCAAGGAATACTTTTTGGGCAACTCCGTGCCAAAGCACAAACGTTTGACCGATACTCAAAAATGCTTGCGTGTGAGCGGAAAGCACAACGATTTGGAAGAGGTAGGGAAAGATACCTACCACCACACCATGTTCGAGATGTTGGGGAATTGGAGCGTAGGGGATTATTTTAAAAAAGAGGCCATTGCCTGGGCTTGGGAACTGCTCACAGAGGTATATAAAATTGATAAGGATCGCTTGTACGTTTCTATTTTTGAAGGTAGTGAGGATGATGGTTTGTCCTTGGATCAAGAGGCTTATGATCTGTGGAAAGCGATAGTGCCCGAAAACCGAATTATAAAGGGGAACAAAAAGGACAACTTTTGGGAAATGGGCGATCAGGGGCCATGTGGACCCTGTTCCGAAATCCACGTGGATATCCGATCCAAAAAGGACAGGGATAAAGTCGATGGCGCTTCATTGGTAAACCAAGATCACCCACAAGTTGTGGAAATCTGGAACTTGGTATTTATGCAGTTCAACCGTAAGGCCAATGGAAGCTTGGAACCACTTCCAGAAAACCATATTGATACAGGAATGGGCTTTGAGCGCCTTTGTATGGTGCTCCAAGGAAAACAATCCAACTACGATACCGATGTTTTTACCCCGCTTATACGAGAGGTGGAAATCATCACAGGAAAAAAATACGGTAAGGACGAGCAGACGGATATTGCCATCCGGGTAATCTGCGACCATGTTAGGGCAGTTGCTTTTTCCATTGCCGATGGACAATTGCCCAGCAACACCGGCGCCGGTTATGTAATCCGAAGGATTCTACGCCGCGCCATACGCTATGGATTCACTTTTTTGGATACCAATAAACCTTTTATATACCGTTTGGTAAAGGTATTGAGCGAGCAAATGGGAAAGGCTTTCCCAGAGTTAAAGGAGCAATATCAATTGATAGAGAACGTAATAAAAGAAGAGGAGAGCTCTTTTTTGAGCACTTTGGAGCAAGGCTTGGTATTGTTGGATTCCGTGATAAAATCATCAAAAAACAAAACTATTGCTGGCGATAAGGCCTTTGAGCTTTACGATACTTTTGGTTTCCCAATAGATTTGACCGCCCTTATTTTGGAAGAGAAAGGCTATCAATTGGATGTGGAAGGATTCGAAAAGGCCCTAAAGGCCCAAAAGGATCGATCAAGGGCAGCTTCCGAAGTTACCAAGGACGATTGGAATGTTCTATTGACAGATGCCGAGCAGGAATTTATCGGGTATGATAGCTTGGAAGCTACCGTAAAATTGGTTAAGTATAGGAAGGTCACCAGTAAAAAAGAAGGAGATCAATATCAGATGGTGTTTAATCTTACCCCGTTTTATGCCGAAGGTGGTGGTCAGGTAGGGGATAAGGGTTACTTGGAAGCCTCTAATGGCGATGTTACTTACATTGTGGACACCAAAAGGGAGAACAACGAAATTGTTCATTTTGCCAAGTCGCTGCCCAAGGAAGTCTCGGGAACCTTCAAAGCTGTGGTGGACCAGAAACAGCGTTGGAGAACAGCTTCTAACCATACCGCAACGCACTTGCTGCATCAAGCATTGCGCGAGGTATTGGGAAGCCATGTGGAACAGAAAGGGTCCGCTGTCCATTCCAAATATTTACGATTCGATTTCTCCCATTTTTCAAAATTGACGACGGAAGAGCTTAGGGAAGTGGAAAACTTTGTAAATGCTCGAATAGATGGGCACCTTCCTTTGGAAGAAAACAGAAATGTTCCCATGAAAGAGGCTATGGAACAAGGGGCCATGGCACTTTTTGGTGAAAAATATGGCGATACGGTCCGCACCGTCCGTTTTGGTCAATCCATTGAACTTTGCGGCGGCACTCACGTAAACAATACAGCGGATATATGGCATTTTAAAATTGTGTCCGAAGGAGCTGTGGCGGCAGGAATACGTAGAATCGAAGCTATTACTTCTGATGCGGTAAAGGAATTTTATTTTAACAACAACCGCATGTTGTTCGAGATCAAGGATTTGCTGAAAAACACCCAGGATCCGGTAAAATCCGTGGCAAGTTTGCAAGAAGAGAATGCAGCCCTTAAAAAACAAGTGGAGCAATTATTGAAGGACAAGGCCAAAGGACTCAAAAACGAATTGATTTCCGAATTGGAAGATATCAATGGTATTAAATTCCTATCCAAAAAAGTGGATTTGGATGCAGGTGGTATCAAGGACCTTGCTTTTGAAATGGGTGGACAGGTAGATGATTTATTCCTGTTCCTTGCTTCGGAAAAAGACGGAAAAGCCATATTGTCTTGCTACATTTCCAAAGATTTGGTGAAAAATAAAGATTTGAATGCCGGAGCCATTGTCCGTGAATTGGGCAAATACATCCAAGGCGGCGGAGGTGGTCAGCCGTTTTTTGCCACTGCGGGGGGTAAAAACCCGGCAGGGATTCCCGAAGCACTCAACAAGGTAAAGGAATACCTAAAGTAGTTTCCTGAGAATTCCTTTGTTGCATCGTGCATAGGTGTGATGTGTTGCCATGATGTTCTCGACTGCTCTCGAACTAACATTTATAATTCGATGGAACTACAAACCAAAATACCTTTAAGTCCTAGTGATAATCCAATAGATTATCAAAATAAATTGGTGCTTTTAGGTTCTTGTTTTGTTGAGAATATGGGTGCTAAGTTGGACTATTTCCAGTTTCAACAACTTCAGAATCCTTTTGGGATATTGTTCCATCCTTTGGCCATTGAGAATTTAATTGAAAGAGCCCTAAACGGAAGGGATTATAAGCTAGAAGAGATATTTGAGCAGGATGGGATTTGGCGTTGTTTCGACGCGCATTCCGATTTACGTTCCGATAATCCCGAAGCGTTGTTACAAATACTGAACCAAAGGTTAAAGGAAACCGAGACTTGGTTGGGGCTGTCATCCCATATCATCATTACTATGGGAACAGCTTGGGTCTATGAATATTTGGATTCCAACAAAATAGTGGCCAATTGCCATAAAGTGCCCCAAAAACAGTTTGCAAAAAAATTGTTGAGTATCGAGGCAATTGAATCTTGCCTGGATTCGATTGTAGACAATATAACAAAGGTAAATCCTAAGGCACAAATTATTTTCACGGTTTCTCCTGTCCGCCATTTAAAAGATGGTTTTGTGGAAAACCAGCGAAGCAAGGCGCATCTGATAGCCGCAGTCCATTCGTTATTGTCATCTCGAACGCAGTCTAGAGGCCTTGGGTACTTTCCGTCTTATGAAATTATGATGGACGAGCTTCGTGATTATCGATTTTATGGAACGGATATGGTGCATCCCAATCAGTTAGCAGTGGATTACATTTGGGAAAAGTTTAAATCGGTCTGGATTACTTCAAATTCATATGCCGTGATGGATAAGGTAGATTCTGTACAAAAAGGGTTGCTGCATCGACCGTTCAACCCGGATTCTGAAGCCCATCAAAAGTTTAAAACATCGCTCCGAACAAAAATTACGTATCTTCAAGAAAGGTATCCTTTCATGATATTCAGTTAAATGAAGAAAATCCTAGTAGGGGCGTTGATTGCGTTGGCCTCCGTGTTAATTTATAAATCGTGTACGGAAGATCGTTCCCAAAAGACCATACTGGAAGAAAACTCCATGCTGATCCAGCAAGAACTGCGCAATGTGTCCAAATTGGTGGTCACCGAAGGTCATTTTGCCGAAGTGTACAATTACAAAGACTCCAAAGAACTGTTCGGTCCATTGATAACGGCAAATAAAAAAGCTTTGGTGGTGGTCAATGCCGATGTGTCCGTGGCATACGATATGTCCAAGATCGATTACGATGTTGATCGGGAAAATAAAGTATTGACCCTAAGGTACATTCCGGAGCCGGAAATTGCCATTAATCCTGATTTTGAATATTACGATGTTACCGCAGATTACTTGAATCCATTTAATGCAGGGGATTATAACGCCATTAAACAAAATGTGAAACAGTCCTTGATGAAGAAAATAGAAGCCTCATCCTTACGATCGAACGCAGAGAACCGATTGTTGAGCGAACTTTCACGCATTTTGGTGCTGACCGATTCCATGGGATGGACGTTGGTATATAAAAATACCCCAGTGGAAAATACCGTACAATTGAAAAATATTTTGGATTGAGGTGTCACATTTCGACCATTTTTGCGTCTTTATAGATACATTAATCAATCAAAACCATGTTTAAAAGAGTACTGCTAACCGCCCTTTTAGCCATAATTTTTGTTTCCTGTCAGCAAAAACCAGAATCCGATATCAGCTACGAAATTTCTGCTGTGTTGGTAGATAGTATTCCGCAACTTAAAATAAAAATGACCTTAGAGGCCAGTTCGGACGGCACTACATTGCTTTCTTTTCCCAACGAAGCATGGGGCGAAGAAGACCTGTTTAAAACACTTGGCCGTATGGAACTTTTAAATGTAGAAGGCGTGGTGGAAAAAGATGTGGATAGTGGTCGGATTGTATTAATGCATCCAAAAGGGGTGAAAAAATTGGAGTTTGAATATTTTCTTAAACAGGATTTTGAAGGAGAAATTTCAACTCGGGAAATATACCGACCTATTATCAATTCAGATTATTTCCATGTGTTTTCCCATAATTTGTTCATGGTGCCGGAAAATGCAAAGCATAGCATGGATATTGTCTTGGATTGGACATCTTTTGGGAAAGATTATGTTGTTCACAACAGTTTTGGGAGTAATAAGAAAATGCAACTATTACAAAACCAGGATATGGATTTGTTCAATAGCGCCATTTTTGTTGGAGGTGATTTTAGAATTTATGAGGGACAAATAAAAGGGAACAAGGTCAGCTTGGCCACCCGAGGCGATTGGATTCCTTTTGCGGATGAAGACGTTTTTCTGGTTTTGGAAAAGACCTTGACCTGTCAGCGAAACTTTTGGAACGATCATTCCCAAGACTATTTTACAGTTACCCTGCAACCCTTTCCGCAGGAAAACGGCAGTAGTTTTCAAGGTACTGGTCTAACCAATTCCTTTGCAACATCGGTTTCCAACAACGATCAGACCGATATTGGTCAAATGGTGTATCTCTTCAACCACGAGTTAATGCACAATTGGATCGGGCATACCATAACCAACGATAACGAGGAAGAACAATATTGGTTCAGTGAGGGGTTTACCGAATATTATACTTATAAGAATATTGCGAAAAACAAGATCAATGGTCTGGACGGTGCTTTTTTTGTTCAAGAAATCAACCGTACTATTAGAGATCTATACGCATCATCGATAAGCGAGGTACCCAATGCTGAAATCAACTACGATAACTTTTGGTCCGATTATGAGTATTCCAAACTGCCGTATTGGCGAGGGGCGATTTTTGCCTTTTACCTTGATCAGAAAATTCAACAAATAGGTGATGGCAGCCAAAGTTTGGACCATGTAATGCATCAGATCTATGCCGATGCCACCACTAAGGACCAAAAACTGACCCATGATTATTTCATTCAAGTGATGGATGGGTTTTGGGATGGTGATTTTGAATCGGTTTTCCAAAAGTATATTGAAGAAGGGCAAAAAGTGGATTTGGTAGCACTGTTTGATGCACTGGCATTGGAATACAGTGCGGAAAGTGATATTTACGAGTTGGGATTTAAATTTACCGATGACCGAAAGGAAATTGCAAGCGTAACAGAAGGAAGCAAGGCTTGGGAAGCAGGTGTCCGAGAAGGTGATGAGGTATTTTCCCGAAGCATATGGCAAGGCAATATTGATCATAAAGTTGAGCTGGGCCTCCGAAGAAACGGTGAGGAGTTCAATATATCGTATTACCCGGTAACAAAAGCAGCGGTACCCCAATTGAAGCCCGCTGCAGAAAATATCGAAAAGCTTGGATTTTAGCTTACCAAAACAGTATCCAAAAGCTGAAGGCCGTCATCGATCAAATGGCCCACTTTTGGATTATCCTGCTTAATGTGCTCCAAGTGTTCCATAATCTCTTTCTGAAAAGCCCGATTATTGTCCTGCTTGGCAAGTTCATACAATTCTACGGGCAGTAACCAGTCCTTTGGATAGTCCTTTTTTAGGGCTTTTAATACCTTGTTTCGGGAAATTGTTGTATTTGTTCCTTCCCTAAACTCCCTCACTTGTTTATAAAATAACTCCAGTTGTAATCTTTTTTCGCTTTTCTTGGGTTTGATGGTACTTTCTGTGATTTGATGGCTCATTAAATTAAAGCTGTTCAGGTCGGCAGGGCCGTTGTAGGCCGAAACAATATTTTGGCCAACAGCCATGTGGTACAAACCCCAGTCGGGTTGGAACAACACATTGTCGCCATGCGTAACCGTACAGTTTTCAAATGTTATCAATATGATTTTGCCCATTAGATTACGGGTTCCGGTAATAATGGTCCCCGTTACTTTAATTCCACCTTCAAATTCGAGGGTTATCTGTTCACCTTCATATATTTTGTAGGCCTTAAGGTCTCTTGGCCCCATATCTTCGATCGCGATATTGATGCCTTTCAATTTACCGATCGGTGAACCAAAACCTTCGGCATGGTGGGCTATACTGTGCCCAACAAGTTCTTTTTCTCGATAGGCCAGTGCAGTTCCGCTGTTGGTCTGTATGTAAATCGGTTTCGCGTTATTTTCGATCACATTGCTGAACTCTCCCGAGATTTGCAGACCAGTGCTCAGTTCAATAGTGCCGAGTGCTTTGGAGGCTATCAATTTTTTAATCCCTGCCAGACCTCCCGTCCGCACGGCCATAGTGTTGGCAAAGTCTTCCAGTACCTGGCTCAAAAAGGCAAAATCGGGGGTTACAAAAAGCTGGGGTTGAGGTTTGGTAATGTCGAATTCGGTATGTGCCGCTTCGATGGAGTAGGGAATTTTTTTCACCTTGTCCGTCATGCACCAAGCACTTTCGCCAATAGAGGAAAGTAGTCCCGCTCCATAAATTTTTGGGTTGTCCACAGTTCCGATGAGGCCATATTCCACTGTCCACCAGTGCAGGTTTCGAATAAGCGCCATTTCACTGGGCTCGCCCATGTTTTTTTGTAGATGTTCAATGTGTTCTTCCGCTTCTTCTATCTCACTTTGAGGAGTTCCATGTGCCTCTTTTATTATCGAAAGATGGCGAACCGCATTATAGAGTTCGTAGTCTTTGGCACTGGAAATCGCCTTGCAGCCAATTTCCCCGAATCTACGCAAGTATTCCGCATATTCTGGATTGGCGATAATAGGGGCATGTCCGGCACCTTCGTGGATAATATCCGGGGCAGGGGTGTATTCGATGTTTTCAAGTTGTCGAATGTCCGATGCGATTACGAGTACGTTATAAGCCTGGAACTCCATAAAGGCCGAAGGCGGGATAAATCCGTCCACAGCAACGGCTGCCCAACCAATTTCTTTCAAGATTCGGTTCATGCCATACATATTGGGAATGTGGTCAATGGAAATTCCGGTCTTTTTTAGGCCATCTACATAAGATTTATGGGCCACTTTGCTCAAATAATCTACATTCTTGCGCATAACATAACGCCAAACAGCCTGATCTATAGCCGTGTACTCTTCATAATTTTGGGGCTTTATGAATTGTTTCAGGTGTTTTGGGAGTTTGTCCAGAATTGGATTGGATTCGTAGTTCATAGGTCAATTTTTATGCGACCTAAATATACGAAATCGATATAGGATATTTTCTTAAGAATCGTTAAGCGCAATAAAAAACCGCCCTAAAGGGCGGTCTAAATTTTAGTTGGTGGCCACGGCCATTTGTGGGGGGTATTTCTCGAGAATTTGGGAAACAAATTCACGGATACGTTGTTCTTTCTTTTCAATATTGTTGGTATTGTTCAAGGTGCCTATTCCACGACCTTGCCATACCAGTTCTTTTTTATTGGCATCGATCACATCAATATATAGAGAGCCCTCGGTGCTTGTGCTTACATTGTTGCCTCCCCAGCCCCAACCCGGGCCCCAGGCCCATGCAGGACCCCAGCCCCAACCCCAGCCCCAGCCAAAGTTGTTGTTGTACACATCTACACGTTCGCGTTCTTTGGTGAATATACTGATCAGCATATCGGGCTTATCCGATTTAACAAAACCTCTTGACCCCATTTCGGCCTCAATGGCGCGCAGGATTCTTTTTTTGTCCAAATCGGAAATTTGGGCTTTATCTATTCCGGTTTTATAAAAGGCGTAACTCTTGTAATTGTTGAAGTCAGCTTTCTGATCATAATCGGAAACGACCCGAACAGAGGAACAAGAAGCTAAAAACCCGATGCAGAAGACGGCAAGTGCCAAACGTGTTAAACTTTTCATAGTACTTTTTTTAATTGTTTGAGATATCCCTAAAAAGACCACAAATATTATGCCGAAAATTAAATTATTGAGCGTTGATTTTAGGGTCGTAGCCAAACGGGCAGTGTCGGCAACCACTTTCGCAACAGTATCCACGTTTTAGGTGATATTGCTCGGTAAAAACCCGATATCCATGTTCCGATAAATAATAATCCCCTTCTTCCAGTGGAATGCGTTCTTTCATCCGTAGCCCTGCTTTTACTACCTAAAAATAAGGCTTTCGTGTCAAAACTGCCAAGGATTTAGGATTTTGAAAACAATGTTGTTCACCGAAATTGTTGATGGAATTATCGTAACTGTCCAATTTTGAGCGCTTTTTGCAGTTATATTTGTTGGTAACCAATTGACAGTAACCATTTGATACTCGTTTTTAAACATTTCTTTTATAAAAATTATGTTGGCCTTTCGCTTTGGCCATTCATTATTCTAAAGGAAGATTCCTTAAAAGCGGATGAGGTGCTCATCAACCACGAGCGCATCCATTTAAAACAACAAAGGGAACTGCTCATATTACCTTTTTATATTCTTTATGTTTCCGAATGGTTGTTGCGTACGGTATTGTATTTGGACAGTTACCGTGCCTACCAGAATATAAGTTTTGAACGGGAAGCCTATACCAATGAAAAGGATATGCAGTATCTTTCCAAGCGGAAAACCTTTGGGTTTTTGCAGTACCTGACCCGTTAATTTTTTAGATTGAACATACCCGATCAGTATATTGATTTGCCCCTTTTGAAAGAAAAGGGTATTCGCCTTTGCCTGAAAAGAGAGGATACTATCCATCCCTTTATATCTGGGAACAAGTACCGTAAACTTAAATATAACTTGATCGAGGCCAAAAACCAGGGCAAAAGTACCTTGCTCACCTTTGGTGGGGCCTTTTCCAACCATATAGCCGCCACTGCCTTTGCAGGGTTTGAACAAGGCATACTAACAATAGGGGTGATACGTGGCGAAGAACTGGCGGACAAATGGCAGAGCAATCCGACTTTAAAACTTGCGCATGAACAAGGTATGCAGTTCCATTTTGTGTCCCGAAGTGAATACAGGCTCAAAAATGAGCCGTCATTTCTTCAAAATCTGAAAGCGCGGCACGGTGATTTTTACCTGTTGCCCGAAGGTGGAACCAACACTTTGGCAGTAAAAGGCTGTGCCGAAATTTTAACGGAATCCGATGCTCAATTCGATTACATCTGTAGTGCGGTGGGTACAGGCGGTACCATGGCAGGGCTTATCAATGCATCTAGAGCGCATCAGACCGTGTTGGGATTCCCGGCCTTGAAGGGTGATTTTTTAACCCACGAAATTCAAAAATATTCACATAACGGTCAATGGCGCCTCATTATGGATTATCATTTTGGAGGGTACGCCAAATTAAATGCCGAACTGATCGAGTTCATCAATCTTTTTAAACAAAAAACAGGCATCCCATTGGATCCCATATACACAGGTAAGATGCTTTTTGGTATTTTTGACCTTATAAAACAGGATTTTTTTACACCAGGAACCCAAATCTTGGCAATCCATACAGGGGGGCTGCAGGGCATAAAAGGCATGAACCTTGTATTGAAAAAGAAGAATTTACCGTTATTGGACGTATGATCAGGCGAATAGGTTATGTATTGATAGTGGCGCTTTTGCTTTCTAGCTGTGGTGCAAAAAAGAAACGTAGTACCCACCGTAAGGGGGCTCCGACCATTAGTAATTCCGACAGAACTCCCACGAGTTCTCCAAAGGAGAACACGGATGAAACCGGGCTATATCCCATGCCGGAAGATACCGGGCGTTTTGCGCGTTTTCCCATTTCGGATACCCAGGATTATATTGAGACTTTTGCCGAGATTGCCCAGTACGAAATGCGTGCGTATGGTATACCCGCCAGTATTACCTTGGCACAGGGTATTTTGGAGAGTGGCTCCGGTCGTGGGGAGCTCACCCTAAAAACCAATAATCATTTTGGGATAAAGTGCCATGCCGGCTGGCAGGGCGAGTTCGATTTTCACGACGATGATGCCAAGGGCGAGTGTTTTAGAAAATACAACCATCCCATGTACTCCTTCCGCGATCATAGTATTTTCCTGTCCACACGTTCACGCTATGCGTTTTTGTTCAATTATAAACGGGACGATTATAAAAAATGGGCTCATGGTTTGCGGCAGGCCGGATATGCCACCGACCGCAAGTATCCCCAAAAGTTGATTGCACTTATAGAAAGGTACGATTTGCATAAGTACGATGAAGAGGTCGTTGAAAATGGCTTGTCCACGGTTAGGGATACCAAACAATATGAAGTGTTTACCCACGAAGTGAAGAAAGGGGATACACTTTACGGAATTTCCAAACGATACGATATTTCGGTCGAGGAACTGCGCCGTCTCAATAACCTGAACGGCAATATTATTTCCATAGGTCAAATACTCAATATTCGAAGGGCGCAGTAGTTTTTAATATCATTCAGGGCAGAACGAAGCATCTCTCATATCCTTATGAATTCCGTTTCCAAGAACGAACGATCCTCATTACCTTTGCAGCACCTGTGTCAACCTGAACTTGTTTCAGGTTCTCATTGTTTTTTTGACTGACAACAATGGGATGCTGAAATAAATTCAGCATGACGGGATGAATAAAAGTATACTATGATCTACCAACGAAGCAGTGCCCTGTTTGCAGAGGCCAAAAAATACATCCCCGGAGGGGTCAATTCACCAGTAAGAGCATTCAAAGCGGTAGGGGGCGACCCTATTTTTATCAAGGAGGCCAAAGGAGCGTATTTGTACGATGCCGATGGCAACCGACTAATCGATTACATTGCTTCGTGGGGGCCGCTTATTTTGGGTCATGCTTACGAACCAGTGATCAATGCTGTTATCGAAAAGGCTAAAAAAGGCACTTCCTTTGGAACGCCCACCGAAATCGAGACCGAACTTGCCAAACTGGCGGTATCCATGGTGCCCAATATCGATAAAATACGTTTTGTAAACAGTGGCACCGAAGCTTGTATGAGTGCGGTGCGCCTCGCGCGCGGGTACACGGGCAAGGACAAGATCATCAAATTTGCGGGCTGCTATCACGGCCATTCGGATTCCTTTTTGATACAGGCCGGGAGTGGGGCCGTAACTTTTGGTAGTCCCAACAGTCCCGGGGTTACGCAGGGCACGGCCAAGGATACCCTATTGGCGGATTACAACGATTTGGAGGGCGTAAAAGCTTTGGTGGAAGCGAATAAGGGCGAAATTGCAGCCATTATTTTGGAACCCGTAGCAGGGAATATGGGCTGTATTATCCCTAAACAAGAATTTATACAAGGCCTACGCAAACTCTGCACCCAAGAAGGTATTTTGTTGTTGTTTGATGAGGTAATGACCGGCTTTCGTCTTGGGAAAGGGGGCGCTCAGGAAGCCTTGGGCATTGATGCCGACATTGTAATGTTCGGGAAAGTGATCGGGGGCGGACTGCCCGTAGGGGCGTTTGCGGCCCGTACCGAGATCATGGCGCATTTGGCGCCCGAAGGACCGGTGTACCAGGCGGGAACCTTGAGCGGCAACCCGTTGGCGATGAGTGCCGGACTGGCCATGCTTACCGCGCTGAACAACCAACCTGAAATTTTTGACAGCCTTGCCGAAAAAACGGAATATTTGCACAAGGGCATTGCCGAGACCCTGACAGAAAAAGGTGTAACGCACCAAATTAACCGCTATGGCAGTATGATTTCCGTACACTTTACGGACGAGCCTGTGGTGGATTTTGTCAGCTCCGCGAAGGGCAATAATGATATGTTTAAGAAATACTTCCACGGCATGTTGGAGAACGGGGTGTACTTACCGCCCTCTGCTTTTGAGAGCTACTTTTTAAACGATGCCCTCAGCTATGCCGATTTGGATAAAACGATTGAAGCAGTGGGGAGGGTGTTTTAACGGACTCGTATAACCGTCAGTTTACGGGTTAAAGTACGCAAATTTTTCGGTTTAGCACTGACGTTAGCAATTCCGAGTGGATTCGGACGTAGTCGAATCCGCCGTAATTGCGGTTATACATTGTTATACACCGTTATTTTTTATACAGTTTTTCAATCATTGAGTGATTTCCGTTCACAAAATGTTCCAAATAATTTAAAGATTTTTCTAAACTAAATCCCCAAACATCGTCAACTACCATTTTTTCTTTTTCTCCTAATAATCCAAATAAGACTTTTACTTTTTTTGGTCTATTATACCAAAGAGAAAATTCAAGATTTTGTTTTTTATCATAATTAGCGGTCAAACAGAAACTTTTTCCGTTTTCAATACAAGTAAAGTCAAGAGAAGGACTGTAATAAATGTTTTCAGGGTTTAATGAATCCGAAAATTTCAACTTTTCAATCCAAGGATAATTTTCAGCTATTTTTCGTACTTCATTGCCGGAGATTGGATTACTATGGTATTCAATATTTTCTTTTTCAGGATGACAAATAGAATATTTATAGGTCATTTTTTTCGTTCAGTTTAATGGTGTACAACTGTAACCCTCCCTTTTCTCGGACCATTGGTTAGACAACTTTTGTTTGTTCTTCCAAGCAAGCTTGCTTGGAAGAGAATTCCTTTTCATAGCGTTCCGGGGTTATCCCACCCAGGGCCTCGTGTGGCCGTTTCATGTTGTAATCCTTTATCCATTCCTCGGTCAATATGCGTACCTGTGAAATATCCTCGAACAGATGTGCATCAAGTACATCCTGTCTGTAGGTACGGTTGAACCGTTCAATGAACCCGTTCTGCATGGGCCTTCCCGGCTGTGTGTACTGGATATCTATCCCTTGGGCCCCGCACCATCTCGTGAAATCGAGCGCAAGGAACTCGGGCCCGTTGTCCACCCTGACCTTTTCGGGCCTACCGTGTTCCCCGATGGCCCTCTTCAATACCTGTACCACGCCCATGGCAGGGAAACTGAACTCGGCCTCAACGCCGATGGCCTTCCTGTTGAAGTCATCGATGATGTTGAAGGTCCTGAACCTTCTCCCGTGCACCAATGAATCGCTCATGAAGTCCATGGACCATGTCATGTTCGGACCATCGGGCAGCACCAAGGGCTCCTTGACCCGCTTGGGCACCCTCTTTTTGGTCTTTCTCCTCAAGTTCAGGCCCAGCATCAGGTATACCCGTCTGACCCGCTTCTTGTTCCATTTATGGCCTTCCAGTCTTATCCGCTGATAGTATTTGTCCTGTCCTTCCCTTGGCTTGGCCACGGAAAGCTCCAGCAACTTGTCGATCACCTCACTGTCATCTTTCACGGAGCGGTAATAGTACATCGATTTTGGGAACGTCAATGTCCTGCAGGCCCTGGTGATGCTTACCCTGTAATATTCCCCTAGGTAGGCCACCATGTTTTTCCTCTCACCGGAGCCTACCACTTTTTTGAGAGCACGTCCTTGAGCATCTTGTTGTCAAGGGCCATGTCCGCATACATCTGCTTGAGCTTGCGGTTCTCCTCCTCAAGTTCCTTCAGGCGCTTGAGCTCGAGGCTGTCCATCCCCGAATATCGTTTCTTCCAATTGTAAAATGTGGCCTTGTGGATGCCCATATCCCTACAGATCTGGTCCACTTTGACCCCTGATTCGTGCTGCTTGATGCAGGATACGATCTGGCTCTCGGTAAACTTGGTTCTCTTCATAATATCTGACTGTTAAAATTAAACTTTTTGTCTAATTCAGACCAGTCCGACTTTTAGGGAGGGTTACACAACGGTCTCGGCTATGAGTAGTTGCGTGGGTTAGCACCAAACTTTGCAAGTACACACTAAACTGAAAATCCGCGAGGATTTTCAGAAGTAGGTGAGAACAAGCAATTACTTATAGCCATTGTTGTGCTTTCGTACTTTTTAATTTAATAATATTGTGCTGATTCTTTTTCCTTCATAATCAACCATTCTTAAAATAATTTCTCTAATTAATTCATCCAAAAGGTAAAATGTCGTTAATCCGTCTTGACCGTCTCCAATATCGCCTCTATGTACTGTTTTATGTCTTACTACATCTATCAATTTATTGATTTTTGGTGTAACAGGAATATCAAAATCATTTATTATACGATACATTTTATCGGTTGTTGAATGTCTTTTTATTTGGTTTAAATTGCCAATTTTACTTTTTACAGTATCATATGCGTTTCCAAACTTGTCCTTGTTTTGTTCAATGATTTTATTTAGTTCATCTTTTATTGGCTTATAATCAGTTTTATTTGGTAAAAAATCTTCTTTCTCGCCAAGATATTCGACATACATAGTTGTCAGTCTTTCAAATGCAATTATTTGAATGAAAACTTTTTCTTCAATGCTATTGGTTTGTTCTGAATTACTTAAATAATAAATAATTGATTTTAAATCTACTTTATCACACCAGTTGATGAACTTGTCAAAATTAAACATTAGGAATTTGCTTAAAACTCGTTCTCCTCTATGAAATGGGTCATTGACAGGAATGTAACTATTGTATCTTCTGTTGTCTATTCTTTTGAACGAATATGTTACTGTTTTTTCTGCATCTATTTTACCAATACTAAAATATGAACCATAACATTCTTTTTTAATTCTTACTTCAGCTCCATTAATGAAGGAAAGTGCAGAAACATAATAATCCTTGAGTTCTAAATATTTCTTGTAAGTTAATCTGTTACTATTTTCATCTGTAAACTCGACAATAATATCATTTTCTTTTTCTGAAAGTTTATAGTAAGTCTGGCTATATGGATGTTGTTTGTGAACTAAATTTGTTGTCGTATGGTCTCTTTTAAAATTGTCGAAATCTTCTATTTTTTCTCCTCCTCTTGCTCTAATTTCTTCTGTGAAATCGGAAAATTCAATTTTGAGTCCTTCCAATACGAGGTACTTTATTAAAGGTTTAAAATCACTATCCTCAAAACCTTTCTTCTTTTTCTTTATGTGCTCCATTTTTCCATAACAAACCATCTTTATTCTTGATAAATGTGGTGTGTTTTGAGAAAATCTTAAATTGTCAATTTTAAGAACATTGTTTTCTTCTGTTAAGCAAGTAAGATTATAATCATATTGTAAATATTCTCGAGAAGTATCTTTCATTAAAGCTTTCAAATCATATTCCTCATTTACATAAAGGTCAAGTCTTATGAATCCATCGTCTGAATAAACAATACCAAAATAGAAAGGAATTGTAATCTTATTGGATAAGACTTGTCCCTTTTTAATTCTGTATAATTCTTGAATTTCCATTTTTTGGGTATGAAGCACAACTTGTTTATATAAGCATAAAATACATCTATATACACCCAAATAGGAATGTTATCGATGCCTCCTATGCCAAGCATAACTAGTTTCTGTAAAGTATAGGGAAGGGGCTGCGGTATGCAAAATAGCAATTACCCATAAAATTCCATTGCACAAAAACCTTAAAAAAACTGGGGGAAATGTGTAGTTTGCAGTAGGCAGTAGGCAGTAGGCAGTAGGCAGTAGGCAGTAGGCAGTAAGCAGTGGACAGTGGTTGGTATTTTAAGCCGGAATACTAGTCGTTGGCTTTGCTGTTCTTTTTATCGGCGGTTTTTTGCACGTCTCTATAATCAATATCGTTATCCACAATATTTTTAAAGGCCTCGATCCATCCATTTTTAAAGATATTGATCACGGTGGGCCACGTTTTGGTTTTTACATTGTTGAGGTCGCCTTCAATGGGCACTTTGGTGGCCAAGGTGTTCTCCTTGTGATTTTTTAGAACAAACTTAAAGAAGCCAACAAAGCCTTCCCACAGAGTTTCCAAAAAAGCATCTTCCTTTCCGATCAACTTCGCATTTTTAATGATCGGTTTAAGGGAACCTTCTAAATAGCCATCGGCAATCGCCATTTCGCCATAAAAGTTAAACTGGCCCTTGCTAAAATCGATGCTTGCATAATGGTCGGTAAAATTGTTCAGGGCAGTGGCGTCGGCATTTTCCAAAGAGAGGGCCAAATCCATATCCGGGATTTGCTTGACCAGGTCCATTTTACCCTCCAAATGCAAGTTTCCTCCACCAAAAGATACGGCATCGGCCACCAAGTTGGAGGGGAGTTGCTCCCCGGTGCGTACCACATTGCGCAGGTTGTTGGCGTATAGCTCTATTTGATCGAGGTGAAGATCAATATTGGGGTCGGCAGCGAGCTGCACAAAGGCCATTTTACCATCGTGGATTTCCAGTTGGTTAATGTCGATCGGAACCAAATCCGTCAACGCTTTGGTCCAATCGTCAATGTTGGCATTTGCTTCCGTTTCTTTTTGTTGGTCCTCGAACACATAAATAAGCGAGGGCCGGTACATGCTGATCTCGCTTACGATCTTGCCTTTTAACAACGAGGCCCACTCAATGGAGATGTTCGTTCGTTCAAAATTGAGGAAAGGAATCTCGGTTTCGGCATTTACTTTGTTCAAGTACAATTGATCTATGGTGTAGGACCCGGTGATCAGGGAAAGGTCAATATCCTCCACCTGGCCATAATACCCGGGGATATCGGCCAATACCTTGTTTACATAATTTTTTACAAGGTAGGGGAGCGCCAACCGAAGGCCCACCAAAAGCACAAGGATAATGACCGGAACCAGAAAGCGTTTTCTTTTGATGATATGTTTGCGATTAGTCGACATACTCAGTTTTTTTCTTTTTTGCCATTACCGGTCACTGTGTCCAAGAGGCCAGCTTTTAGGTTGAGCCACAAATAATTGAAAAAGGATTTATCCTGTTCCCTTTTTACGGTAAAATCACCGTGCCTAAAACCGTCCTTATCGGTTTTGTGGCCATTTTTGGCAAAGAGATTTACCACCGCGGTGAGGAGTTTGTTAACGCCCAAACGATTTTTTTTGAGAATGGTAAACTCAAAATTGTCGTATTTCATTTTTATATCCCCATGCGATTCCAGTTCGTTGCCGTTTATGGTAAAATACATTTGCTGTACGTTGCCCTTCACCTCGGCCTGTAGGTTGGATTTTAAAAAAGGGTTAATGCTTTCGGTCTGGAAATTGGATAGTGATCCTTTTACCAAAAATGCGTTGGTCTTGTTTTGGGGGTCAAAACTCCAATCGAGTGCAAAGGGAGCATTGTCCATTAATCTGGCCTTTATGGCCACCATAACCTCCCCATGGCCATGGCTGTGTAGATTGCCCACGGTGGCCTCAATACCGGAAAAGCTCACATTTTCTGGTTCCACATCCGCCTCTATCCGTTCTTGGTAGGTTATGAGACCGTTCGAAATTTGAACAGTATCCACTTGCAAGTCCAATTGCATATCCCTTAAGGTTGCGTTGTAGAGTTTTTTATGTGTGGTATCGTCTGGTAATAATTTGTCGCGGTACACTTGAAATTTTGGGGATTGCAACAGAAGTTCTGACAAATGGAAACAGGGTCTTCCACTTTTGCTGCCGAACCCCCAATTTTTTAAACCGATATGATCGATCTTTAGGTCGTAATGGTCGTGTTCCTGGGACAGTTTTTTGGAGAGTTCGGAAGGGCTGTACCTGGTGCGCCATACAAATTTTTTCAGCCCTCCTTTTTCGGAGGATAGATGTAATTGTTCAAAGGCCACATATTCCAATGGGTTGATTTGGAAGTAGCCGTCTTCGGTGCTCAATTGAAATTTATCGTAGGTGAAGGGAATCATCTCTTTTGCACTTTCCGAATCAAATTGGATGTTCGACATGGACAGATGTATGCCTTTAACCGTTGCTGTACTGTCCAATTTTGTGTTACCGATCACAAAGTTTCCGTTTTCTAAACTGAAATTTTTGATGGTATATGTATTGCGGGGTTTTTCTTTGGTGGTTGATGAAGAAGAATCCTTTTGGGTTGGATGATAGGAAAATGTAGGGGATTTTACTGTGAGATCGGAAATGGTAATGTCCGCATGTAAGAGCAGGGAGAAAAGTCTTAATCCAGAAATGGTGAAGGATTCTGCCTTAAAATCCAGGTTTTGTTCCCTATGCTTTGCATTTACCTGACCCAAGCTTATTTTTCCGAATAGTACATTGGTGCTCAATGTTTCATAAGTTACATGGATAGATGGTGGTAGTTCTTCTTCCAATATGGATTTTACCTTGCTTGTGAAGAACAGTTGTGCAGCTATCGCGATCAGCATCAAAATAGCCAAAGTAAGGACTACCAGTTTTAAAGCTCGCTTGTTTTTATGTGCGGACATATACGTTTTGATCAGGTTGTTTTCGACTACAATTTAGAGGATTCATCATCCTTTAAAAATACCAATGCCTCCGAGGGAGTGTCTATTTGAACCGCTTTGTTGTGGTGCAATAGTATGGGCTGCGTGACGACCGCAGGGTTGTTGACCAGTATTTTTAGCCAATCTTCATCTGATTTTAGGTCTTGCGAACTGCCGTATTCCTTTTTAAAATTGGGATGTTGGGTGTTTATGAGGGCTTTGATGGACTTGCCCAACCGTTTTGCAATTTCTGTCCATTGGGTGCCGGTCACCTTGGTTTTGGACAAATCTATGTCCTGTACTTTTTTCGATGAGGATTGTAGGTAGGCCAAGGTCTGCATACCTTTTTGAGTTTCTGCGTTGTAGTACAGGGTTATTTCTCGATGGTTTGTTGCTATTACTCCCATGTCTGTTTTCATTTTAAATAAAATTTACGTTAAGCTAGCTTTTTGTGATGATGGGGCTTAACGCAATCCAATTTTTTTGTGTCGTAAAAGCGGATAAAAAAAGCGGGACAAATGCCCCGCTTTCAACACAAACTAACTCATACTAAACAATAATGGTCTACGATAACAAAAGGTAGTGCCTAGTATTGAGCATCTGAACAAATAAGTATTATAAGCGTTCGTAAACGAACTGGTAGTTTCCTCTTTCACCTTCTGCGCTGGTGTAGGCGGTAAAATCGAATTTGTAATAATTACCGTCGGCGTCCTTAACAATATAGTACACATCTTCGTTGATCACACCGCCAAAGGCATCTCTCCATCCGCTGCCCACAACTGCTCTGTTATCGTACACAAATGCAGATTCTTCCACATCGGTCCTGGTAAAGTTCGCATAGGTGGGCACATCGGCTTCAATGGTAACCTGATAAAGGCCAACACCTCCCATGGTATTGTGCAGTACATAATCGGAAAACGTTAATCCGGCAACAAGCGTGCCTTGGTTTCCATAATAGGCGAAAACACCACTTAGGTTAATGTCCCACTGTTCTTTTGTTGGTTCCACGCTAACAGTATCCCCATTGGTCAGACTAAAGGCAGTAAGGTTATAAGCTGCATCTTTGTTCACCGTTACTTCGTTGTAGGACTCGGTTTCGGCCAAATCGGCGTATTGGAGGGTATAACTGTTGCCATCGGTTAGGATTCTGATTTTCATGAAACCTCTTTGGTCCCCTGTATGTTTAATGCTTCCCGTTTCGGCCGGTTCCGTAGGGATTTCACTTCCTAGACTTATAATGTACACAAAATTCTCTTCTGCTGTGGTGGATACTTCGGCAATAGCGGTGTTATCCAGATTGCCTTCTGGTCTGTCCGTAAAGGAAATTCCAGCTTCCAGATCACCATATTGTTGGTAGCCGACCGGTAGTCCTTGTACCAGTTCGGCAACGGTATTTACGGTGACGGTGGTTGGTTGGAACATGGCATCCAGGGCATTGAGTTCCATGGATTCGGGCAGATTGCTTGCTTCCGTAACAGAAAGCAGGTCGGTAACACCGGTCAACTCGGCAGCCGATACCAAAAGGGAAGAATTTAGAAACACCCGGTTTTCCGTTCCGTTGTAAAATGCTATTTCCCAGGTATCTCGCTTAACTGCAGTTTGTGTGGCAGAGCTAAAGTCGAAATATACTTGGTTAGGTATATTGGAACCTCCATTTTCCGAATCCACTACGCCGCTGGTAGAAGCAATGGGGGTGTAGCTTATCAAAGTGGAGGTTGTTGTGCCTTGGGACCAATCCGTTTGATCAAATCCATCGATGGTAAATGTTACGGACTTTGTGGAGCCTTCTATGGCATTGGTGAGTTTATTAAACGTAAAGGAGACGTTTTGTGCTCCACTTGCTACGGGAACGGACAGTGTTCCTGTTTCCCCATTGGGAGACGTGGTAAAATCTGTTCCATATTCGGCATTGGTGCCAGTATAGCTTAAGGTAATCGTGCCGGCCTCGGATGCTGGCCTGGAAAAATTGAGCTGCACATCCACAGCGGTGTCCTCTTCGTTGGTGCTTACGGTCTCGCTGCTAAAATTAACGGTAAAGTCGATAAGGTCCTGGCCTTCATCATCGCTGCAAGAACTAATGAGCAAAACTAGGGCGATTGCTTTTAGAATGATAATTTTTTTCATTGGTTTTAATTGAAATTTAGATTGTATAATAGTTTTAGGTAATATGATCTTCCATTGCCGAACAAACGACTGGGAGTTCCTCCGCTGCCATGTGTGCCGCTCGGGCTGTCGGTTGCGTTTACCCGAACAATGTCGAAGAGGTTTCTTGCACCCAAAGTGAGGCTTAGATTTTTAGTGATATTGGTCCTAGCCGACGCATCCATCCATGTAAAGTCGTCTGTTTGTCCCACAACATTTCCGTTAGTGCTACTCTGTACTATTTGGGTTCTTCCGGTATATTTTAGCTGTGCGGACAGGGTGGTGTTTATGGAGGGTATGGTGTAGCCTAGTGAGGATTGTAGGTTAAAGCTCCATAAATAATCGTTGTTATTGTCCTCGGATGCATCTATTTGTGTGGACTCTCCCATGTAGGTCATGCCCAGTGAAGCTTGCCAACGGTTCATGATCAGTGAGTTTTCTAAAGAGAACCCCAGGATTCTTGAACGATCTACATTATCAAAAGTGAACAGGTTTCGATCCTGTTCGTCCACATCTATAACGGAGGCTATTTTTCCATCAATATCAAAATAGTAAGATTTTAAGGCGGTTTTTAGCATGCCTGTTTCGGACAACCGGAGCTTTTCCTCTATGTTCAAGAAAAGGGATATGCCATCTTCGGGATCTAAGTCGGGGTTTCCCTGTACGTTGTGGTTGGAATCTACAAAGTAGAAAAACAGTTCTTCAAAGTTCGGGGCCCGGAAAGCGGAACCGAAAACAGCTTTTATTTTAAATGTATTGCTTATGTCGTAAGTGGAACTCAGGGACCAGATCAGTTTGTTGCCGAATTGGGAGTTGTTCGTAAATCTTGCTCCGGGGAACAAGGAGAACTTATCGGTGAGGTTAAAATCGGCCACTCCAAAAAAATCATAGTTCTCCAAGGTATTCTCGACCACATCGCTCGAGTATTCACCGGTGGCAATGGCGTCGAATCCGGTTTGATGGTTAAACTCGTACCCCAATTGTAGGTTAAAAAAGCTTGATTTTGGAACTAAATTGCTCACAAAGCCCTTGGAATACCAAATTTCACTGGATTGACTCAGATCGTCGGCGATAATGGATTCGATGCCCTGTTGTAATATATTGTACACGAATTGCTTGTAGTATCTTTTCTGTTTTTGATGGGACAGGGATAGATTATAGATCGTTGGTCCTTTTAACGGTCCTGTGAGGTTAAGGTTATTGATGGTTCTTTGGGTATCAAAATTTTCGTCCAATGCGGTAGGGTTCACCATTCCTGTGTTACTGTCCACTCTCCCGTTTACAAAAGAATTGTACACGGGGACCGATTCGTCATAATACTGGATTTTATAGAAAAGGTTGTGCTTTCCGATATGGGTATTAAAGTTGCCATAGGCGGTAAGCTGTTCTTTTGGGTTCCATTCCATACCGCGTAGGCTATCGTTGACCACCGCGTTGTCTTGGATGTTTGCGTAGTTTTGGCCTTGGAAGTCGTTAAAAAAACCGGCATAGTCGTTTCGCGAACCGCCAATGGAAACACTCGTTCTATCGCTGATCTGGTAGCTTACTTTGGCATTTTGTATATGTCTGCCTTTATCGAACAAAGCATATTCGCTGCCTACGCTCTCTTCTTGTGCGGACAGTTGAATCTGCCATTTATGAACACCACCCGGACCTCTTTTGGTTACAATATTGATAACCCCGGCCACGGCATTATCGCCGTATAGAACACCCATGGAGCCTTCCACAATTTCGATGCGCTCCACATCTTCCAGATTTATTTGGGTAATGTCTATATTGTTCCCCATTCCGTTATCACTGGCCATGGGGATACCATCGATCAGTACTTTTACATATTGACCGTCCAGGCCGAACATGCTTATAGTTGAGCGCCCTGTAGATGGGTCTGGGGTAACGGTTATGTTAAGGTTGTAGTTAAGAATGTCGGCCAAATTGTTTCCGGCTACTTTTGCAATATCCTTTTGGTCGATAACACCTACGGCGAACAATTTTTTACTGAGGGACATTACCTTGCTTTCTCCAGTTAGGACAACTTCGTCCAATTTTTGCATGGACATGGAATCTTGTTCCATGGTTGGGGTTTCTTGACTGATGCTGATGTTGGTGCAAAAAATTATAATCGTTAAAAAGAATAGACTATTCTTATTTAGACTCATTATTGATAAATTTGTCGCAAATATATAGTTTATTTGAAATGAATCTAAATAAAAATAAAATTAATTCCAGGAATATTGGGATTTAGGTCGGAAGCGGAAGCAACTATGTGGTCTTATTGGGTAAATAAGAAGGAAGTAGAGGATATTTTTATAGGTGCCGTTTTCAAAATGCTATCACCAATATCCTAAAAAGTCTAGATGCTATCAACAAGATGGGCGTACAGTAAACCGGATAAAATGGCCAGGCCAAAGCTCAAAAGCGTACCAATAAGTACGTATTCGGTTAGCTTTCTATTTTTGCCTTTATTGAGGTCTCCAAACCTAAATACGGACTTTGCAGCTATCAGTAAGCCGATGGCGGCCCATTGCTGCATCAGGATAAAACCAAAAACAAAAAGACGTTCCAGCATGCCAATATAGGTGCCGGCATTTTTTAACGAACCGCCCTCATTTGGATCATCGGTTTTTGCAACTTCATTTATATAAGGTGCCAGGAGCATTCTCATAATAATTCCGGACACGAAGGTCACAAATGCCAAAAAAGTAATCAATAGCAATGTCCTTTCATCAAAAAGATATGTGAAATCGATTGGGAACGGATGTGCCCAATACAAGATAATGCCCAAAACCAGCAGATGTAAAAATTGATCTACAACAAAGAGCCATCTGTAGTTTTTGGAATTGGTAAGGGATATTTTTCCCAGATCTATGAGATAATGTGATGCAACAATGATCAATATGGTCCCTATATTTTTAAATTGGAAAAGGAGCAAAAGTACCAATGCATGTATACCAATATGAAAGTAAAGGTATTTGGACCGCCCTTTTTTTTCTAGTTTGTCTTCCACCCAATGTCCTGGCTGTAGTACAAAGTCGCCCATAAAATGGGCAAGAAGTAGTTTAAGGGCAAAAAGCATCATAATTGTGCGAGTTGTGTTCTGTAAAATTGAATCATTTTTTTGACTTCTTCAAATCCTGCTTTTTTTAATTCTTCGCTTATGTTTCCTTGTGATTTGTTAAGTAGATGGGCAAGTTCTTTTTGGTTCAACTTTGGGTTCTCCATGGCGTATTTTACCGTTTTGGATATGGCTGGTGTCCAACTATCCATGGTTAGCAGGGCAAGTTCCAGCAAGAGGTTGATCTGCTCGTTTACATTAGAGTTCGGAGTTTGTATGCCCAATCGTTGTTTTTTGAGCTGCTCAAAACATTGGCCGGAGTTTATAAAGGCCGAACCGTTGGATTCTGTAATTTTGGTTGCTTTATGGTTTTTATCTCCCAGGCCTATGGCTATCCGAACATCCATGCGGCGTATTTGTTTTATACATGCCTTAATGTAAATCGCCGCTTCCAGGGCCAACTCGGGAACGGTCTGTAGTTGAAAACTGTCCCCTCGGTATATTTCCCACTCGGCCGGTTCTTTGCCAAATGTGTCCAAAGCTTGTTTTAGCAGTGGAAGCCATGTGCTGGCGTTATGTTCGGAAGAGTTTTTTATGTCTCCGGTAAGTACGGCTATCATGGTTAGTAGTTTTGTTGAATATCTGTAAATTAGTAGATAAAATTAAATATCTGTAAAAAAGCAGATAAACAAATATATCTGTAAAAAAGCAGATAAACAAATATTTTTACGTAAGGGACATAACAAAAGAAGCCGCGACCATGGCAGGCGCGGCTCCTTAAAATCAACAAAAAACACTATCCTCTTCTCCCTCTCTCCTCCATTTTTTTCTTGCCGTGCATAGACTTTTTATGTTTCTGCATTTTTTTCCAGGCCTCATACTGTTTTTCATCCAGTATTTTTTTCATTTTTTCTTGAACGGCGATTTGATGATCCAACCGTTCATTTTGCATTTTAAAATGTTCTTCGGATGTTGGTTTTTTCCGTTCACCATTCTCTTTCATCGATTTCATTTGATCCTGTTTGGCTTTCCTCAACTCGGCATTTTCCAAATTAATTTCATATACTTTGTCAAATTGTGCTTTTGTAAGATCCAAGGCCAAGGTCATCCTTTTCGTGTGTAGAGTGGCCATTTCTTCTGCGCTCAAGTCCATTTTTTGACCTTTGTGCATTCCTTGTCCACCATGTTTTTGAGCGGCCATGCCAACACTGATCAGCATAACCATTATTACTGTTAACCGTTTCATATTACTGTATATTTAAGATTTGTTCCTTGGACAAGGGTCCTTGACAAAGGTTTAATCTTTCTACATAGATTATGATGCTTTTAACAGTGGGAACGTTGAAAGGGTAGTTTGATTACCGGAGCTCTTCTTCGAGGTTTTTATTGGTATCATCATCAAAATCCCCGGTGTCCTGGAAATTGGTCTCGGCATATGTTTCTGATGTGATGGTTTCCTGGAATTTATCGTTTTGCTCCACTAGGTAGTAAAGGGTTGAAGCTGCCACGAAACAGATAAAGTAAACTAAGCTCTTTGTCTTGTAGGTCATGATGTTGAGATTTGGGATTACTAAGGTAAGCAAAGACAATTGAAATCTCAGTGATATGTTGTGAAACAATCTTGTTTAGATGTGAACCTTAAAAAAAACAAGGTGTAACCGGTATGAAAACCGATTACACCCTGATAGATGATTCCATGTTCTAAAGGAGGCCCTTATTTGGTAGGTTCCAAGATTAGGTCTATGCGCTCCAAGGCATCTTGTAAATGATAGCGGCTCATGCTATCCGAAATTCTTGCCAAGCCATTTCTAATATCCCTTTTTAAGTTGTTCAGTTCGGCTCGTGCCACGGAACGGATATCGGATTGACTAGTGTTGATCGGGGTAGATTTTCTATAACCTCCAAAGTCTGGCATTTTTCGTTGACTATCGGCGGTCATTAAATACTCCAATCTGTCGATATGGGCTTTTTGAAGATTTCTTCTGTAGGTATCGATGGATTTACCATTACGGGTCTCTGACCAAATTCCCCTGCGAAGGTCTCGCATCATTTCCAACAAGGAGTAGGCTTCGTTGCCGTTTATGGTTTCGTTTTCTATGATTCTTGCCAATTTGCCCAATTGCAACATGGTGTTCATATAACGTTCTTGTACGGAACGGATACGCTCCACGGAACCTGAGTATTGGATTTTGTTAAAAATATTCTGATCCAACAACCATTCGGGAGTTTCAAACAATTGTTCTTGCATAAACTTCATGGCGTTTTTCTGGTGCTCTTTGCTAACATGGGTATAAACGGCACCATCTTGTTCCGCTGTTTTGTAATGTTCGTATACTCCTCCAATATTATTGGCAACATGTCCCATATATCTGCCGTATTGAGAAACTACGTGTCCGTACATAGTTTCCAGATCATCATAGTTTTCACCCGCCTCGGTGGTCCAATCTATTAAGTTGGGTACAATTCGTTTTAAGTTGGCAATGCCGTACAAGCTGGCTTTTATGGCATCATCACCTAAATCCTCGGTTTGTGAACTCGGGTCGTGGACATCGCCCACTTGTTGGTGTCCAAAACGGTACATCGGATCTCCTGCATGCTCTAAGATCCAACTGTTAAGAATTGGTTTTTCTTCTTCCGCAGTTTTGTCCAAAATAGGCTTGTAGCCCCATTTAATGGAATATTTATCATAAACTCCGATATTGGGCATTAGGGCGACTCCTTCATCTCCGGGCTGTGCTACATAATTAAAACGGGCATAGTCCATAATCGATGGTGCGGTGCTATGTTTTTTGGTAAAGCTTGCCGAACGCAAAGAATCCACGGGGTAGGCGGCACTACTACCCATATTATGTGGTAGTCCTAAAGTATGGCCCACTTCGTGGGAAGATACAAAACGTATCAACCTTCCCATTATTTCTTTGTTGAACTCTGTTTTTTGGGCTTCGGGGTTAATGGCTGCGGTCTGTACAAAGAACCAGCCTCGTAACAAACTCATTACGTTATGGTACCAATTTATGTCCGATTCCAAAATTTCGCCGCTTCGTGGATCACTTACGTGAGGACCATTTGCGTTGGGAATAGGAGAGGCCAAATAGCGTACCACAGAATAGCGTACATCTTCTGGGGACCACTCTGGATCTTCCTCTGGAGATGGAGGGTCTTTGGCAAGAATGGCATTTTTAAAGCCCGCTTCCTCGAAGGCAACTTGCCAATCCTCGATACCTTGTTTAATGTAAGGTATCCATTCTTTGGGAGTAGCTCTATCTATATAATATACAATAGGTTTTTTAGGCTCTACTAATTCTCCTGCTTTGAATTTTTCAATATCCTCGTCTTTTACCTCGAGCCTCCAACGATCTAGGTAAGTAAGGGTTTTACTTTCTTGGGCATCCAGTCCGTAATCCACCTGTCCTCTGGCGAACCATCCAACGCGTTCGTCAAAATAACGGCGTTTCATCGGTTCTTTAGGCAGCAAGATCATGGAATTGTTTATTTCCAACGAAATTGAACCAAGGCTGGAATTGCTTGGAGGGTTGTTGGAAAGGTACGTTTTTACATGGCGAGCCTCAATGTTCAACGGGTAGCTTTTTATGGATTCGATATAACTTCTATCGTTGTCCATTCGGGTTACCTTGAATCTTTTTCTATATCCATCAGGGAATCCAAGAGCTTTTACATCTTTGGTGAACAAAGGATCGATTTCGATTACCGTTGACGGGTTCAGGGAATCTTTTTTGTTGATGGCCTGAATGTCAAAAGAGAATAGGACTGGTTCAAAGTTCGAGTTTACTACTGCTTCGTGGACGGGTAAGGAATCCGCAGCAACATTTTCATAAGAAGCCACTCTGACCAAAACTTTTTTGTCCTTCTTTTCCCAACGTAGCACTTGGGTGTTGATTTTTCCACCGCCAAATCCAATTCCGGTAGCGGTTTTGGAAATTCTGCTTACCATAAGCATTTCCCGGTTAAACAGGGAATCGGGAATTTCGTAATAATGTTTGTCATCTACCGTATGCACGCTAAATAGCCCTGCATCGGTTTTCGCATCTTTGGTGATTACCTTGTCGTAAGGTTTAATGTCACCAGGTTTAGGCTTGTCTTGTTTTTTTTGTTCGGTGTTTTTCTTCTTCTTTTTAAAAAGTTGGGCCTCCGTAGTTTGGATGGAACCCAATACAATGACTGCTAGAAGTAGTCGAGGTAGTAAATATTTGATCATTATAAGTCAGTTTGGATAACTAAAACAACCAAAGAACTTAAAATTCGATCGAATTAACTGTTAAATAAATATTAACAGTCGTTTTTTTAACGCTATGCCCCAACCATTGGGAGTCCTGCGTTTTACTGGTGGTTTGGCTTGTATCGCCCCGTATTGCTGGGCTCAACGGATATCTAAATTTCGTAAAAAAATGCTAAAGACTGTAACGTTTTGGAATTTGGATAGTCTTATAAGCATATCATCAATCATAAAATTCAATCAAAAAATGAACAAGTTATTATTAATTTATGGAAGTGTATTATTAAGTAGTACCGCCATAGCCAACGACCAGCAAAATTTCAGGTCCGTCGAGCTTCAATCCGAGAGCCTGAGCAGTCTAGAGAACAGTTTAACCGTACTTAATATAGGTGCAGAGTTGAACGATTCAACTTCCGAGATGAACGATTATGCATCTTATGAGTTGAATTTGAACGAAATAGTGTATTTGGAAGAAGAGCCAGAAGTTGAATTAGGTTTTGACACCTCCGACTATCTTCCCGAGGGTTTCGATCCTTATGTAAGCTATTTTGATTTGAATTCCATTATATACCTCGAAAACAACGTTGAATCAGCATTAGGTTTTGATACCACAAAATATCTACCCGAGAATTTTAATGCTTACACAGAGGTAGTGGATGTACACTCCTTGAACTATATGGAAGAGGAGGATATGGAACTTGGTTTTAATACCAAGGATTATTTGCCAGAGGACTTTTCTCCCTACGAAGCTTATGTGGATTTAAAATCGATCCCTTATGTAAAGGATGAAGTAGAACTGCAATTGGGAATTAACAGTGAATATTTGTTGCCCAAGGGTTTTGACCCGTACACTGATGTAATTGCGGTAACATCCATCAACTACATGGAGGAGGAAGAAATAGAGTTGGGTTTTGATACTTCCAAGTATCTCCCCGAAGGTTTTGATCCTTATGTAGGGTCAATGCAGTAAAATGTTCTTCATTTTACAACTTATTTGAGTTAGCTAAAAAAGCCCCTTGACCAAGGGGCTTTTGTTTTGAAGGTAATTTATGTTAAAGAATACTTATAAGTTGTTGGTTAACAAAAATATAACATTGAACTAAGGAAGTGGGAATTGTTAGTGAAATGGATTTTTACCTATCGATTTTTCAATAAAAAGTGTAAATCTGTACAATTGCTTTAGGAATTGATGGGGTTTGAACGAGGTATGCAATGTTTTACTGCTTTTTTGGTTCGTTAACAAAATTCTAATTACAATAATTTATCGCAAAAAGAGTTATAACTTTGTACCTAACAAATAGTTACGCACCACTTGTTTAGTGGAGAGTAGCGTTAGTTAAGTTAGTTTCTTACATTTTTTTGAGTTAGTTAGTTTGTAAAAATGCCCTTCCACCCGGAGGGGCATTTTTAGTTTAGAACAATAGGGGAATTACAAACTGGAACACTAACACCAACAGAAGTACGGCAATAAGATTGAGAATTACCCCTACCCGGGCCATTTGGGGTATTTTAACGTAACCACTGGCAAAAACAATGGCATTGGGCGGTGTGGCCATTGGAAGCATAAACGCACAACTACTGGCAATGGTCACCGGAATCAATAAATGGAGCATTGGAATATCAAGACCTATGGCAATCCCTGCGACCACGGGCGCTAAGACTGCGACAAGGGCAACGTTGCTCATAAGCTCCGTCATAAAAAGCATCAGGAAAATTAACAGGGCAGCAGTGAACAAAATACTGATTTCACTTTGTGCAATGCTGCTTGCGACCAAATCCACAATACCGCTTGCGGACATTCCTTGGGCCAGGGCCAGTCCACCACCAAAAAGGATCAAAATACCCCAGGCCAGTTTGGAGGTGTCTTGCCAAGTAATGATAAAATCACCCTTTTTTATGTTGTAGGGAATGGCAAACAATGCTATTGCTGCAAAAATACTGATCATGGTATCCGTGATTCCCAATTGAGGGAAGAGGTTATTGATCAAGGTTCTAAAAATCCATAGAAATACGGTTACACCGAAAATGGTGAGAACCATTTTTTCCTTGCCAGAGGTGGGGCCCAATTTATCCAATTCGGTACGGATAACATCTTTTGATGCATTAAATTTTAGGTCCCTATTGGGAAACATCCATTTAACCAATACCAAATAGCAAATTCCTACCATAATAATCGAAAATGGCAATCCAATGGTCATCCATTTTAAAAAAGATATTTCGGTATTGTACTCGTTTTCCAGTAAACCGATCAGCACAGAATTGGGAGGAGTACCGATTACCGTGGCAATGCCCCCAGCATTCGCCGAAAAGGCGATGCCAAGCATTACGCTCAGTGCGAAATTTTGATCGTTTTTGGTGAAACCGTCGGCATCGTCCACCAATAAATTGATTACCGAAAGCGCAATAGGCAACATAACTACCGTACTTGCAGTATTGCTGATCCACATACTTAAAGATGCTGTGGCGATCATAAAGCCTAAAATGACCTTGTTCGGCGTCGTTCCGGTTAGTCGGATAATGTTCAGGGCGATTCTTCGGTGTAAATTAACTTTCTCCAAAGCCAGGGCCATTACAAACCCCCCAAAGAATAGAAACACGATGGGGCTGCCGTAGTTGGCACCCACCTCCGCAATGGGCAAGATTTTTAAAATGGGCAATAAGAGCAAGGGTAGCAATGCTGTAACCGAAATGGATACCGCTTCGGTGATCCACCATATGAGCATCCATACAGCAACAGAAATAACCGGGTCACCTTTTTCCGAAACAATTTCGAAAGGTAATATATTCAAAACCAGAAAGGCTACGGGACCTAAAACCAGGCCTATTTTTTTGCTTAGTTCCATATGGGATTCTAAGCTATGCTTTTTTTGTTAAATTTTAAAAAAAATAAAAAAGCCCCATTTGGGGCTTCAAAGAATATAAAATTAAGGAGTAAGAGTTCTTTATTTTAAAGCAAGGCTAATTCTCCCAAAAAGGAACCTACCGCCAATACCAAATTGCTGAGCTCTTCTGGACCAGTCAAAACGCCCATCACTTCTGTTATTTCCACCATCGCTCAAGGTCTCAGCCGCCCTATCGGGATAAATATCAAATAAGTTGTTGGCGCCAACAGTAAAAGTAAGTGCAGGGGTTACTTTATATCCGATGGATAAATCCGTAACTATTTTGGTGCTAAACACTTGTTGTCTATCTATATTGGTAGTAGCCTCTGTAACTTCCCCAAAATATACATTCCTTAAAAACACAATGAATTTGTCAGAAGTTAAGCTGTTGGATAAGTTTATTTTGGTTCTAGGAACGGCCTCTTCCAAGTAAACTCTACTGTCTTCAGGAAAATAAGTGTCTACCAATCCTGCATTTTCCAATACTTCTGAGGCATTTATATCTCCCACCTTTCTTGTTTGGGAAAAAGTACCTGTTAGGTCGGATTTTAAATTCCAATTACCACCAAACTGGGCCTTGTGCGTAATAACCACATCCAAACCTTTCGACTCGGTATCGATGGCATTGGCAAAGAAAGATGCTGCGGTAGCATTGGCTTGACTAAGTAGATTGTTAAGTTCTAGTTGAGCACCAGAGTAAACAGGATTATTGTTCTCATCGAGGATTACCTGATTATTGATATCAGTATCTGGACTTGCTGCGAATTGTCCAGTATAAACTACCCTGTCATTGATTTTAACAAAATAACCATCTACAGTTACGGTTAGATTTGCATCAGGGATTTTAGCTGTAAGACCTAAACTAACACTACCAGATGTTTCTTCCTTAAGTTGTGGAATACCCAAAAGCTGTGCAGCCCTACTATCATTGGCAAAAGTACCGACCTCTTGTGGATTTCCGTTCTGGTCAAAAATTGTTGATGTGGAATTAAAATTAATTTGATGTAAGGAAGGCGCTCGGAATCCAGTGTTTGCCGCAGCGCGAATATTTATATTATCTGAAATTTTGTAACGGGTCGCCAATTTAAAATTGATGGTGGACCCAAAATCACTATAATCCTCAAATCTAGTGGCAAAACTAGCCAAAAAACTTTCAGAAAAATCAGCCTCTACATCAAAGTACCCTGCAATACTACTTCTGTTTCTAGAAAGTTCATTACTTGGGCTAAAGCCCGGAAAAACCTGTGATACACCAGGTCTAGCATTTCCAAAGAAATCTCGGGAAGGTTCTTGCGAAGCTAGGGTTATTACTTGGCCTTCTGCCGTATATTGCGAGTAGGATGCTTCTTCACCCGCCACAATAGTATAGTTTTCTGCTCTATATTCCGCGCCGAAAGCCACGTTCAGACCAGACATTACATCATCGAAAAATTGATTGATATCGAGGTTGGTGGTGTTTTGGCTAAAGGAAAACCCCCCTGCATCAAAAACAGTAGGAGAGGAGCTTTGTAGAGAAGCGTTAAAGGTGTTCCCAATGGTGTATAAGAAAGAGTTTTTTCCGTAGGTATTACTGAAATCCACATTCCAATCGCCAACCATACCTTTTATACCAGCAGATAATGATTTATCTCTGATGGCAGAATTGATCTCAGGTAAAAATCCATTAATGTAGGCCGGTGTATAGGTTCTATCTTGGTTTGGAAGTCTATAAAATCCAGCAGAATTCCCTGTTCTGGAGCTAATACCTGCAAAAGAGTACAGTTCAGTACCCTTATTATCCAAGGGCAAGGAGAAGTTGGTAAAAAATCTACCGCCTCGCAAGGCAGATTGGCCTACGCGCATATTAAAATCGCTTCTTTCCTGCCCTCTTGCTGCAAGTTCTGCCTCGGTGTTATCTGCAGCTAAAATGGGTTGAAGCTCTTCTTTGGTCGTTGCTCCGTTGAGATTGATATTGGCCTGATTTGCATATTGGATCACATCTGCAACATCATCGTCCAATAAATTGGCCAGATCATAACCATCTTGATTGGCAAAACGTTCCACCGTATTGTAAAGATTAAAGACACTGCCTTCCCATTCTTTCATCCGATTATAATCTTGACGAACATCAAAATCGCCTGAAAATGTGATATATCCGCCATTATTTCCAAGTGGCAGACCATAACTAGCTGCAAAGTTTGTTGTTTCACCATCTATGCCGCCTGTTTGCCCATTTGCATTTTTGGAAAAATTGGCACCACTGGTTACGGTTGCCGTTAATTCATTTACGGTGGTATTCAAAACAATATTGATCACACCGGCAATGGCATCTGAACCGTATTGGGCAGCTGCCCCATCCCTTAGCACTTCAATACGCTTAATTGCTGCTGCGGGAATTGCGTTTAAATCGGTACCAACACTACCTCGACCAAATGTGCCATTTACATTAATTAGAGAAGAGGTATGCCGGCGTTTACCATTGATCAATACCAAAACTTGATCGGGCCCAAGCCCTCTTAAAGATGCCGGGTCTATATGGTCTGTACCATCGGAAATAGTTTGGGTGTTGGATGTAAAGGAAGGCGCTACATAATTTAATATCTGATTTAAATTTACCTGCGGCGCCACATTGTTGAGTTCCTTTATGTCTATTACATCTACAGGGACAGTACTTTCTGTAGCGGTCCTGTTCGGGTTTCTGGACCCTACCACTACAACATTCTCCAACTCCAATCCTGCTTGTAGGGTTACATTTAAGGTGTTGCTGGTAACTGTGACTTCTTGGGTGTTGAAACCCACATAGGAAAATACCAAAATATCTCCTGTTTCAGCTTCAATAACGTAGTTTCCATCAAAGTCGGTGATGACTCCTGTTGTGGTTCCCTTTACTTGGACCGACGCTCCTGGTAGTGGTGCGTTTTGATCATCATAAACGGTTCCTGTTACCTCTTGTGCTCTGGAAATTAAAGATACCAACAGCACGAAAAGGAATGCTAAATTCATTCTTTTCATATAAGTAGATTTTAGTAAGATTATTGGGGTATGCTGCTGGAAATTTCCTTCTGTTTAGAAAGAAAATCAGGGAAAGATAGAACTTTTTTTGAAAAAGAAAACCCCTGAACTTTATTTAAGGTTCAGGGGCTTAGGTTTTATGTAATCAAAAATTCTAGTACTATCCTGTATACTTTACGAGTAGGGCATCTTCCGTTTTTTCTATTTTGATGAGCCCATGCTTGTTCAAACCTTTAGTGCTCTTGTCCCATTTTTTACCGCTTAGCCCTGCTTTTTCCTTAAGGTCGGATAGGGCCATTTGACCTTGTGGCTTAAGAATGTCCAAAATGATTTTTTCCTCTTCGGTAAGCTCTACTTGCTTTTTCTCTGGTCGCATTTGCGGGAAGAACAACACTTCTTGAATGGACGAATTGTTCGTCAACAGCATCACCAAACGGTCTATCCCGATACCGATGCCCGATGTTGGGGGCATTCCGTATTCCAGCGCGCGTAAGAAATCCTGGTCTATGAACATGGCTTCGTCATCTCCTTTTTCGGAAAGTCTAAGCTGATCTTCAAAACGCTCACGTTGATCAATGGGGTCGTTGAGCTCGGAATAGGCATTGGCCAACTCCTTTCCATTTACCATCAACTCAAAACGCTCCGTCAATCGAGGATTGGAACGGTGTTCTTTCGTCAAAGGGCTCATTTCTTTTGGATAATCGATAATAAACGTGGGCTGAATGTAGTGGTGTTCACATTTTTCACCAAAAATCTCATCGATCAATTTACCTATGCCCATGGTGTCATCCACTTCAATGCCCAATTTTTTGGCGGTTTCTCGAAGTTCATCTTCGTCCATTCCAGAAACGTCAATTCCCGTATGGATTTTAATGGCCTCCAAAATGGGAACCCTTGGGTAGGGTGCCTTAAATTCTATTTCGTGATCACCCACTGTTACTTTGGAACTGCCAGTTGCATCAATAGCTACTTTTTCCAATAGTTCTTCTGTGGTGTCCATCATCCAATTATAGTCCTTGTAGGCTACGTAGAGTTCCATTACGGTAAACTCCGGGTTATGGGTACGATCCATACCTTCGTTGCGGAAATCCTTGGCAAATTCGTAAACGCCGTCAAACCCGCCAACAATCAACCTTTTAAGATAAAGTTCGTTGGCAATGCGCAGGTACAGTGGAATGTTGAGCGCATTGTGGTGTGTTAGGAACGGACGCGCCGCAGCTCCGCCCGGTATGGGTTGCAATATGGGTGTCTCAACCTCCAAATATCCTTTTTGGTTATAAAACTCACGGATACTGGTGGTTATTTTTGTTCTTTTTATAAAAGTGTCCTTTACGTGTGGGTTTACCACCAAATCCACATATCGCTGTCGGTATCTCAGCTCTGGATCGTTAAAGGCATCGTACACTTTACCTTCGTCATCTACCTTTGGTAGCGGCAACGGTCTTAAACTTTTGCTCAACAGTGAGAAGTTCTTCACCATCACGGTTTTTTCACCTACTTGAGTGGTGAAAAGCTCTCCTTCTATTCCAATAATGTCCCCTATGTCCAGCAATTTTTTGTAGACATCGTTGTACAGGGTTTTGTCATCTCCCGGGCAAATTTCGTCACGGTTAAAATACACTTGAATTCTACCTTCGCTGTCCTGAAGTTCGGCAAACGAAGCTTTACCTTGAATACGTCGCGACATCAATCTACCGGAAATCACTACTTTTTTTCCTTCTTCAAAATCATTCTTAATACTTTTGGAAGTGGCATCAACAGGATATAAAGCTGCGGGGTAGGGGTCTATGCCCATTTCCCTGAGTTTGGTCAATTTTTCCCTTCGAACGATCTCTTGTTCCGATAGTTGCATAATCTCTAAAAAATTTAAAGCGCAAAATTACACTTTTGCGCTTTAAAACCTTGCCTTACCATAACTTAATATGCATAATTGGGTACATAGTTCTTACGGAAAACAATTTGGGCAATGTCTTCTTCTAAAGTTTCCAGTGGACTCTCAACGATTCTATTGACTTCTTTTCCGTTTTTAATAAAGATGATGGTCGGCACCTTGATTATGTTCAACCCTTTCTCTTCTCCGGTCGGACTGGTCTTGTAAAGTCCGTTTCGGTAATCCAACCCAACTATTTCCAATTGTTCCATGGGAAAATTAGCGGCCTTTAAAATTTTGATCAATTTTGGGCTTTCCCGTTTGCTGTCACCGCACCAGGTCCCCAAGAATAGTTTGATGTTGTACCCCTTTAATTCTTTTTGAAAAAGGGATACCAAAGTTTCGTCTACTTTATAGGCGTTGTACCGAGCCTGAAACCAGTTGCTATATGGTTTGGATTGCAAACCATCCAGGTTTATTTGTCCCACTAAAAATTGTTGACCGTTTTTTGTTGTTATTTCCTTGTTGAAGTCTTGTGCCGAAACACAAACAATGCAAAGCATAAGCCATGCGGTTAAAATTTGTTTCATGATTTTACGTGATTTATGGTTTGATGGCCAAATTCACTAAAATCAATGGTTGGACGAATTTTGTTCCGTTGGAAATCGGTACTAGTCCCTGGGTTGAAATTTATTTTTTTTGAACAGAATGGACATTTCGTCCCTGGAGGCAATATCCAGTTTTTTATACAGATTGTTAATGTGGGTCTTAATGGTGCTCACACTTACAAAAAGCTCAGAGGCAATTTCTTTATTGGTTTTGTTTTCCAATATTAGATGGGCTATTTTTTGTTCTTGAGGGGTTAATTTTTCGAGTAGAAGGGAGGCATTGCTCTTTCTTTTTTTGCTAAAGAAAAAAACCACATTCCCCAATACGGATACTGCCAAAAGCGCGATTATGGTCCTATTCCATTTGCCGGACCGTGGTTTGCCAAAACTGGCCAACTCCCTGTCCGTGGTTATCTCGGCACGGTATTGCCGGGTAAAGGTCGAGTTGGGATAATCAACGGTCAATCTTTCCGCCAAATCTTCGTAATAGTTGTTGGCAACTAGGTCTTCCAGATAAAATTTGAAGGTCTCATTGCTTTTGTCGGACAGAAAATCGTAAATGTAGAGTTCGCCCAAAGGTTCGTTGGTTTTTTTTCCAAAGTTATGAAGGGCCTTGAACCATTTTTTTAAATTCAAATTAAGGTTGGCCTCGCTGGGATATTCGGCCAAATCGTACGCCATGTGCTCTTTTAGTTCTTCTATTTCCAGAATTAGACCGGATTTTGGATTTGTAGAGTTTATGGTGCAGAGGGATTGATCTTCAAAAGAAGTTGGAAATTGCAGGGTGTCCTTATTGTTGGCGATAAAAAGAACACTTTTGCTGTTGTTGCACAATCCTAAAAAGTGTTTGCTGCCCAAACTGTCCGAACAACCATCCAAATGGATGCGATATATGCGGTTTTGTCCACTTAGATTATCACCGGAGAAGGAAAAATGCCCCATGGAATCCACTATCCCTTGTTGAACTATTTGGTCCAAATACACTCGAGAAGATTTTCGGTAGTCCTCTACCACTGATAAATAAATGGCATTTCCGGCATTTTCCAGGGCGACCTCTCCAGAAAACTGGTATTGCCCCAAAACAACAGATGAACTCACCAAGAAAGTGACAAGGACGAAAAACCGCATATTTGGCAGATTTTTGGTTAAAAATAGTCGTTTTTCTGTAACAGAACAGGTATTTTAACTACCTATAAGTAATCATCAATCAAAAATCAAATCAATGAGTTTCTGGAGAGTTTTATTGGCCATTCTGTTTCCTCCCCTTTCCGTAATCGGGAAAGGATGTGGGTCTATTTTAATTGTTTTTTTACTTACCCTTTGCGGTTGGGTCCCGGGAGTTATCGCGGCTTTGATAATTTTGAACAACACCAATTGATCGTAGCTTATCCAAAAAAGCCGTGTCTTGTTGTGCATATGTGGGGTTAATGGTATTTTTAGCGCGCTTTTGGTAATAGTTAAATCAAAAGTGATAGAACGATAAATAACTAACCATTACATAAACATGAAGAAACTTAAGTACGTTATAATTTCCATTTTGGGCCTTTTGGCATCGTGCAATTTTACCGAGGAACTCCATTTGAACGAAGACGGGTCGGGCAAGTTGTCCATAAAGTTTGATGGTTCAGAAATGATGGATATGGCAGGGGACGAAATGGCCAAGGAAAACGAAGAAGCCATAGATTCCATTATTTCGTTCAAAGATTTTTTGGAAGAGCACAAGGATAGTATTGCACAATTGCCTCAAGAGGAACAGGCAAAACTGAAAAAATTGGAGCCATTTAATATGCATATGGTTATGAATCCGGATACCAAAGAGATGAAGTTTGATCTTTTTAGCGATTTTAAGGATGTGAACCAAGTGAACGATGCATTCAATGCTTTCCATAATGCAAGTTCCATCGGGAACAAAACCAATACCCAACAAGGTCCGATACAGCCTGCAGAGCAACCTACTGAGGTAAAGTATACATTCAAAAAGAACAAGTTTAGCCGTACGGCAAAGATTTTGGACCAAGAGCTGTTTCAGCAACAATTGGATAGCATGCAGGGCGGCGAAATGTTTCTTTCGGGGTCTACGTATACCCTAAAGTATCATTTTCCCAGAAAAATAAAATCTACATCAGCAAAAGAAGCAACCTTTAGTCAAGATGGTAAGACCTTGATTTTTGAGGTTAACTTTTTGGATATGATGAACGACCCCACTATTTTGGATTTGGAGGTGGAATTGGAGAAATAGTTTTCCATAATTGAGCTTCGTATCTTTGTAACATGAATAAGAAAGTTGCGTTACAGGATCTGGGGTTTAAAGATTACAAGGAGACTTGGGATTACCAAGAATCCCTTTTTAAGGATATTGTGGATACCAAAATTCGCAACCGAAGGGAAGATGCAGGTCTTGAAACTCCCAATCATTTTTTGTTTGTGGAACACCCTCACGTATATACACTTGGAAAAAGTGGCGATATCAATAATTTATTGGTGGACGAGAAGGCCCTGGAGGCCAAAGGAGCTACTTTTTATAAAATAAACCGTGGTGGCGATATCACGTATCACGGTCCGGGTCAAGTAGTGGGCTACCCCATTTTGGATCTGGACAATTTTTTTACCGATATACACAAGTACTTACGTTTATTGGAGGAAATGGTAATACTCACCCTGCGAGAATATGGCCTTAAGGCCGAGCGTTCCGAAGGAGAAACAGGGGTGTGGCTGGATGTAGGCACCCCTTTTGCCCGTAAAATATGTGCCATGGGCGTGCGTGCCAGCCGTTGGGTAACCATGCACGGTTTTGCCTTGAACGTAAATGCCGATCTAGGCTATTTTGACCTCATGATTCCGTGCGGCATTAAGGATAAGGCCGTGACTTCCCTTAATGTGGAACTGGGCCAAAAAGAAGTGGATATGGAAGAAGTGAAAGAAAAACTTCTCAAACATTTTACCACACTTTTTGAGGCAGAGTTGATACAAGAAAAAGAAGGCGTATAGTGTCAGATTATTTGATTTGTCAATCCAAACAGGGCATTGGTCAATTTATGGCATTCTGTGGATTGGAAAAGCACTAGTTTAACCGAACCTGAGGAGAAACCTTAGTGCTGAGAAAAATCAAATAAAACCAAGAATGAGAAAAAATTATCTAATTGGCTTGCTTGCCATTGTCACTGTATTGTCCTGTAAAAAAGAAAAAGGAGGAACAGTCGATCAAACTACTGTAAACCCCGTTGCCGAAGCAGAAGTGGGCAAGGTAGAAATTGAGCCCAAAAGTTCCACGGTAGCTTTTACTTGGGATAAAATTCCGTTGACCCTTAAAGATATAGGAGGGTTTCCTTACATAACACCCCCCAGTGGAATGATCATTGACGAAAATACCAGCGCTACCGAATCCTATGATTTTCATAAACTTGAAATGTTTGATGGCAATTCATTTTTTGATATTGAAGGACGGGTGGAAAAAATGGGAATCCAGATGGATGACGATAAGGATTGGAATCAGTATTTTTACGATAAAAGTGTTAAGGAATATTTGAAAGAAATTGGTGCCGAACTTGTTTTTGAAGGAAACATACCTGATAGCCTGATAAATGAAAAAGGTGAAACAGTGAACGATCGCCACGCTTATTTCAATAACTTTTATGTTGGCGATATTGTGAATTCTCCCATCCGAATGTATGTTCTAAAAACACCGACCAAAAAAATTGGTATTCAGGTCTATTCCGATACTGCTAGGGGGCAGATCGGTGTGGTGGAATCTAAAGATTTTGAGCAAACTATCGAAAAAATAACAGCAGATAAAATTATCGACGATATCAATTCCAAAGGTTTTGCCACCCTCCATATTAATTTTGATACAGGCAAATCCAGAATCAAATCAGAATCTTATGAAATTGTGAGCGAGATCACCAAAATGTTAAATGCCAATCCCGATTTAAAAATTAGTATTGAGGGTCACACGGATAATGTTGGGAGCGAACAGGCCAATATGAAATTATCTAAAAACAGGGCGAAATCAGTTCTTATCGCTTTGGTGGACGAAGGTGTTGATGAATCAAGATTGAAGAGTGAAGGTTATGGGCAGAGCATGCCCATTGGTGACAACGCCACAGAGGAGGGGAAAGCTCTAAATAGAAGAGTTGAGCTGCGAAAGATAGATTGAAAATTTCAAATGTTACAGAAAAAGCCTATTTGTTGTTGATAGAGTCCGTGAGCAGATTTTAAAGTTTAGTATGCCCGTTGATAGGCTTGTATCAAAATTTTTATAACTTACTGCTAGTATGCAAGTGTCTGTAATTGGGATAGTTGTTGAATTCTACTTTCCCCAAGATGCTATTTGCGGAATTAAAGTAAAAACCAATTTTCGATACAATGAAAAAAATAATTTTAGCAGTTGTACTTTCAGGAGCTCTAATTTCCTGTAAAAACAGCGATGGAAACAAAACAGAGCTAGATGATTCTGCGATTACAGAAAATTTAGAGGATGGTTCAGGTAAAACCGAAACCAACTACGTCCCCATCGACTCCGACGAGGCCTTGGTAGCAGCATCCTTAATGGCAGCCCCGGAAGTAAGCCGAGATGGGTGTACCGTGATAGGGTACAACATGGCCGGCGAGTTTGTAACCTTTAAAGAAGGGGACAACGAGTTTATCGTGCTTGTGGATGACCCCAAAAAATCGGGATTTAATTCGGCCTGCTATCACAAAAGTTTGGAACCTTTTATGGCCCGTGGCCGAGAATTAAGGGCAGAGGGGAAATCAGGACCTGAGATCAATGAAATTCGAGAGGCGGAAGCAAAATCCGGTAAACTGGCCATGGGAACACCGGGTGCTACCTTGCATATTTACTTTGGAGAGAGCGATAGGTACGACCCTGCGACCAATAAGGTCGAAGGTGCGCATCACCGTTATGTAGTATATCTGCCGTATGCCACGGCGGCTTCGACCGGGCTTCCAGAAAACCCGATCGGGTCTAACCATCCTTGGATAATGAATCCGGGAACACATAGGGCGCACATTATGATCTCACCTCTACACAAGAATTGACTAGAGTAACATTTGGAAAAAAAACCGAGGCATTTGCCTCGGTTTTTTTTTATGATGATTTGTAGAGAGTTCGGATAAGTTTTTATTCTATGTTTTGCCATCCGTCAATCGAGAATGGGCATTCGTCAATTTACGGTATGCTATTTGGTTTATACTCGTTACTTTCCCCACCGCCGAATTAATAACGGTCATTTAACTAATTAATCATCTTACATCTAAAAATGAAAAAAGCAAACCTACTTGTTGCCCTATTAATTTGTTTTACAGCATCAGCACAATTAGACAATACCTTTGGAATCAAGGTTGGAACTAATTATTCCCAATTTCGTCCTGATATAGAGTTCTATGGTGTAAAGGCTCTGGATTTTCAAGGAAAAATCGGCTATTATGTTGGTGGGTTTTTTAATATCAGCATTTCAGATAAGACAAGTATCAGACCTGAATTATTATTGGCCAACCAAGGGACAAGAACTTTAAGTGAAGTTTACGTAGAGTATGTTGATTATAATAAAGACCCCATGGCAGGGGAAGTTGTTACTAAGGTAAATGAATTGATGATTTTGTTGCCTGTTAACGTTGGGATTGAATTGGTTGAGCGTTTTTATCTGGAACTGGGTATACAGCCAGGGTACGCATTGAAAAGAACGGAAGTTGTTAAAAAACTTCCATTTGATCCTTCATTGGAGGGTGAAAAGGAGACGTATTCTAACTTTGATAGGTTTGATTTTAGTCTAAATGGGGGACTAGGTTTTGACCTTACAGATCAATTGGAGTTGAACTTGAGGTATAGTTACGGATTGATAGAAGGAGATGATGCCTATAAAACCTCAGTAATTAGTTTAGGGCTAGGACTTAAAATTTAAATAATTAATCAAACACAACCATAACTTATGAAATACTTGAAAATTTGCCTTTTAACCCTTTTAATAGTTGTCTGTAGCAAGGATGATGCTACGTCAAATTTAAGTTTGGATGAGCAATTGGTAGGTAAATGGACAATGACCAATTACTAAAATGACACTTTTTTCGTTGAATATCAAAATGGTGTAATTGAAAAAATTGTCCCCGAAGAAACAAATTATGCCATTGAGTTTACTGATAATCCCAAAGAAATAAAGACCACTGGTTTTTTACGTTATTCAAGGGAGGAATATGAAATAGTGGACGGGGAAAAGGTAATTACTGGTCCGGTAGGGACCAATTTTATGGATGGGGATGATGGAGAAGGGTATCATACCGGTACTTGGAAAATTGAAAATGAAAAATTAATTACTACAGGTTTTAACCAAATAGGACCAGATGAGTTTGAGGAGTTTTCCATAATATCAACAATTCAATTGAAAGGCAATGTTTTGACATTGACCTTGGACAACGCTCAGTTCGGTTCACATTTAACGGGTGAAATAATTATCGAATATAAGAGGCAATAATATTTCATTGAAAGTTTAGAAAAACCGAGGCATTTGCCTCGGTTTTCTTTTGTAAATAATTATCTCTACTTACTATAGTTTGTCAGGACCATGCTATTGGTCAGTTTTCCACTTTTGTTATACGATTCTTGTTTTACCATGCCCACGCCTTCTGAGAACCACGTGCGTGAGGGCAAGGTTTGGTTGGTCATCATCATTTTGGTCTTGGTCTCGCTGTAGATCACGTAGCAGTCAAACGTGCCGGCAGGTGTGGTCAAACTTTCAAGCTTTTCCACCTTTCGGTTAACGGTTTCCACATTGGTGTTCATATTAATGGCTCCACCCATTTTCATTTTAATCGAAATATTGGCGTCTGGTAATTCTTGGCCTACCGAAAGACTGTTGGGCAGTTCTATATCGGTTCCGGAAATATCCATTTCAACATCTCCCATTTGACTTAGCATTTGTTCGTTCATCAGGGATTTAAAATCAATTTTAACTATGTCGCCATCGCAAACTATATCATAATCAGAGGTATAGACCTTGCCCTTTTTGTCCACTATTTCCATTTCCATTGTGGCGCTAATGTTGTTGCCACTACCTTGTACATTGGTGACTGTATAATTAAACTTGCCGTCCTCTTTTCCTTTTTTGTTATAATTGGTGTATTGTAGTTTGGCACCATCGACCATGGGATAGTAAGTGCTGCAAGTGTTCTGTGCATGTACAATGGTGATGGCGAACGTGGCAATAAATAGTGTGGTAAATAAACGTTTCATTTTCTACGGAGATATTATTTTTTAATGAATTCAACTCTTCGGTTCTGTGCTTTGCCTTGTGCGGAACTGTTGTCGGCAACAGGTTCCGATTCTCCTTTTCCATCGGAGGTCAAGCGGTCCGGAGATATTCCATAAACGGATACTAAAGCATTTTTTACGGCCTCTGCCCGATTTTTGGAAAGTGCCATATTGCTTTCGTCCGTACCATCGGAATCGGTATGGCCAACTATGTTGAGGCTGATGGAAGAATCCTGGTTCAACACTTGGGAAATCTGCCTTATAATTCCCATGGATTGCGGAAGTATTTCTGCGGAGCCAGAATTGAACAGAATACCATTGGTGGAAATTTTTCCTTCGGACATTAGTTTTCTTCTCAAATCAACACCGCCTTCGGCAACCTTGAGATTACTGATCAATACTTGCTCTTGATTGTTCTGGGTATCAATTCCGTTTACGTATAGCTTTAGATGGTTTATTTTTTCTGGGTCCACTATAAATTGAGGTAGATCAACGATCTTGTTCTGGTTGATCCATAAGCGGTATCGGTTTTTATTTACGGCAATGGAGACATGGGCCACATCTTGAAATACCTCCCGCAAGTCCTGTTGCATGGTATTTTGGATAGGGGACGGGTCGTTGCTAAAATTATTGTCCACCTTAACTCCAATGGGTATATATTGGCAAAAAGAGAGACTGGACAATGCATTGTTTTCGTTTGTGGTCAGGTTGGCGGTCTCCGACAAATAAATGCGCATTACCGCTTGGGAACTTGTGTTCTTGGTTAGGTTTACCGCTCTTATATCGAATTCGATGGTGAAATCTTCTGGCAGATCGGTTCCTAAGTTGGGTACGGTAAGGCTTCTATTGGCTATGGCGTACCATTTACCGGGCATATTGCCCAGGGTCACCACTTCGCCGGAACCGTTGGTGTTCCATTTAGATGGAAAATCTCCAATGAAATCATCATTAAAATCATCAAAGAACAATGGTTTGTCTCCCGGGACAAAATCGAACTTACTATAAACTTGAATGGTCTGGGGTTCGGCCTTTACCGGCCCCGAGGTGTTGGAATTTTCATTGGTGCCACCAGGAATGTTTCCGGTTTCTGGATTGTTGCCTGGGGATTGTTTTCCGCCAGTGCCCGGTTCCAGAATACTGTCCAGGACTTGGTCTGTTTTTTTTGAAGTTTCTCTATCTACCCGATTTTCAACGGTACGTTCGGCTGCCCGTTCGGCTTTTTTGGCCAATTTTTTAAAAAATTGGGCTTCTGCACTGGCAGCCATCAACAGTGTAATTGACAAACAGTAGAGTAGTTTGCTGGAGGTTTTCATTTTTACTAGTGTTTTTTTAGTTTGTGATATAGCAATACCGTACAAACTACTAAAATGAAAACTACACTATGATCAAATATGTGTATTTCGTTTAAACTATTGTATAGGTAGCAGTTACGAGATCTTGTTAATTGATTTGGTACACGATCAACGAGTTGTCCTGGTCCTTGGCGACCAGCTCCAGTTTTTTGTCATTGTCCATATCCGAGAGGTCGATCAGGGAGCTGCCATAAACCGGAAAGTTTGGTATGGGCTTGGCCTGACTATCAAATAAATAGATCTGTTGGTTTTGGATGTCCGTTACAGCAACATAGATTTTATCGTAGATATAGAATATTTTTGGCTTGGAATAAACTCCTAGTTCCAATTCAACTTTTTTTCCTTTAATGCTTAGGATATTGTCGTCCATAAATACCAAAGTATTGCTCGTGGCATAATATCCGTGATCCGCGTTTAAGTTAAAATTGGTGGCCACTAGTTTTCCATTTGTGTCTATTTGGTGCAAAACCCCGGCTTTGTTCGTTACCGAGAACTTATTTTTATAAAGGAACACTTCGTTGTTGGAAAAATCTATTTTCTCGGTCACCTTTATACGGTCGCTGCCAACACGATGCAGTATTCTTAGGGTATTGTTATCCTGTTTAAATACCAAATAATCCTTGTTGCCCACCCTAAAATGTTTGGGAGCCCCAAGGATGTTGCTTGGAGCTTCCTTAAACGTGAAACCGTTTACAATTTTTCCTTGGTTGTTGTACATAAATACTTTTTTGCCCTGTGTGACCACAAAGCGGTAATTACGGCTGCCATCGTAATCAAAAACGGCAAGTGGGTTTAGATTGCCTCCATCAAAATCAATGTTAAAAGGTGCTACTTCGTCCCCATTGCGATCTATGATCAAAAATTGATCGTTGGTGCAAAAGGCCAATTGTAGTTTTCCGTTTTTGTAGATATCAACCTGTTGGATGTCACCTTGTATCCTTCCGTCCAATTGTTTGGTCCAGAGAATTTTTCCGTCGGTGGAGATTAGATAGAGAACATTGTTCTGATCTTGCACTACAACTTCTTGTTTTTTGGTCCGGTGGTTTATCACGAATTGTGGGTCAGTGGCCAAATCGGTGTTCAGTTCCAATGTAAATAGGGGCGATACGGTATTTTGCTCTTGTCTTTTGGCAATTTTGGACACAAGAATATTAAAATGCCCAAAGCCATTGTCCATTACCATTTGTGAGGCAAAAACTTGATCCTTAAAATCGCTGTCTTTGATGTCGGAAACCATTTCAGTGGAAAGTTCTCGCTCTGCAAGTAAATTGATACCTGTTTCATCCGAAACAAACAGGATGCTGGATTCATTTGCCAAAGAAGCCTTTGCGGTGAGATAGCCTTGATCTTTATCCAATGAGGATGAACTTTTGTAGCTACTGACTATGGTTTGTAATGCTTCCTTGTTTTCGGAAAAAATAAAGCTATTATCCAGTAATGTGCAAAAATTGGATTCAAAATTTTGTACAAGCGGCGTAAAACTCTGCTCCACCCATCTTTTTTCTTGAAGCTCCAATATCTCGTTGCCTTGGTAGGTTTGTGAAGCTGTTTTCCTTTGATCAAGATAATCGTATAGACTTTCTGTGCCGAAAGATTTTAACAGTACAACCTTTTGGTTGTTCAAATAGATCACACCGACTTCCTCTATGGTGTTAAAAAGGGAGTCCACTTTTCTGACCCTATCCAAATAGTTGTTTTGATTTTTAGCGAATACCTGATAATCGTCAAAAGTATACGATACAATGGCCTGGGTATTAATTGGTGCATATGTCGGCGTTTTGTTGGAAAGGGGAGAGGTGCCCTTGAACAAATTGACGAAGCTTTTTATGGAATCTGGTGCCATGGCCACTCCGTTTAGATTGACTTCGTCCGAATTGGCGGTAAAATCCAACGATATCCATGAAGAAAACGGATTGGCGATTTCATTGTTCTCTTTTATCGGTAGCAGGGCGGCATTGCTGGCCGGATTTATAAACAGAGTAGCTGATTTGTTTTTGGAACTGGCCTGGTACAATTTCTCCAAAACCGGGTCTACCAAAGTGTTGTGGCCAAGCCGAACGATGTTCTCCAAAAGCATTATGGAGGAACTCATCAAAATCTCCTTGTTTTTATTGAGGCTAAAAACCTCCAGTCCATCCAGGTTGTATTTTGTAATGTTGGCACCCTCATAGCTCAAGGTTTCAACCGTTTTGTTCGCAACGCTATCGACATTGAACAGTCCGGATTCATTTTTTGCGGCCAGTACGTAATCAAAATTGTCCTTGCCTACTTCATAAAGCGCAAGTATACAGGTCTGTTCTGTATTGAGGTGATCCAGTCCTTTTACCCTTGCCATTATTTCTTGTAAGCCGGAAAACCGCTCTACCGATTGTAGCGATGCGTTGTTCTTTAGCTCACTTTTAAAATTGGTGAGATTGGATATTTTGATAACAAGGGAAGGATCGGGCGGTAAATGTTCCAATAAAGAATCTTTGGTCTTTACTTCTTTTGTGCAGGATAGTAGGATTAAGGGGAGCAAACAAAAAAGTACCTTTGGTCTCATTCTTGAAGTTTGACACAAAGTTAGCGTTTTTAAATATCCAGTGTCAACTGATCGGGAAGTTGTCTAAAGCTTTTTCGATGGTATTTTGTTAGGCCATGTTTTAGAATGGCCTCCCTGTGTTCTTTTGTAGGGTAACCTTTGTTTTTTTTCCAATTGTACATGGGGAACTCTTCATGGATCTTGGCCATGTACTCATCTCGGTAGGTTTTTGCCAAAACAGAGGCGGCTGCAATGCTCATGTATTTTCCATCACCTTTTACGATGCATTCGTGTTCAATATTTGGATAAGGTTTAAATCGGTTTCCATCCACTATAATAAAGGAAGGGCGTGGCTCTAGTTTGTCTATGGCCCTGTGCATTGCCAAAAAGGAAGCGTTTAAAATGTTTATTTCATCAATTTCTTCCTGAAAAACATGGCAAACGGAATAAGAGACGGCTTCTTTTTCCAAAATAGGCCTTAACCTGGCTCGTTTGTTTTCAGAAAGCTGTTTCGAGTCGTTTAGGATGTTGTTGGAAAATTTGGGCGGTAAAATTATCGCTGCAGCGGTTACGGGGCCAGCGAGGCAGCCTCTTCCGGCTTCGTCGGTGCCGGTTTCAACAAAGGAGCGGTAACACAACTTTAACATAAATTATCAAAATTTAACAGTGTCACTATCAAGAAATACATTTTAATTAAAAAAAAGTTAAAAAAATTCTTACAAATCACATATATAAGGATTTATGTTGCTAATAATATGTTAAAATTATCAAAAATATTGATTATTGTTGGCTTTGTCGGTTCTGGGCAAAGGTGTTAATTTTTTTGAATATTAACTTTTTATATTGATTTTTGGGCGGACTAATTCAAAAAATGAAATAAATGAAAGCTAAGTTAGCATGGATGCTGACGCCTTTGTTGGCGTTGTGCATTTCTTTCTCTTACGCACAAGAGAAAACAGTTTCAGGTAATGTGACCGACCAAGGGGGTCTGCCACTTCCTGGTGTTGCTGTGGTCGTTGTAGGGACGTCCAACGGTACACAAACAGATTTTGATGGAAACTATTCCATTTCGGCTTCCGAAGGAGAAACGCTTCGTTTCAGTTATTTGGGGCAGAGGACGGAGGAAAGAGTAGTTGGATCATCTTCAACTATTAATGTACAAATGCAAGACGACGCGCAGGCACTGGAGGAAGTGGTTGTAGTTGGGTACGGTACAACAACAAAACAAGCCTTTGCTGGTACGGCATCCGTTGTTGAGGCAGAAGCTTTGGAAGTTAAATCTTTTTCCAACGTGTCTCAGGCACTTGCAGGAGAGGTTGCCGGTGTTGCTGTAATCAATACATCTGGTCAGCCCGGTACCGCATCTACGATTCGTGTAAGGGGCTATGGTTCAGTAAATGGTAACAGAGATCCGTTGTATGTTGTGGATGGTGTACCTTTTACGGGAAGCATTAATTCCATTAACCCTGCGGATATCAAAACGACTACTGTTCTTAAGGATGCTACGGCAACCGCGATTTATGGTTCTCGTGGTGCCAATGGGGTGATTTTGATTACTACAAAAACTGGTTCTTCCAACGAATCTTATGTTGAGGTGGATGTTAAATCCGGTTTTAACATGCAGTTGATTCCAAGGTACGATGTGATTACTTCTCCCGAGGAGTACATTGGTTATGTTTGGGAGGGAATTCGCAATGGAGCAGCTTTGGATGGTGAGGCTGATCCGGTTGCTTTTGCAAATGCAAATCTGTTTTCGGTTAACTACGTTGCTCCTGGTTACAACATGTGGAATGTAGCTGATGGCGGTGAGTTGATTGACCCTGCTACCGGTACGGTAAGGCCAGGTGTAACTAGAAGGTATACTCCACAAAGATATTCTGATTTGGCATTCGATTCTGCTATCAGGACAGAGGCTAACTTAAGAATGGCCGGAGGTAATGAAAAAAGTAAGTACTTTACTTCAATAGGGTATCTGGATGATAATGGGTATGCTTTAAACACAGGATATCGTAGGTATACTGCAAGGTTGAATGCGGATTCTCAAGTGAAAAAGTGGTTAAAGGTAGGTGTTAACGCTGGTTATGCTTATTCCAAAAGCCAAAATAATGGTCAAACTGTTGGTTCTGAAAACTTGTTTGAGTTTGCAGATAAAATGGCCCCAATTTTCCCTGTTTTCTTGAGAGACGATAACTATCAATTGGTGGAAGACCCAATTTTTGGCGGGTATCAGTATGATTATGGTACGGCATCTGGATTTAGATCAAGACCAAACGCGGATCAGTTGAACCCAATTGCATCGGCACTTTATGATTTCGTTGGTACAAATAGACATGAAATCAATGGTAACTTTTCGTTGGATGTAAATATTGCGGAAGGTTTGACCTTTGAAACGCGATTTGGAGCGCAGTTTGCTACAGAACGTTATAAGTCATTTACCAATCCTTTTTATGGAGGAGGTATCTCAACAGGTGGTGATCTGTACCAAAGAGATAGAAATTTCTTGACCACTAACTTCTTAAAATTGTTGCGTTACCAAACTGAATTTGGTAGTCATTCTATCGAAGCGTTGATTGCGCACGAGAACAACCAATTCGAGAGAGAGCAGTTTGATGCTTCAAAAAGATTGGCAGTTAGCCCAAATATTTATGAGTTGAACAACTTTGTGGTTCCTCAAGGCCCTGCTGGTGGTTTTTCAAGAGGGTATAGTATAGAATCTTACTTTGGACAAGTAAATTACGATTACGATAAGAAATATTTCTTGACCGCATCTGTTCGTAGGGATGGTTCTTCAAGATTCATCAATGAAAAATGGGGTACATTCGGTTCTGTAGGAGCTGCATGGGTTATTACCAATGAGGACTTTATGTCTGGAAATAATGTATTCGATTTCTTGAAGCTTAAGGCGTCGTATGGTGTGACAGGTGATCAAGCTGTTGATACGGATGATTATTACATCGCGTACGATACATATGACATCAATAACTTGAATGATCAAATATCACTTTCAATTAGAGATAATGGGAATCCTGATTTAACTTGGGAAACTTCAAAAATGTTCCAGACTGGTGTTGAATTTGGTTTGGGCAAATATTTGGATGGTGTAGTTGATTTCTACAGCAAAAAGACGGACAACCTTATTTTCCAACGAAGAGTTGGGCCATCTCAAGGTATCGCAATTGTTACCGTTAACGATGGAGAGTTGTTGAACCAGGGTATTGAATTCAACTTTACCGGTCATATTATCGATAAGAACGATTTTAAATTGGACTTATCCTTTAATGGTTCTCATATAAACAACGAAATTCTTACCATGCCTATTGAGCCTTCAACTGGTGAGCCGAGAATTTTGGATGTTTCCGCTGCTCCATACGGTTATTCAAAAGGAAGTTCTATTTATGATTTCTACGTTAGGGAGTGGGCCGGAGTAAATCCAGATAATGGTGTTGGAATGTACTATCAATATTTCAATGATACCAACGGAAACGGTGCGCTCGACGAAGGTGAAGATGGTATTTTGGATATGGAGGCTTACATGAGCGAAAACCCAGATGCAACTGTAGCGAGACAGACAACCGAAACTTATGCGGATGCAACTCAAAAGTATGTAGGTAAATCTGGTATTCCTGATTTGTTCGGAGCATTTAGATTGGCTGCTCAGGTGAAGAACTTCGATTTTTCAGCTCAGTTTACCTATAGTTTGGGTGGATGGGCAATGGATAACCAATACTCAGAATTGATGAGTGATAACTTTGGTGCCGCATCTACAAACTTGCACAAGGATATTTCTCAAAGATGGCAAAACCCAGGAGATATAACCGATGTGCCTAGATTGGATGATGCAACTGGTCAGGATCAAAGGGTAGCCACTACAAGATGGCTGACAAGTACCGACTATATTGCTTTTAACAATGCCAAGATTGGTTATACCTTGCCGTCTAAGGATGCCGAAAGAATGGGATTGAAAAATGTAAATATCTGGTTGGCAGGTGATAATCTAGCCATCAAGACTGCTAGACAAGGTTTTAACCCTTCTGTAAGGGAAAATGGTGCTTCGGCAAGGAGAATTTATGCTCCTCTAACCACTGTGACCTTAGGTGTGAGAGTTAAATTTTAGAAAAAAAAGTTATGAAAAACATTAATATTAAATTATCAGTTATCGCCTCGCTATTTTTATTGGCGAGCTGTGGTGAGGATTTCTTGGACGAGCAACCGTCTGAATTCTTAACGCAAGAGCAAGTGGGGGAGGCCGCGGCCGTTAACCCAGCAGTGATTGAAGGAACAATTTCCGGTATATACTCTACGATGTTTGCCACCGGGAGTGGTGGAACAACGAACCACGACGATTTTGGTCATAAAGGGTATGATATTTATGGAGACATGCTTTCCGGGGATATGGCATTGTCCGTTAGTACCTATGGATGGTACAGGGCGGATATTACCGAGTTCCAGGCAACTACGGATTTCACAAGAACTAGGAATTACATGCCTTGGAGATTTTATTATCGTATTATTCGTTCTGCTAACTTGGTAATCGATGCCTTGGGCGGTAACGATGTTGTTCCAGAATTGGAAGAGAACAGGTATTTAATGGGTCAAGCTAAAACATTGCGTGCCCATGCTTACTTTTACTTAACTCAATATTATGCGAACAGTTATGATCCTTCAGCTGAAATTTTGCCTATCTACGATAGTCCGGATGATTTGAATGGTCCAAAGGTTACCACAGCTGAAATATATGCTTTGATGGAAAAAGACCTTAATGAGTCTATTTCATTATTGGACGGCTTTGCAAGAAGTTCAAAAAGTCAAGTGGATAAAACAGTTTCGCAAGCTATTTTGGCATATGTATTGGCATCTAAAGGAGACAGCCATCAAGAAGTTATGGATTTAACTGCTGCTGTTATCAATAGTGGTGGTTATACTTTGATGAACTCTGAGGAAGTATTGGCTGGATTCAATGATTTGAATACATCTGGATGGATTTGGGGTGTTGATCTTACTGTAGATAACGGTCTTGGATTGGTTTCCTGGTGGGGTCAAATGGATAGGTTTACATACAGTTATGCTTGGGCAGGTGATGCCAAGGCAATCGATTCCGATCTGTATGATGCAATCCCTGAAGATGATGTTCGTAAACAACAATTTGCAGCTCCGGAAGGAGCCTATGCGGACTTGATGCCATTAAATAAATTCTATCACCCGGATAGAGTAATTGGTGGGCAGGCCAACATTACTACAGATTATTTGTATTTAAGAGTAGCAGAAATGTATTTGTTACACGCTGAGGCTGCTGCTAAAGCCGGTCAAACAGGTGCTGCTCAAACTATGTTAAAAGTGTTGTTGGACGAAAGAGTTCCGAGCTCCGCTTATGTGGATGGGCTTTCTGGTCAGGCACTTTTGGATGAAATCTATCTTCAGACGCGTATTGAACTTTGGGGAGAAGGAAAAAGTTACCTGTCCCTTAAGAGAAATCAAGGTACAGTTGTTAGAGGGGCAAACCACCTTTCAAATGTTGGTACTGCAATACCTTACGATGATGAAAGGTTGACATTTGAAATTCCTCAGTTGGAAATTCAGAACAATCCATTTATTTCGACTCAAAACTAGTAGTTGGGTCAAATAAAATCTTAAATAAAACCCTGCCAAATGGCAGGGTTTTTTTGTGTTTGAACTTTTCACATTTCTTTAGAAACAAAACTTTTACCTTTGTCCAAGCAATAACGTGGAATGAGAATTTTATTTGTTACCCTATTTATCTTACTAGGACAATCCATAATGGCGCAGCAGGATTCCCTGCCGCCAACCAAAAAGGCGGATACTTTAGATCTAGATCCAAAAGAAGGTCCTCTTTTGCAATCCAAAGATTCTATAGCCAAGGATAAACCCAAGGGAAATTTAAAGAAACCAGCAAAGCCCACTGCCAAGGATTCTATTGGCATCCATGATTACAAGATCATATCCTACAACAAGGATACTACAACTGTAGACACAACACTTACCATTAAAAAGGATTACATATACAATTACCTAAGAAAGGACGATTTCGAGTTAATGCCATTTGCCAACATGGGTCAGCCCTATAATCGGTTAGGTTTAACTTTGTCGGCAACACCGTATTACCCAAGAATAGGGGCATCTGCAAAACATCCAGGGTATTTCGAGAAAGAAGACGTCAACTATTATAGTGTGCCCACTCCAATGACGGAGCTTATGTTCAAGACCACAATGGAGCAAGGGCAATATTTGGATGCATTGCTCACCTTTAATATTACCAAAAGATTTAACGCATCCATAGCATACAATGGCTTCCGGTCATTGGGCAAATATAGGTACGAAGAAGCGCAAGATGGTAAATTTAGGTTTACGTTCAATTATCTTACGGAAAATGGAAGATATGGTATTCGCGGTCATATCGCTGCCCAGGAAATGGAAAGTGAAGAAAGTGGCGGATTACTGGATAGGAATCAGTTTGAAGGAGATTTGCCGGATTTTCAGGACAGGGCTAAAATTGACCTGCTCTACACCAATGCCAATAATCGAATTTTAGGAAAACGATATTACTTTGATCAACACTATAAGCTGGTAAACAAAAAAAAGGATTCATTGGATACGGAACCTACAAGTTTGTCCTTGGGGCATGAATTTAGTTACGAGACTAAAATTTACGATTTTGGGCAATCCGCACAAAACGATGCATTTGGTACCGACCCATTTTTGATCCCCATTGAAGATCAGGTGCGGTTAAAAACCATGTATAATAAAGGGAGTGTCGAATTTTTCAACAAAACTTTGGGTAGGGTGTCCGGCAACATAGCACTGTTCAATTACAATTACTTTTTCAATAGTATTCTATTGACCGAAGAAGGTATCATACAGAATAAGTTGGATGGGAACGAGGTGTCGATTGGAGGAACTTATGCAAATACAATAGGCCCGCTGCATTTGCAGGGAAATCTAAATTACACAGTATCTGGGAACCTAACAGGAAATAATCTTGATGCCATCGCGGCATACAGGCTCAACAAAAACAATAAGATTACAGGGGCCATACATATTTCGTCCCGTATGCCGGACTTCAATTATTTACTTTATCAAAGCGATTATCGAAATTTTAACTGGCAAAACAATAGAACATTCGAAAAAGTACAGACACAGAGCATCGAATTCGGTCTGGACTCTAAATTAATAGGAAACATCCGAGCAGAATACAGTGCAGTGGATAACTACAGTTATTTTGCATCCACAGCTACCGAAGAAGCCATTGGATTGGGTCAGGAAACCGCTTTTGTAAGGCCATTTCAAGAATCCAGCACAATAAATCACTTAAAAGTAAAGTATGAAAAAGAGGTAAAGTGGAGAAAATGGGCGTTAATGAACACGGTAATGTATCAAAATGTGACCCAAGAGAATCAAGTGGTCAATGTGCCCGACCTGGTTACAAGGAATACCTTATACTATTCAAGTGACGTTTTCAAAAAAGCCATGTACATTCAAACAGGAGTGACCTTTAAATATTTTACATCCTATAACATGGACGCCTACCACCCTTTATTGGGTGAATTCTATATTCAGAACAACGAAGAGTTTGGAGCATACCCTTTAATGGATGTATTTATTAATGCCAGGGTAAAACAAACACGGATATATTTAAAGGCCGAACACTTGAATTCTATTTTTTCCGAACCGAATTATTACTCCGCTCCCAATTACCCATACCGGGATTTTGTGATAAGATTCGGATTGGTTTGGAATTTCTTTTCATAAAAATGATAAAGTGTAAAATTTCTGAATACTGAAAAACAAGCACTTATATATAAATTGATTTTTTTTCGAAAAAAACATTCAAAAACATTTTGTGGAAAGAAAATAACCTGCGTATATTTGCACCCGCTTAGCTAATAAGGCAGGGCGCTTCTGAAAAGCCGAAGGGCTAAAATTGGAAGAAAAAAACAAACAAGTTCATATACATATTGTAACGACAGCGTAAGAATTATAAAGAACCATTTTGATGCGGGGACTCGTGTTTTCCGGGTGTCGGACAGACATTCAAGGAAATACAATGAAGAGTTTGATCCTGGCTCAGGATGAACGCTAGCGGCAGGCCTAACACATGCAAGTCGAGGGGCAGCGGGAAAAAGCTTGCTTTTTTGCCGGCGACCGGCGCACGGGTGCGGAACGCGTATGGAACCTGCCCCTGTCAGGGGAATAGCCCAGGGAAACTTGGATTAATGCCCCATGGTACCGTTACATCGCATGATGTTTCGGTTAAAGATTTATCGGACAGGGATGGCCATGCGTACCATTAGTTAGTTGGCGGGGTAACGGCCCACCAAGGCAGCGATGGTTAGGGGCCCTGAGAGGGGGATCCCCCACACTGGTACTGAGACACGGACCAGACTCCTACGGGAGGCAGCAGTGAGGAATATTGGACAATGGGCGGGAGCCTGATCCAGCCATGCCGCGTGCAGGATGACTGCCCTATGGGTTGTAAACTGCTTTTATACGGGAAGAAACGCACCTACGTGTAGGTGTCTGACGGTACCGTAAGAATAAGGACCGGCTAACTCCGTGCCAGCAGCCGCGGTAATACGGAGGGTCCGAGCGTTATCCGGAATCATTGGGTTTAAAGGGTCCGTAGGCGGGCCTGTAAGTCAGGGGTGAAAGTTTGTGGCTCAACCATAAAATTGCCTTTGATACTGCAGGTCTTGAGTCATGGTGGGGTTGCCGGAACATGTGGTGTAGCGGTGAAATGCATAGATATCACATAGAACACCGATCGCGAAGGCAGGTGACCAACCATGTACTGACGCTGATGGACGAAAGCGTGGGTAGCGAACGGGATTAGATACCCCGGTAGTCCACGCCGTAAACGATGGATACTAGCTGTGGGGACTTCGGTCTCCGTGGCCAAGCGAAAGTGATAAGTATCCCACCTGGGGAGTACGTTCGCAAGAATGAAACTCAAAGGAATTGACGGGGGCCCGCACAAGCGGTGGAGCATGTGGTTTAATTCGATGATACGCGAGGAACCTTACCAGGGCTTAAATGCAGGCTGCATGGGGTAGAGATACCCCTTTCTTCGGACTGCCTGCAAGGTGCTGCATGGTTGTCGTCAGCTCGTGCCGTGAGGTGTCAGGTTAAGTCCTATAACGAGCGCAACCCCTACCGTTAGTTGCCAGCATGTCAAGATGGGGACTCTAACGGGACTGCCGGTGCAAACCGTGAGGAAGGTGGGGACGACGTCAAATCATCACGGCCCTTACGTCCTGGGCTACACACGTGCTACAATGGCCGGTACAGAGGGAAGCCACCCCGCAAGGGGGCGCGGATCTACAAAACCGGTCACAGTTCGGATCGGGGTCTGCAACTCGACCCCGTGAAGCTGGAATCGCTAGTAATCGGATATCAGCCATGATCCGGTGAATACGTTCCCGGGCCTTGTACACACCGCCCGTCAAGCCATGGAAGCCGGGAGTGCCTGAAGTCCGTCACCGCGAGGAGCGGCCTAGGGCAAAATCGGTAACTAGGGCTAAGTCGTAACAAGGTAGCCGTACCGGAAGGTGCGGCTGGAACACCTCCTTTCTAGAGAAAGAGACGCCCGGAATATCGGGTCCTGCACGAGGTGGTTGTTATAGTATTGCGCTGTCGTTCATAATATGTTACAAATACTGGCAATAGGCCAAGACAGTCTCATAGCTCAGCTGGTTAGAGCGCTACACTGATAATGTAGAGGTCGGCAGTTCGAGTCTGCCTGAGACTACAAGTCGAAAGAAAGACGAGAAGCCTGTGCTGAGCGCAGTCGAAGTAAGTCTGCCTGAGACTACGATGATAAGTTCATTGAGTACTGAGATTAGGAAATTCTAGATGTTGGGTTACCGTTATATAGTACTGTTAACTGATAACTGTTAACTGACAACTGATAATGGGGGATTAGCTCAGCTGGCTAGAGCGCCTGCCTTGCACGCAGGAGGTCATCGGTTCGACTCCGATATTCTCCACTGGATAGTATTGGGTGTCCAGATTTTAGAAGTGAGATTCATCTCATGTCTAATATCTAACATCTCAAGACTGTTAAAAAGTTCATTGACATATTGGGACGGAGCAGGATTGATTTATATCGATCTGTGCGAAGTCAAAGAAGAAACACGAAGTAGAATAGAACATTAAGGATTACGAGAGGGCATTTGTATCTTAGGGTACAGGTGCGACAAGCAAAAGAAGGGCGTATGGGGGATGCCTAGGCTCTCAGAGGCGAAGAAGGACGTGATAAGCTGCGAAAATCCACGGGGAGCTGCACATGAGCATTGATCCGTGGGTGTCCGAATGGGGCAACCCGGCTGGTTGAAGGCCAGTCACACCGTAAGGTGGGCGAACCCGCTGAACTGAAACATCTAAGTAGGCGGAGGAAGAGAAAACAAGAGTGATTCCGAGAGTAGTGGCGAGCGAAATCGGATCGGCCCAAACCGTTGTTGTTCCGGCAATGACGGGGTTGTAGGACCACAATGTTCTTTGCGCGACGAACCGGAAGCAGTTGGAAAGCTGCACGATATGGGTGACAGTCCCGTACGGGCAAGGAGCGTTAAAGATAGTGGTATCCTGAGTAGCGCGGGGCACGTGAAACCCTGTGTGAATCCGGCGGGACCATCCGCCAAGGCTAAATACTCCTGAGAGACCGATAGTGAACCAGTACCGTGAGGGAAAGGTGAAAAGAACCGTGAATAACGGAGTGAAACAGACCCTGAAACCATACGCCTACAAGCGGTCGGAGCCAATTTATTGGTGACGGCGTGCCTTTTGCATAATGAGCCTACGAGTTACTTTTACCGGCAAGGTTAAGCACTTCAGGTGCGCAGCCGTAGCGAAAGCGAGTCTGAACAGGGCGCTATAGTCGGTAGTAGTAGACGCGAAACCGTGCGATCTACCCATGGGCAGGTTGAAGCTGTGGTAACACATAGTGGAGGACCGAACCCGTTGACGTTGAAAAGTCTTGGGATGACCTGTGGGTAGGGGTGAAAGGCCAATCAAGCTCGGAAATAGCTCGTACTCCCCGAAATGCATTTAGGTGCAGCGTTC